>NZ_JAEPRF010000007.1:0-163584 GCF_022501545.1 Macrococcus sp. PK
AAAAATCAAACAAAGAAATAGTAGCTGCTATTATTGAGTTAAGGAATGAATCTAACTATAAGTTAAAAGAAATATTATCAGTAGCTATGATAGCGAAAAGTGTATACCATTATTGGAAATTACGACTTAGTGTCACTAAACATAAAGACAATTATTTAATTACTTTGATTAAAGAAATCATTAACAAACATAAAAATAGGATAGGTTATCGTACAGTAACCGACGAACTAAGAGAGTTAGGTTTTGTAGTTAACCATAAAAAAGTTCTTAGAATAATGAGAGAAAATAATTTACTTTGTACAAAGTTTAAGCATAGAAATAGAACATATAAGTCGTACAAAGGGAAAGTTGGCAAAACAGCTAAGAATAAATTGAATCGCAGATTCGTAACTAATCGCCCATATCAAAAATTACTTACTGATGTAACACAATTCAACATTAAAAATGGAACTAAGCTATATCTGTCAACAATTTTTGATGTATGTTCGAAAGAGATTATTTCTTATTCAATTAGTAAGCGTCCAACATTGGAATTCGTTATGGAATCATTGTTAAAAGCAATTAATGTAATTCCAGACCTTCCCTATAGAACTACAATCCATTCCGATCAAGGGTGGCAATATCAGCATAAATCTTGGGTACAATCTTTGAAAAAGAATAGAATTATTCAAAGCATGTCTAGAAAAGGTAATTGTCTAGATAATTCTCCAATGGAGAATTTCTTTGGAATATTGAAACAAGAAATGTTTTATGGTGAATCATTTGATTCGTATGATGAGTTAGAAGAGGAAATTAATGATTATATGGAATATTATAATTTCGTCAGAAAGAAGAGAAAATTAAAAAGCAAGACTCCTGTAGAATACAGAAATCTTGCTTTAATGAAAGTAGCTTAATAAAAAGTTCAACTTTTTGGGTTCACTACAACCAAGGGATGCTTTTTCAAATATTATAATTAATCAATTAATCACTAAACATATCGAATAATCCACCGATACCGCTTTCGCCTGTTTGTTTACCTGTCACTGGTGCTGCAGCAAAGATTCTTGATGCAAATCTAGAGAATGGTAGAGATTGAATGTATACAGTGCCTGGACCTTGTAGCCTTGCTAAGAAGATACCTTCGCCACCAAACAATTTTGTTTTAAGTCCTGGCACGGTTTGAATATCATAATCAACATCTTTAGACATACCTACAAGACATCCTGTATCGACAAGTAATACTTCACCGGGTTGTAAATTCTTACGCATGATTGCACCACCTGCATGAATAAACGCCATACCGTCACCTTGCAAACGTTGCATAATAAAACCTTCACCACCGAAGAAGCCTGCACCTAATCGTTTTTGGAACGCAATACCAACGCTTACACCTTGAGCTGCTGCTAAGAACGCATCTTTTTGACAAATAAATTCCCCATCAACTTCAGATAAATCTATAGGAATGATTTTACCTGGATATGGCGCTGCAAAATATACATGTTCTTTGCCGTGTCCACGGTTCGTAAATGTTGTCATAAACAAACTTTCACCAGTTAACGTTCGTTTACCTGCTGCAAATAATTTATCCATAAATCCACTGCCACCTGATGAAGAACCATCACCAAAGATAGTTTGCATTTCAATCGATGGATTAATCATCATCATTGATCCAGCTTCTGAAACGACAGTTTCGTTCGGATCTAATTCGATTTCTACATATTGCATATCATCGCCGTAAATCTTGTAATCAATTTCGTGGTTATTCACAATAGTCGCCTCCAATATATTATTTCACTTTCATTATACAAAACAATTGATTTCTTCGCTTATATAAACACATAACTTTTGAATAAATAATATGTTAGTCGTACTATTAAGTAAAGGAGTGAATCATATGACAAAGACAGTGACATTAAACAATGGTATTGAAATGCCAATGTTAGGGCTAGGTGTATACAAAATAACGGATGAAGAGATGCAGGATGCAGTTGACGCTGCAATCAAAGCAGGGTACCGAGCATTTGATACAGCACACTTTTATTTTAATGAAGCGTCTCTTGGTAAAGCATTGAAAAATAGTGGTGTACCGCGTGAATCTTTATTTGTGACAACGAAACTCTGGAATGATGATCAAGGCTATGAGAATACTAAGCAAGCGTTCAATGATTCTTTAGAGAAGTTAGGACTTGATTATATCGATTTATATTTAATACATTGGCCATGTCCGGATAATGATCTATTTATCGAAAGTTATCAGGCGATGGAAGCGTTATACGCTGAAGGTAAGATAAAATCTTTAGGGGTTGCGAACTTTAAACAACATCACCTGGAAAAATTACTAGCAGTAGCTAAAGTTAAACCTGTAGTCAATCAAATCGAATATCATCCGATATTTAATCAGAAAGATTTACAAGCGTATTGTGAGGCGCAGGATATTTTAGTGACAGCATGGAGTCCGTTAATGCGAGGTGGCGATATGTTTAATAACGAAGTATTACAAAGTATCGCAGAGCAATATAACAAAACTGTGCCTCAAATTATTTTACGCTGGCATATTGATAGTGGTCGTATCGTTATTCCTAAATCCAGCAATCCTGAAAGAATAGCAGAGAATTATGATATTTTTGATTTCGAATTAAATGAAGCGGATATAGAAGCAATTGATACACTAAACAAGAATGAAAGACAGTTTAAAGATCCTGATGTAGTGAATATGGGAGATTTGAAATAATTGCTAATGTTTATTCATATTTTTCATACCTCTTTAATATCGTCATTAAATTGATATATTTAAAGAGGTATTTTATATACACCTTTTAGTACAATAGGTGTTGAGGTGATAATGATGAAATTTAAAAAACCAAATCAACACGGTGCATGGGCAATGATTATTATGCCGGTATTGTTCGGAATGTTTGCAAGTCAATTTAATGTGTATCAATTATTATTTTTTGCTGCCTGGTTTATGATCTTCTTCTTTATCGATAATGTATTATTTTATGTCAAACAGCGTAAGAAAAATTTTGCCTATATTAAAGGAAGTCTATTATTTTTAACGATTGCTATTGTGTTGCTTATTCCTGTTGTATTATATGATTACCGTATATTATTATTTTTCGCTGCAATGCTTCCGTTTGGAGCGATTAACTTATATTTTGCCTCTAAACGTAATGAACGTCATCTACTTAATGACTTTAGTGCAATTATAATTTTTTCGATTGCGGGATTACTATCATACTTTATCGGAGAAGGTCAATTTGATACAAAGATGAGTTATATCTTTTTGATTAGTTTTCTTTATTTTGTAGGAACAACATTTTATGTGAAGACGATGATTCGTGAGAAGAAAAATATTAAATATAAATATATTTCATTTAGTTATCACTTAATAGGGCTGTTACTCGCATTTATTGTACATCCATTGATAGGTGTCGCATTTATTCCAAGTTTAATAAGAGCAGTCTTATTTTATGGTAAACAGATGAAACCAATGAAGATTGGTATTGCAGAAATTGCGAATGCAGTATTTATAACAGTCTTTGTTGGAATTTTTATCACACAATATTTAAATTAATGCATAAAAAAAAGCCCAAATGGGCTTTTTTTATTAACGACGTTTGTGCATCATTTGTAAAACGATAGACACGATAGCGATTAATAATATTGTACCAACTAATGCTGGAATAATATGAACGCCACCCCATTCAGGTCCGAATCCTGGGATTAAATAGCCACCTATAGATGCGCCAAGTAAACCTGCGATAATGTTACCAATTTTTCCGCCTGGGATATCAGTTCCCATAATCATTCCGGCAACCCAACCTACAAGTCCACCAACAATTAACATAATAATTAAGCCCATATGATAAACCTCCTAATAATTTAAGTATAGAATAAAAACATAATAAGCTTTTGCTTATAGTAGTTAATACCCGTACGAAAATTGTATAAACATTTATATGCAATTTATTTAGGTTTCCTTGAATAGGTGGTTTTTCTTTATATAGAATATGTATGTTATTCCGATAATGACATAGAAGAAACTATATGGTAGAAATAGCGTGAGTAAGCAATAACTTATTACAAAAAATATTTCACCTAGTTGCTTCGGGTGTTTAATGTAGCGATATGTATTGATGCGTTCGATTTGGAACCAACGTACAGGGCGATCAATTTCTGAAAGCTGATATAGAATCAATCCAAGTATAAAAACTGACACACTTAAATATGCACTAGATTGATAGATAGATTGTGGTGATGTTATCAAGATAAATGGTATAGATATATTAAATATTATCGCAAATATCAAATGTATGAAACGATTATGAATATAAATATGATAATGTTCATAATGATAATATCTTAAATAAATATGAACGATGCTTGTCACCATTACAAATAATACAACTGTCTTTGATATAAAGTTACTTGTTCCTATCACAGGATAGTTGATGAGCGTAACAAGCAAACTGCTAAATATGAGTGGTATATAGGAAGGTTTTAATTCTTTTTTATAGAAGTATAGAAATAAGGTGCATGTAATCAAAATATTGAGTAATATTACTTTTTCCATCATTTCTACCTCCTTTTTTAGCCACATAAATGAATTATAACAAGTAAGGCGTTTAATGCATAGATTAAACGCCTTTTTTATTACTCCATAATAATGTATGTAGTTGAGGTAAAACATAGCAATCATTCATCGTATTATCCTGCATCACTTTGTCAATCAATGCTTCATATCTAGCGAGTAATTTTTCTGTGTGGTCATTAACAGTTTCATCTAAATATGGATTACCAACCTGCAAGTAAAATTTTATATTCGGATAACGATGATGAATCATCTGTGCAAATTTATAGTCATCATCATTAAAAATTACTATTTTTAACGAGACTTTATTATATTCTAATTGATTGATGACAAAATCGAGTTGATTGATATCCTGTTGCATCTTTGAACTTGGCGGTTTTGGACTTAGTGTCAATTGATCAATCTCAGTCATCCATGGCTGAAACTTACTCCCTTGTGTTTCAAGTGCGACTTCTATATTATGTGCGTGTAATAATTCGACGAGTGCAGCAATATTTTTAATTAATGCAGGATTACCACCGGAAATCGTTACGTGATTAAAGTTATTCGGTGCGAGTTGCTGCAGGCGTTCAAAGATAATATCTGCTGTAAGCATTTCAATGTCATCTTTTGCGCTACCATCCCATGTAAATTTTGAATCACACCAATCACATTTAAAGTCACAGCCAGCTGTTCTAACAAACATTGTTTTACGGCCGATAACAGCACCTTCACCTTGTATTGTAGGGCCAAATATTTCGAGTACTGGTATTTTCATCGTACACCTCTATAAATAACATAGCTTGTTGGTGTTTCGCGTAAGAAGACTTGTAACACTTTTGGTGCATGTGGCAGTGTATTTAAATGATTGTCAATCATATCGAAGATGGTTTTCGCGACAAGTTCTGTTGATGGCATTTTATCTTTTAACTCGGGTAAATCATTGATTAGAGTATGATCAAATGTATCATTAATAATGGATTTAATATCTCTGAAATTCACTAAGAAACCCATTTCATCTAAGTGATTGCCAGCGATTGTCACATTGACAAAGTACGTATGTCCATGCGTTCTGCTACATACACCAGCGCGTTCGTCAGGAATATAATGCGCTGCTGAAAAGTTCATATCTTTATTTAATTCAAACGCATAGTTATGATTAACTTGAGGATATATCTGTTGCATCATGATAAAACTTCCTTTTCATTTAAATAATCATTGAGACCTTTGTTACGAAGTTTACAGCTTGGACATTCTCCACAACCGTCTGCAGGTATCCCTTCATAACAAGTGAGCGTTTTATTTCTAACGTAATCTAGTTTACCGAGTGCATCAGCGAGTGCCCATGTTTCTTTCTTGTCGAGCCACATTAAAGGTGTGTGAATTTCAAAATTAACATCCATCGATAAATTTATCGTTACATTTAATGACTTTATAAAGTTATCCCGACAGTCAGGATATCCTGAGAAGTCTGTTTCGCATACACCTGTAATAATGTGTTTTGCTTCTATTTGATAAGCAAGTGCTGCAGCAAAGCTCATAAATAATAAATTACGTGCCGGCACAAACGTATTCGGAACATTATTATCATGAGTGATTGCAACATTATGATGTGTTAATGCATTAGGTGAGAGCTGCGATAACAATGACATATCTAAAATATGATGTTTTATGCCTTGCTCATTTGCAATTTGTTTGGCGATATCAATTTCTAGAGCATGTCGTTGACCATAATTAAATGTCACAACTTCAACATCACTATATCTTTCCATCGCCCAGAATAGACAAGTTGTACTATCTTGTCCACCACTGAATACGACAAGTGCTTTGTTGTTGTTTAATTGTTTTTCCATTATAATTCCTCTTTTCAATAAAAAAAGACACCTTCCCCTAGCAAGATGTCAAACTAGTTTTTTATAGAGGGTATGTGCTAGGAACCTCTTATTAAATTTCGTTTCTCATTATAACATATTACAGCTATAATAAAATCATTAAATCAATAAAAGCGTTTTCCATTAAAAAAATAAATGAGGCATTTAAATGATACTTATGATTGATCATCACGATTCGTTTACATATAATATTGTGCATTACATAGAGCAGTTAGATGAAAATGTCGTGACAAAGACAATAGATGAAATCACTATAGAAGATATAAGAAAAATAAATCCATCGCATATTATTTTATCGCCAGGACCAGGTCATCCTAGAGATGCGAAATTGGCGCATGACATTTTAGATAAATTTGGTGGAACAATACCGATACTTGGTGTCTGTTTAGGGTTTCAGGTTATTATGATGCATTATAATAATGTAATAAAGCAGTTAAGACCGGTACACGGTCATCAGGTAGATATCTTTCATGATGGTAATATGATTTTTAAAGACATTGCTTCACCTACAAAAGTAGCTAGATATCACTCGTTAGGGCAAAATGGAGAAGTAGAATTACCACTTAAAAAGACTGCCTGGACAGAAGATAACATTATTATGGGTATTCGTCATGAAGCGTTAGCGATTTACGGCATTCAGTTTCATCCGGAATCGATTCTTACAACTGATGGATTAAAGATGTTAGCATCATTCATTAAAGGAGATATATATGAAAGCTGAAATTAACTTTAAATATATTGCTGAAAAAGATAGGAACTATCATTTTAAGTTCGAACAACCATTTAAGATTGTTGTTGTTAACGATGCAGATAAAGTTGAAGCAGCACTGCGTGAAGCGGAAACAAGTGGATATATTGTGCTTACAGTGATGAAATATGAAGCGAGTAGATTGTTCGATCCTTTGCTTAGTACAAAAGATAGCGACCAGTTAATAAAATTTTATTATTTCAATCGTGAGAGTGTGATAAATAAGTCTTTCAATGAAGAGGCACCAAATATAACTCTTGATTTTCAATTTATGAATGATAAAGCACATATCATAAAACAGATTGAAGCTATTCAGCAGGAAATCAGATTAGGCAATACATATCAGGTGAATTACACGACAAGACTGCTGGCGAAGAATAATGAACGCAATCTTTATCACGTTTATGAAAAGCTCTCAAAGCAGCATGGTGATTATACCGCATATATTGAAGATGACACACAAACAATCGTCAGTATCTCGCCAGAACTTTTCTTTCAGTATGATTTCAGCACAAAAGAGGTTCTGACGAAACCGATGAAGGGTACGATGCCAACGGACAGCAATCCAGTGAAAGACACACAAAACTTTCAGTTTTTAAAAGAATCAGTCAAAGATAGAGCTGAAAATGTGATGATTGTCGACTTATTACGCAATGATTTGAGTAAAATCGCAAAGAAAGGTAGTGTAAAGGTACCACATCTCTTTACGATTGAGCGATTTAAATCGGTCTACCAAATGACTTCAACAATCACTGCTACATTAGAAGACAAAGGTTTATATGATATCATGAAAGCATTGTTTCCGTGTGGTTCGATCACAGGAGCACCGAAACAGTCAACGATGAACATCATCAATCGTCTTGAAGACACAGAACGTTCAGTATATTGCGGCACAATTGGTTTAATCGTACCAAATGAAGTTGCAATCTTTAACGTACCGATTAGAACGCTTGAATATAATCATAATGAGGAAGTAGTGACGTATGGCGTCGGTGGAGGAATCACAATTGATTCGAATCCTGAACTTGAGTATGACGAAATGGTAGCTAAGTCCAAAATACTAGATTATATCCGTGATACAAGCGTAACTTTACCAGATGATTTCCATCTTATTGAAACGATGCGTGTTGAACGTGGAGAAATTAAAAGAAAAGCGTATCATAAAGCTCGAATGATGAAAGCATTGAATCATTTTAAGATTGATTATGATGAAAATGAACTAGATAGTCTCTTTGATTCAACCTTTCATGATATAAAAGAAGTTGAACCTTTCATGTTGCGAATCACAGTTGATTGTAATGGTAATATTTCTTCATCAATTAAGTCCATTGTCACATTTAATCATAATGCCGCATTACGTTTGATGCATTTTAATAAAAAAGCGTTCCATCAAAATAAAACGTCAGTGCGTAGTCAATATGAATCTGAGGGCTTAACATTATTTCATGATGATACATATCTACTTGAGTTTAATATTGGCAATGCGGTTATCGAAAGTGAAGGGGTGTACTATACCCCAAAGCATGACTACATACTGAATGGATGTATGAGAAGTGCGCTACTGGATCGTGGTGAAGTGAAAGAAGCGGAAATTGAAGTAGCGACGTTTATTGAAAAGTATCGCGCTGGAGAAGTTAAATTATATATGATTAATAGTTTAAGAGAATGGGTTCAGGTAACATTACAATTAAAATAATATATTCCTGGTTTATTAATACACTCAAAAGCGTTATAATAAATGCTATTAAAGTGTAAAATCCGAAAATAGGTGAAGCGAATGATGAATTTCCTCATGATTTTATTTCTACTAGCAGGTTTATCGCTATTAGTCTATATAATGAATCGATATATCATCAAACTTTTTAAAGATGATAAGACGAATAATGCTCTGGTGATGTTATATGTGACGATGATCGCATCTATAATAATTGTTACGTTTATCGCTTTTTGTTTTAGAACCATATTGATTGATATCACCAATATATTCTACCGATCATAAGCGGTAGAATTTTTTTACGACTTTTGGCCGATGTAAAGGTTATATTAATATTGTAAATTAAATGAGAAGGGAAATATAACGATGTCTATCATATTTCAAACAGCAGGTATTTATACAACTTTTCAACAGTTAGAAACTAAAGAAAATGCTTCATTATCTTTAGATGGCCCATGTGATGCATTATCTCATATATTAGGAAATGCATTAGTAGGTAATCCGGTTAATACACCAACGATTGAAATGACTTTCCAGGCGCCGACCATACACTTTCGTGAACCGACGTTAATCGCTTTAATGGGAGCTGAGTTTTACGCTTATACTGATGAAAGACGTATTATGCCAATGAAAGTGCATCTTATGGAAAGAGGAGAAACGCTTTATTTTGGTCAACCTAAAAAAGGTACACGTGTTTATATGGCAATTGCCGGTGGTCTGCAAATCGATAGTTGTCGTTTAAAAGATACAGAAGATTATATTATTCAAGCAGGTGCTCGTTTTGAATTGGCGCGTAGTTACACACCATTTCAGAAAAAATTGTTCGAAAATATAGCGAAACGAAAAGAAACGACATGGGGTATTGATGCTTATTCACTGGCACGCATTTATTATTCAGATGTTTTTCATCTGGAGTCAGTAAGTGAGAATGAATTATCAGGTGAAACGAAACAAGCATTACAGGAAGATATTTATATCGTAACGAATCGGTTTGATAGAACCGGCTTTATTCTTGAAGGGAATATGATAAATTGTCCAGCATGCACCACAGATATCCGTATAAAACAAAGTGGCGCTTTACAGCTCACACAGGACGGGGATCTTGTTATTGTATTAAAGAGTATGCATCAGGACAATGATTTCTCATATATCGCTAATATTGCACCGTATCATTTACCAAAACTTTCCCAAAAGAAACCTGGGTCAAAATTGTACTTTAAATGGGTTTCCAAAAGTGAATTAGAACGACAACAAAAGAGTTATGAAAACTGGCTAAAGACGGTATTAGCACAAATTGAGTTTCTCCATCAAAAGGAATTGAATGTATAGACAAGTTTGTCACAATTCGGTCACTTTTTACACGAAAAAGATACTTATGAAGTAAAAACACTTGAAAATTTTGTGGAAACGGTATAAATTAATATATTGTACACAGAAAAAACATTACGTTTATGTTACAATATATAATAAAGTGTAAATGTAACTAAGTTATGATTAATATTATAAATAGCATCACGAAAGAAATGTTTGTTTAATGGAGGAAAACGTATGAAAGAAAAGAAAATATCGATATTTATGTTTTTTTTGTTGACAGTACTTGCTGTCTCACTAAAAACATATTTTGCATATTATATTGATTTGTCACTAGGTGTTAAAGGACTCGTTCAAAATTTAATATTACTCATGAACCCTTATAGTTTAGTAGCGTTAATCTTAAGTGTTTTTCTATTTTTTAAAGGTAGAAAATCTTATTGGTTTGTGTTTATTGGTGGTTTCTTACTGACATTCTTATTGTATGCTAATGTCGTTTACTTTAGATTTTTCTCGGATTTCATTACTTTCAGTACATTAAATCAAGTAAGTAATGTTGAATCAATGAGCGGGGCTTTATGGAGTTCGTTTGAGTGGTATGATTTTGTATACTTTATTGATACTTTTGCTTTTCTGTTTATTTTATTGTTTAGAAAAGAGAAGTTATCAACTAAATCATTTAAGAAAAAATATGTCCCTGTATTAATGGGAGTTTCAATTTCATTATTTTTCTTAAACTTAGCATTTGCTGAAACAGACAGACCAGAGCTTTTAACAAGAACATTTGATCATAAATATTTAGTAAAATATTTAGGACCGTTTAATTTTACGGTATATGACGGGGTAAAGACGATTCAAAATAACCAGCAAAAAGCATTAGCAAGTTCAGATGACTTAGCAAAAGTACAATCTTATACAAAGACAAAATATGCTGCACCAAATGGCGCAACATTTGGGATTGCTAAAGAGAAAAATGTCATTAAAATTCATTTAGAAAGTTTCCAGACATTCTTAATTAATTACAAAGTCAATGGTGAAGAAGTAACACCTTTCTTAAATTCACTAGCAAGTGGACAAAAGGATTTTATCTATTATGATAATTTCTTCCATCAAACTGGACAAGGTAAGACGAGTGACTCAGAACTTACGATGGATAACAGTACATATGGTTTACCTCAAGGTTCAGCCTTCAGCTTAAAAGGCGATAACACATATCAGTCATTACCAGCAATCATGCATCAACAACAAGGATATTCAACTTCAGTGATGCACGGAGACTACAAAACATTCTGGAACCGTGATCAAATTTACAAACACTTCGGTGTAGATAAGTTTTATGATGCATCGTATTATGATATGTCTGAGAAGAATCTAGAAAATCTAGGTCTTAAAGATAAAGAATTCTTTGATGAATCTATTCCATTCTTAAAAGAAGAAAAACAACCATTTTATTCTCATTTAATAACGTTAACGAATCATTATCCTTTCACTATTGATAAGACAGAAGCAACGATTGATTCACCGAATACAGGCAATCCAACAGTTGATGGATATGTTCAGACAGCACGTTATTTAGATGAAGCTGTACGTGATTTTATCAATGATTTGAAGAAAGAAGGTCTTTATGATGATTCTGTAATCATTATTTACGGTGACCATTACGGTATTTCTGAAAATCATAACAAAGCAATGGAAAAATTATTAGGTGAAGAGATTACGCCTACTAAATTTATGGATTTACAACGTACTGGATTATTTATGAAAGTACCAGGCATAGAAGGAAGAGTTGATCATACGTATGCCGGACAAGTCGACGTCGCACCAACGCTATTACACTTATTAGGAATTGATGCTAAACCATACGTTATGTTTGGTACAGACTTACTTTCTAAAGCGCATAAAGATACTGTCGTGTTTAGAAATGGTGACTTTATTAGTCCAGAAGTTAAATCTATCAATGGCGTTTATTATGATAATAAAACGAACTTACCGATTGAAGATGAAGCTAAAAAGCAACAAGCAGTTGAAATTAAAAGAAGTGTAGAAAAAGAATTAGAAATGTCAGATTCATTATTAAATGGTGACTTATTACGCTTCTATAAAAATAAAGACTTCAAAAAAGTTGACCCATCAAAATATGAGTACATCAATGGTACTAAAGGGAAAGAAAAATAAAATACAAAAAGACGAGGAAAATTTTCCTCGTCTTTTTCTATGTAATGATTATCCTAACGACACATCTAATATCATCATGATTGTAAAACCTAGCATCAAACCTAAAGTTGCAAGGTCCGTATTATCTCCAGATTGTGATTCAGGAATTAACTCCTCAACGACAACGAATATCATCGCGCCAGCAGCAAATGCTAATGCATAGGGCAACATCGGGGTGATTAATAACACAGCACCAGCACCGATCATTGCAAAGATAGGCTCTACGATTGCGGATCCATGCCCCATATTAAAAGAAAACCATTTTGATTTGCCGTCACCATGTATCGGTAATGATAAAGCACTTCCTTCAGGAATATTCTGAATGCCAATCCCGATAGCAAGACCAATTGCTGCTAGGAGCATCTGTTCATTGCCTGAAACAACACCACCAAAACCAACACCAAGTGCAAGTCCTTCAGGTATATTGTGCATAGTAATCGCTAAGAATAGTAAAGTTGACTTCTTTAAATTCGTTTTTGGACCTTCGTGCATATGGCTAGGCTGAGCTTTCGGATGGATATGTGGGATGATGACATCGAGTAATCTGATAAACACACCACCTAATAGAAATCCGATTGCTGCAGGAATCCAGGGAATCTGTCCATTTTCTTCACTGAATTCAATTGCAGGTGCTAATAGTGACCAGAATGATGCTGCAATCATAACACCTGCAGCAAATCCCTGCATTGTGTTTAATACTTTCATATTTACAGATTTAAATAAAAATACAACTGCTGCACCAAGTCCAGTCATAGACCATGTAAATAAACCGGCTATTCCAGCTTGAGCAACAGGAGATAATTGACTAAACCATTCGAACATGTGTACCTCCTTAGGTAAAAAAGTGTATAATATAATACTGAAGTTTATAATACATTACTATATCATAAAAAAACAAACCAGAATATCGAATTTGAATATCATACTATGAGATAGTGAAATGTATTATATGTGAGGAGAGCGAATATGGAAGCATATAAAATAGAAAATTTAACTAAACAATACGGTCTTAAAACAGTATTTGATGATATATCATTAAGCATTTCTGTTGGAGATAAAATTGCACTTGTTGGTATAAATGGCACAGGAAAAAGTGCACTTCTGAAGTGTATTGCAGAAATAGAAGATCATCATGGCGTAGTAACGCATCCGAAAGATTTTACAATTGAGTATGCAGCGCAACAACCAGAGTTAAATGAGTCGCTTTCAATCGTGGATAACGTTATCGATGAAACACATCCGGTTATGCAGAAATTTAAAAAGTATGATGCACTGCTCAAGCAAATGGAAACAGAAGTGAATGATCAACTTATTGAACAGTTAAGTATTATTCAACAACAAATAGAACAGCTTGATGGTTTCAGTTATCGTGCTGAAGCAGAATCAATCTTAACGAAGCTTGGTATAAAAGATTTATCTCAGCCCATTACCTCACTTTCTGGTGGTCAGAAAAAACGTGTAGCACTTGCGAAGTCACTTTTAAAAGCACCAGATTTATTACTGCTTGATGAACCTACAAACCATCTTGATTTCGAATCGATTCACTGGTTGATTACGTTTATTAAACAGTATAAAAAGTCTGTATTAGTTGTGACACATGATCGTTATTTCCTGAATGAAGTAACGAATCGTATCGTCGAACTAAGAAACGGAAAACTTTATTTATATAAAGGTAATTACAACGATTACATCACACACAAAGCAGAATTAGAAATCATTGAAAGCAAACAGGAACAAAAAGAGAAACAGCTATACAAACAAGAGCTCGACTGGATGCGAAAAGGTGCAAAGGCACGTACTACAAAACAACAGGCACGTATTGACCGTTTCGCAAATATTGAGGATAAAGTTAAACAGCATCAAACGAAAGAGACGATGGAAATCAATCTTGCGCACAAACGTTTAGGGAAACAAGTCTTTGAATTCGAATCAATCGGAATGCAGTTTGAAGATAAAATCTTATTTAAAGATTTCAGCACAATCGTTCAAACATCAGATCGTATCGGTATCGTCGGACAAAATGGTACTGGAAAATCTACATTGCTAAATATTATTGCAAACGTAATGAAGCCAACATACGGAGAGATGATCACAGGTCAGACAGTGAAGCTCGGTTATTATAAACAGGAAGATGTTAAGTTAAATCAGGATTTACGTGTCATCGATTTCCTGCGTGAAAAGGCAGAAGCTGCAACGACATCGACTGGAGAAAAAATATCTGTTACCCAACTACTTGAACGATTCTTATTCCCTTCAAGTATGCATGGTACATATATTCATCGTTTAAGTGGTGGAGAACGTAAACGATTATATCTACTCAGTATATTGATTGAAGGACCAAATGTTTTATTACTGGATGAGCCGACAAATGATCTTGATACAGAGATATTAACGATTTTAGAGGATTATTTAGAAAGTTTTAGTGGTGCAGTCATTACTGTTAGTCATGATCGTTACTTCTTAAATAAAGTAGTGGATACATACTGGTTTATTAATCATCAGCATATTGATAAAGTACTTGGAGATTTTAACGATTATTTAAGTTTTAAACAAATAGCAGATGAGCAGAAGAAACAGGAAGCGCTTGTTCAGGAGAAAGCAATGCCAGAACAAGCTAAGCAATCAACACGTGTATCTTATAAAGATAAACGTCGTTTTGAGTTTCTATCTGAAGCAATTGAAACACTGGAAACTAAGTTAGAAGCAATCGATCAATCCATTGCAGCAGAGACGACAAATTATGATAAACTCAATCAATTAACGAATGAAAGACAAGCTTTGGAAGAGGAATATGAAGCATACTATGAAGAATGGGACGAATTAAGTGAGCGAATGGAGTAAATCATGGAGAAAGTATTAAAAGAGTACTATGGTTATGAAACGTTCAGACCTGGTCAAAGCGAATTGATTCAAAATGCATTGGATAATCATGCAACATTAGGTATTTTGCCGACAGGTGGAGGTAAATCAATCTGTTATCAAATACCAGGTATATTAAAAGGCGGATTAACGCTTGTGATAAGTCCTTTGATTTCCTTGATGAAAGATCAGGTTGATAGCTTGAATGCGAGTGGTATTCATGCGGCATTTTTAAATTCAACACAAAAAATAAAGGAAACAAAACAGATAGAAACGGGTTTGATAAACGGTGATTATCAGTTTGTTTATGTGGCACCTGAACGATTTAATCAACGTCATTTTATTCATTTGTTGTACCAATTAAATATCAATTTGATAGCTTTTGATGAAGCACACTGTATTTCAAAGTGGGGACACGACTTTAGACCAAGCTATCGCGAATCGATCAAAGCTGTAATGAGCTTACCGCATCCGTTTACTATAATGGCGCTTACTGCAACAGCAACTGTGGATGTCAAAGAAGATATATGTAATTTATTATATATTGAAAACCAATATGTGATTGAAACAAGTACGAAACGCGATAATTTAAAGTTTATGATCGACCCAACGTATCAGAAGCAAAAGCGACTATTAGAATTCATTGGAACACATAAAGAAGATTCAGGCATTATATATGCCAATACGAGAAAACAAGTCGAAAGTTTAAGTGAAGTGCTACATTTAGAAGCTATTGATCATGTCATCTATCATGCAGGTTTAAATAAAGATATGAAAGATGAACATCAATCAAAGTTTGTTAAAGATGATGTTAAAGTCATGATTGCTACCAATGCTTTTGGCATGGGAATCGATAAATCCAATGTGCGTTACGTTGTCCATTATAATCTACCTCAGGACATCGAAAGTTATTATCAGGAAGCAGGTCGTGCGGGACGTGACGGATTAGATAGTGAATGTTTACTCATGTTTGGTGAGCAGGATATTAAATTACAGCAGTTTTTTATCGAGACGAGCAATGATGAAAATGTGCAGGAGCTAAAAAAAGAAAAACTAAATAAGATGATCGCATATACAAAGACGAAACAATGTTTACAGTCGACCATTATTCATTATTTTAACCCTGATGAACATCTTAATAAATGTGGGAAATGTTCTAACTGTATACATGAAATAGAAAATTATAATATGACGACTGAAGCAAAGAAAATATTAAGCTGTATGATTCGTATAAAGCAACCGGTTCATAAATTATTGATTACTAAAGTATTGCATGGTGAGGAAGATGATTCAGTGACGCATCCGGGATACCATCAGCTCAGTACATTTGGATTATTGAAAAATTATCCTACAAATGCAATTCAGTCTTTTATCGAAACGTTATTATTCAATGGATATATCATTGAACAGCAAGGTAAACTATTTTGTCACGAAAGTGCTAGAGAAATATTAACCGGAGATAAGCAGGTGATGACATATTACAAGCACGCATCTTATAATGAACGTGTAAAAATCACTACGATTGAAACAGTGGATGAAATATTACTCAAAACTTTAAAGGATGTGCGTAAACGTTTATCTGATGATTTATCTGTGCCGCCATTTACGATATTTTCAGATCATACGCTGCAGTTATTTGCCACGAAAAAACCAGTGTCAAAAGATGAAATGATTCTTATTGAAGGTGTAGGGTCATATAAATTAAAACATTACTGTCCAGAATTTATTGACGCAATCAAAACATATTCGGCATGACAAGCAATTGTCATGTCTTTTTTTTAAAAATATGTGTTTTAATTCAATATAATAGGCTATAAGTTAACATTAAACTTTTTAAGAGGTGGCATATGATACGTTTTGAAAATGTGACAAAGCAGTATAATGATAAAATTGCTGTTGATAATATTTCCTTTGATATTGCTGAAGGAGAGTTTTTTGTTTTAATAGGACCTTCTGGTAGTGGTAAGACAACGACGTTAAAGATGATCAATCGATTGATTCCATTGTCAAAAGGTTATATATACTTTAAAGAGCAACCGATAAGTGATTATAAGCTGGATGAAATGCGCTGGGATATTGGTTATGTGCTACAGCAAATTGCATTATTTCCGCATATGACGATTAAAGAAAATATTAGTCAGGTGCCATTGATGAAGAAATGGTCAAAGGATAAAATAGATGCTCAAGCTGACCGACTGCTTGATATGGTTGGATTGCCTGCTGCTGAATTTAAAAACAGATATCCAAGTGAACTGTCAGGAGGACAACAACAACGTGTAGGTGTAGTCCGTGCTTTAATGGCTGATCCACCTGTTATACTGATGGATGAACCCTTTAGCGCTCTTGACCCATTATCAAGAGAGAAGTTACAGGATGATTTAATTCGCCTGCAATCAGAAATACATAAGACAATCGTTTTTGTTACACATGATATTAGCGAAGCTTTGAAATTAGGAGATCGCATTTGTTTGATGAACGAAGGACATATTGAACAGATTGGTACACCAGACTCTTTTATCAATCATCCAAACAATGAATTCGTAAAATCATTTATCGGTGATAATGCAAATCATGTTACATACGTACGCAATTATATTGAATCTGATAGAAATATTGTTACTACTGCTGCAATTGACGCCAATGCATCTGCTAAAGAAATGTTTATACTATTAAGTCAGCATGAATATTTGACTGTTACTGAAGCGGGACAAACGATTGGTATTATTTCGCGTGACAATGTATTTAAACAATTAAGTCAGGAGGCGAAATAATGAAGGCATTTATTAATACTTTTCAAGAACGTAAATGGGAATTGCTACAAACATTATTTGAGCATATTCAAATATCATTTATTGCTTTACTGATTGCAACTTTAATCGCTATTCCGATTGGAATATGGCTGACGAGACATACAAAGATCGCTGAACCGATTATTAATATTGCTGCTATCATGCAGACAATACCTTCATTAGCACTGCTTGGTTTAATGATACCGTTTTTCGGTATTGGTCGAGTTCCAGCTATTATTGCCTTAGTAATTTATGCCTTACTACCCATCCTGCGTAATACTTATACCGGCATTAAAGAAGTGGATCCTTCTTTAAAAGAAGCTGCACAAGGTATCGGTATGAATACATACCGACAGTTAAAAAATGTAGAAATTCCTATTGCCATGCCTGTAATAATGGCAGGCATACGAACTGCTATGGTGCTAATCATAGGTACAGCAACACTAGCTGCATTTATCGGTGCAGGTGGTCTGGGAGATTTAATTTTACTGGGTATTGATAGAAATAATATGAATATATTATTGCTCGGTGCAATACCTGCAGCCTTACTTGCGCTGTTATTTGATTTTGTACTAAAACGTATGGAGAAATTAAGTTATCGTAAGATGATGATTGTTACAGGATTACTGTTATTAACATTTCTATTAGTCGCAGTTTGGCCATTATTCTTCCAGAAGGATAACCAAATGAAATTTGCAGGTAAATTAGGTACTGAACCAGAGATCATTACCAACATGTATAAATTAATCATTGAAGACAAGACCGATGTTAATGTTGATATTGAACCTGGTATGGGTAAGACAACATTCTTATTTAACGCATTGAAATCAGATAATATCGATGGTTACCTGGAATTTACGGGGACAGTATTAGGTGAGATTACAAAAGAAGATGCAAAATTTACGACTGAAAAAGAAGTATATCAACAGGCAAATGACAGTATCAATAAAAAGTATCAGATGTCTCTATTAAAGCCAATGCAATATAATAATACGTATGCACTGGCTGTAAAAAAAGAATATGCAGATAAATATCAATTGAAATCCATCAGTGATCTACAAAAAATAGAATCCACAGTCCGTGCAGGGTTTACTTTAGAATTTAACGATCGTATGGATGGTTATAAAGGGATTCAGAAGAAATATGGGATTAAGTTTGATAATGTAAGAACGATGGAACCAAAAATTCGTTATCAGGCAATCGAGCAAGGAAAAATTGATTTGATTGATGCATATTCTACCGATGCTGAATTAAAAAAATATGGCATGGTCGTATTAAAAGATGATAAACATCTATTCCCTCCTTATCAAGGGGCACCATTATTAAAAGATGAAACGATTAAAGAACATCCGGAAGTTGTGAAGGCACTCAATCAATTAGCCGGTAAGATCACTGATGAAGAAATGCAGACGATGAACTATGCTGTAACTTATCAGAATAAATCACCAGAAAGTATAGCGCGTGCGTATTTAAAGAAAGAAAAACTGATTAAGTAATAAAGGTCATATCATCGAAATATTTGTATCAAATTGTCATTTCATATATCATGATTCTAATATACTTTTATATATTAGAGAAGGTAGGGATATTTTTGAAACCACAATTAAAATCGTTACAAGTGTATTCGGCTGGATTATCTGATGAAGCTTTAAAACGTAAGACCGGTTATGAAGGTGAATTTAGCAGACTTGCTTCAAATGAAAATCCAATTGGCCCAACGCCTAAAGTAAAAGAAATGTTAGCAAAGTCTCTGACAGGTTTAAATTATTATCCGGATCCAGAAGCGAATGCATTAAAAGAAAAATTATCTGCATTTTATGATGTACCGGCTGAACAGATTTTTGTCGGTGCAGGTCTTGATGAAGTCATTATGTCGATATCTCGAGCAGTACTTGTTCCTGAAGGCGATGTTTTAACAAGTGAAGGTACTTTTGTACAGTATGCTACACATGCATTAATTGAAGGTACACATTTAAAAACAGTCCCACTAAAAGATGGTTACTTTGATCTAGATGCAATGGCGGAAGCGATAACAGATAATACGAATATAATATGGATCTGTAATCCGAATAATCCTACTGGAACGTATGTAACTGAAACTGAATTAAGAACATTCTTAAGTAAAGTACCTCAATCAATTACTGTTGTGTTAGATGAAGCTTACTTTGAATTTGTAGATGCAAAAGATTATCCGGATGGCGTCAAGTTACTAAAAGAATTTCCAAATTTAATTATATTACGTACATTTTCTAAAGCGTATGGATTAGCAGCAATGCGTGTAGGCTACGCAATGACTTCGAAAGCATACGTAAGTGAATTTAATAAGGTAAAGCTACCTTTTAATGTTACTACTTTGTCTTTACTGGCTGCTATTACTGCTTTAGAAGATCAGGCCCATTTAAAGAAATATGTTGCATTAAATAAAGCACAACGTGAGCAATTATTTGCAAAACCATACAGCAAACATTTTCTGCCGAGTCAGACGAACTTTATCTTTATTAAGACAAATCAGCCACAAGCGTTGTTTGACACTTTCATTCAACATGGTGTCATATCTCGTCCTATGCCAATTGGTGTTCGCGTAACCATTGGACAAGTTGAGGATAATAGAAAGATTGATGCTGCCTTAACAGCATTCTTTGGTGAATAATACTAAGCTAAACGATATGGTAAACGTATCGTTTAGCTTTTTAAATGCATTGATTTATAATAGAAATTAAGCGATAAATTTCTTTAAAAATTTAAATGAGGTGGAAGAATGAAAAAGTCAATTGCAATTGATATGGATGAAGTATTAGCTGATACGCTAAAGAAAGTAATCTTTCAATTTAATGAAAGTACGGGAATGTCTTTAACGAAAGAAGATTTATATGAGAAAAAATTGCGTACTGAATATCCAGAGCATGTCGATAAACTAGATGAATTATTACTTGATCGTGCATTTTTTAGAGATTTAGAAGTTTTACCTGATGCAATTCGTGTCGTTGAACGATTAAATGAGCACTTTGATGTTTATATTGCAACAGCAGCGATGGATGTTCCAACTTCATTTGATGCGAAGTATGAATGGTTACGCGAACACTTTCCATTTTTAGATCCTCAGCATTTCATTTTCTGTGGTAATAAAGGTGTAGTGGGAACGGATTATTTAATTGATGATAACCCAAGACAACTGGCAGCTTTTAAAGGTACTGGTCTAATCTTTGACGCTGTGCATAACCAAAGTATAAAGGAATACGACAGAATGAAGAGCTGGCTGGATGTTGAAAAGTATTTCTTTGAAGATTAATGCGTTAATCTAATATAAAAATAAAAGGCAGGTGACAAAAGTCACTTGCCTTAAATATTATTCATTGATAACAACACGATCTGTTGCCGTGAGTATTTTAAGTTTACTAGGTATTACTTGAATTGAAAGTGGTGTTTCAAGATCAATTTCGCCATCCACATCGACATCCATCTCTTTATTTGTATTGATCGTAATATTTTCTCCCGAATAATGTTCGATATTCTGGCTGATTTCATTCCAGTTAATTTCAGACTTCATAGCAATCATTTCAGTAAATAGCTTCAAACCACTTTCTTTGAAGATAAATACATTTAGCTTGCCGTCATTAGGTGATAGTTCAATTAAAGGAATTTTATTACCACCGACGAAAGCACCGTTCGCTACAACAATCATAGAAGATTCTCCATGATATTTTGTACCATCAATCTCGATATCATATTTAAAGAAAGTTGGGTTTGTAACATTTTTTATCGTTGAAAAAAGATAGCTGAATTTCCCGATTTTACTTTTAGAATCTGGATTAACACTATTTGAATTTTCAACGATAAGACCCATTCCTGCAAAGTTGAGTGCATATCGCTCATTCGTTTGCATAACATCATAATATTTCACTTCTGCAGTTAATAATTGTTCAACCGCTCTTACTGGGTTTGAAAGAAGATTTAAAGTCTTTGTAAAGTCATTAAATGTACCGCCAGGCAGTATACCGATTGGTACATGATGATCGCCATCGATAATACCATTTATGAGTTCATGTACAGTACCATCCCCACCTAGTATAAGATAAATATCAAAATCTGATTTACCTTCTTTTAAGTAAGTATATATTTCACCTTGTTCTGCACTGCGATAAATTGTTAAATGATCGATAAATCTTGTTAAACTTTTAGATACTTCACCGATGATTTGATGAACATCGCCTTGTCCTGAATGATCATGATAGAATAATATACCTGTTTTAAATTTTTGCATAAAGTTTCACCCCATTCTCAATATATTATCATATCCTACTATTCCCGTTTTGTATGTGACTAATCAATAATTATACGCATTTCATCTCTATGATAATTCAGAATTATTGGCACTGAGTTAAGAATATAATACTTATATTTCAGAAAAGGAAATAAAATAGTTGATATACAAAATATACTATAATATATTTTGTATATCAACTATCTATTTTATGGAGGAATAAAAAATGCATAAACATAAGCCTCTTATGATTCGTTTAAAGACTATCTGGAATGGGAAGATTGCGAACATTATCATAAGCCATTGGAAATGGAAGAGAACAAAGCGATTAAAGATTTAAAACAATGAATAAACATAGAAAAGCAGGATGACTTTAATTGGCCATCCTGCTTTTCTATGTTTTATTTTGAAAAGAATAAATGCTTAACATAATGAGCAAGTTAGTGAATACCCTGCATTTTTCTAGAAATAAATCGACTTAATAAGAGAATAATGACAAATAATCCAATTGCCAGACTACCAATAAATAAGAAGTAGTTCGCGTATCCAAGTGGTTCGATTAATTTAACTAATTGAGCGTTTATCCCTTGTGCTGTCGCATTTGATAGGAACCACAAGCTTAACATTTGTGAGTTAAATGCAACTGGTGCTAATTTAACTGAAGTAGAAGAACCTGTTGGTGATAAACAAAGTTCACCAATAACACAGATAAAGAATGAAGCAACTAACCACATTGGGTTAATTAAATTCGTAGAACTTGCATCTTGGGCAGGGATAACCATGATTAAGAAACTGATACCTGCCATTAATATTCCTATCGCAAATTTAATCGGAGTAGATGGATTAAATTTACCTAATTTAGACCATAAAGCAGAAATGACAGGTGCTAAAGCGACAACAAATAATGGATTCAATGACTGGAACCATGCTGCAGGTACTAAGTAATCAATTCCTGAAACTTTATTAAGGTCGAGCTGAGTAAATTTCGCAGCAAATATTGCTAACGTATTAGCACCTTGCTCTTGAATAGACCAGAACATAACGCTCGCTAAGAATAATGGAACATATGCAACTAGTCGAGAGCGCTCGATATCATCTACATCTTTACTACGATACATTGTTGTCCAGTAAATGATTGGGATTACCACACCAAGAATCGTTACTATAATTGAGAAAGTATTGAAAGTAAGGAATCCACTATAAATACCGATTGCAACGAGTAAAACAATCACTAAAAATGCAATTGAAAATACTTTTTTATATTTTGATTTTTCTTCACCTTCAAGAATATGTGTCGGTTCAACACCAACTAAACCTAAAGATTTACGGTTAAATACAACATAGGCGATCAAAGCTAATGCCATACCGATTGCAGCAGCTAAAAATCCGATATGATAGTTATATTGCTTTTGTAATTCACCAACAATTAATGGAGATAAGAATGCCCCCATATTCACTGACATATAGAAAATTACGAAACCTGCATCCATGCGGTTATCATTTTTATGATACAAACCACCTAGTACATTTGAAATATTAGGTTTCATTAATCCGGATCCCACAATAATTAAAAACATTGAAGCTAAAAATGCAGGAATCCCAAATGGTAAACTCATTGCAATATGACCCAGCATAATAAGTGTCGCACCGTATAGTAAGGCACGTCTTGAACCTAATATTCGGTCAGCAAGCCATCCACCTAATATACCAGTCATAAAGATTAAAGCACCATACATTGATCCAATACTCGCAGCTGTAGTTTCACTCATTCCTAAACCGCCGTTAGCTACAGTATCATACATGTAGTAAACTAATATCGCTCTCATCCCATAATAACTAAATCGTTCCCAGAATTCTACGAAGAAAAGAATTCCTAACCCCTTCGGATGGCCGAAGAAACCGGTTTGAGGCACACTTTCAACCATCTGTTCTCTTGTATACTTCATTTTTTCATCCCTTTCGATTTATAAATATTTCGAAAATTTATATTATTTTAGAATATTATTTTACCATTATTATTGTTACATTCAATCTTTCAGTTAATAGTCGAAATTTTCTAAACAAGACTTGTTCAATTGTTTGTAACAATATAAAAATGAGGATGATCCGATACGGAATCATCCTCATTGATAAACAAATCAAAGGTATTAATGTATACCACGCATGTATTTCTTCATAAATGGACTGACGATTAATAATAGAAAGCCTATACCTAGTGTGACAAGTCCAATATTATTAAAATATTGATACTTTTCAACTGAGTCATAGTAAGTGACTAATCGCGCATTAACAATTTGTGCAACTGTATTAGCTAAGAACCATATACTCATCATTTGTGATGAAAATGCTTGTGGCGCAAGTTTTGTAGTAGTAGCGAGCCCTACAGGTGATAAGCATAATTCTGCCATTGTTACGAGAAGATAACTAAGGACTAACCATGCAGGATGCATTAAGTTACCACCATGCGTTAACGGGTAGACCATCACTAAATAACTGAATGCCGCTAAAAATAAAGCGATACTGAATTTGATTACTGTCGGTGGATTAAAACGTCCAAGTTTAACCCATAACCATGCGAATAATGGGGCTAAAGTAACGATAAATAATGGATTTAATGATTGGAACCAAGCTGCTGGTATTTTAAAATCAATCGCTCCATTAGTCAGAGTATTTAAATTGAGCTGCGTATTTTTATCAGCAAATGTCGCGAGGACAGTTGATCCTTGTTCCTGTATACTCCAAAATGCTACTGCTGCTAAAAATAAAGGCACATACGCTTTTACGCGTGCTTTCTCATCTGATGTTGCTTTCTTTGACAACAACATACTTGCAAAATAGTAGAACGGTAATACTACACCGACGATTGATACTAAATACATAAAGCTTGCTAATGATAATTTACCTAAAGCTGCGCTAATGATGAAGTATAATGCTACGATAACAATCAAGATTGCTACAATCGTAAATGTTTTCTTCTTTTCTTCTGGCGTAACTGGATTAGGAACATCTAAACCTGATAAACCTAAAGTTGGCTTTGCTCGAAAGACATAAATTATAAGTCCGAAGAACATACCTACAGCAGCTACCATAAAGCCGGCATGGAAACCTATATTTTCCTGCAGCCAACCAACAAATAATGGGGATATAAAGGCTCCTAAGTTAATGGACATTACAAATAATGTAAATGCTGAATCAACTTTAGGATCATTCTTTTGATACAATTCTCCTACGTTTGATGAGATATTAGGTTTGAGTAAACCTGTACCTAATATAATAAATAATAGAGCAACTAATAATAAAGTAAAGTTATTAGGCAATGATAATAATATATGACCAATCATGATCAGAATAGCACCATAAAAAATAGATTTACGAGTTCCGATAAAGCGATCGGCAAGCCATCCACCAATTACACCACTCATATAAATAAGTGCACCGTATATTGATACAATCTGCATAGCTAAAGCATCTGGTAATCCGAATCCACCATCTTTAACTGAGTAATAAAGATAGTACACCAAGATTGCTTTCATACCATAATAACTGAAACGCTCCCAAAACTCAGTGACCATTAATGTAAATAAGCCTTTAGGATGACCGAAGAAACCTGTTCTCGGCATACTGTTGACCACTTCTTCGCGCGTGTGTTGCGCCATACCATTTCCCCCTTGTTTCAAATAAAGTTGTACAAATAAAAGACGAATAGTTTATACACATAAACTATTCATATATAATACACTTATTTTAATTTTAAGACAATTCAACTTTTTGAATAGTAATCATTTTAAAAATGCAAATTTATCTATTAGTAATTGTTTCAGGATATAGATCATGGTTCATTAATCTATAATTCGCGATTTCTTCATATTTCGTCCCTGGACGTCCATAATTTGTATAAGGATCAATTGAAATTCCACCACGTGGCGTGAATTTTCCCCATACTTCGATGTAGTGTGGATCCATAAGATCAATTAAATCATTCATAATAATATTCATACAGTCTTCATGAAAGTCACCATGATTTCTAAAGCTGAATAAATAAAGTTTAAGAGATTTTGACTCGACCATCTTTATATTTGGGATGTAGCTGATATAGATGGCTGCAAAATCAGGTTGACCTGTAATAGGGCAAAGGCTTGTAAACTCAGGACAATTGAATTTTACGAAATAATCTCTGCCCTGGTGTTTGTTATCGAACGATTCTAAAATTGATGGATCGTATTCATAAAGATATTTATTGTTTTGATTACCGAGTAATGTGATATCTTGTAGTTCTTCTTTTTGTCTGCCAGTCATTTTCTGCCTCCGATATTTTTGATTGTTCTATTATAATAGATATCTCGATATATGTAAAAAGACATATATACACCTTTAGTGAAGAGAAGTTGTTAATTTATATCATTTTTTAAATGAAATTTCAACAGAATTTTATAGAATTAAATTTCATTATTAACCTTACAAATTTTCAAGTCAATTAAATATAGTCGTATCAATGGATTAAAAAATTTGATAAAAAGTCAACATTAAAATTAATTTTTTTTGGAGTTGTTAAGATTGAAAAGCAATTTTTAAGTGCTATAATTAATCGTATATCTTGTGTGTGTGTTTCGAATGCACCACTATATCTTGTGTTAAAAAAGAAAAACAACACAAGATAATATTAAACTAAAAATAGAAAATTACGTTTCATAATACATACATTATTGGTTTGAAATGTTTCATGTATTTTTTAGTGACATTCCTTACAGTTAGGAGTGAGGCCAATGTTAATTGTATATTATTCATTAACAGGGAATGTGCGTCGTTTTATTCAAAAGTCAGGACAACCTCGTGTGATACCTCTTGAAACTGCCATGGAAGAAGGTGTGTCAGAACCATTTATCATAGTCACTGGTACTATTGGTTTTGGACAAGTTCCAGATGCAGTATCGCAATTTTTAGAAAGATATCATCATCATTTAACGGCAGTAGTAGGAAGTGGAAACCGTAATTGGGGACAAAACTTCGCCAAAGCTGGTGATACGATTAGTGAAACATACCACGTTCCGCTTCTTATGAAGTTTGAACTTCATGGAAATAATCGAGACGTAGAATTATTTAATAAAAAGGTGGAAGAATGTTATGAAAACAGTAGAAGAGAAACAATACAATCATATTGAATTAAATAACCAGGTTACAAAGCGCCGTGAAGATGGTTTCTTTGATTTAGAGAAAGATCAGGAGGCATTAGCTGTTTATTTAGAAGAAATTCATGACTTTACAATCCATTTTGACACGCCATTAGAGCGATTACGTTTTTTAGTAGATCAGGATTTTTACTATAATTTGTTTGAAGAATATTCGGAGTTAGATTTAATGGAAATCATTAAATATGCTGAGAACATTCCTTTCCAATTTGCAAGCTACATGTCTGCAAGTAAATTCTTTAAAGATTATGCATTAAAGACAAATGATAAGAAACAATATTTAGAGGACTATAAACAACACGTTATTATCGTTGCATTATACTTAGCAAAAGGCGATAAAGAAAAAGCAAAAGCATTAGTTTCTGCAATGATTGAACAGCGTTATCAGCCGGCGACACCGACATTTTTAAATGCAGGTCGTGCGCGTCGTGGTGAACTAGTGTCTTGTTTCTTACTTGAAGTAGATGACAGTCTAAATTCAATCAACTATATCGATTCCACAGCGAAACAATTATCTAAAATTGGTGGCGGTGTAGCGATTAACTTATCAAAGTTACGTGCACGTGGTGAAGCTATTAAAGGTATTAAAGGTGTAGCAAAAGGTGTGTTACCTGTAGCGAAAGCTTTAGAAGGTGGATTTAGCTATGCTGATCAATTAGGACAACGCCCAGGTGCTGGTGCTGTATATTTAAATATCTTCCATTATGATGTATTAGAATTTTTGGACACTAAGAAAGTAAATGCGGATGAAGATTTAAGATTATCAACAATTTCTACTGGATTAATCGTTCCATCGAAATTCTTTGAACTCGCTAAAGAAGGAAAAGAATTCTTTATGTTTGCGCCGCATACTGTAGAGCGTGAATATGGGCAAACATTAGACGATTTAGATATCGAAGTAATGTACGAAGAGCTTGTTCAAAATCCGAATGTGATGAAGAAATCAAAAGACGCACGTGAGATGTTAAACTTAATAGCCCAAACACAATTACAATCAGGGTATCCTTACTTAATGTTTAAAGATAACGCGAATAAAGTTCACGCAAATTCTAACCTCGGTCAAATTAAGATGAGTAACTTATGTACTGAAATCTTCCAGTTACAAGAAACTTCAGTGATAAATGATTATGGTACAGAAGATGAAATTAAACGTGATATTTCGTGTAACCTGGGCTCACTTAATATCGTTAATGTTATGGAATCTAAGAAATTCCAGGATTCAGTACATATCGGTATGGACGCATTAACGACAGTTAGTGATGCTGCTGATATTAAGAACGCTCCTGGTGTTGCAAAAGCAAACCGTGAACTACATTCTGTAGGGCTAGGTGTGATGAACTTACACGGTTACTTAGCAAAAAATAAAATTGGCTATGAAAGTGAAGAAGCGAAGGAATTTGCTGCAACATTCTTTATGATGATGAACTATTATTCAATTGAACGTTCAATGCAGATTGCGATGGAACGCAACGAACGTTATGCAGATTTTGAAAAATCAAACTATGCAACAGGTGAGTACTTCGTGAAATATGAAACGACTGATTATGCACCGAAATCAGATAAAGTGAAAGCTTTATTTGAAGGTATGGATGTACCGACACAAGCAGACTGGACGACATTAAAAGAAGCTGTGATGAAAAATGGTTTATTCCATGCATACCGTTTAGCGATTGCACCGACGCAAAGTATCTCATATGTTCAAAATGCAACAAGTTCAGTAATGCCGATAGTTGATCAGATTGAACGTAGAACATATGGTAATGCAGAGACATTCTATCCAATGCCATTCTTATCTCCGGAGTCTATGTGGTTCTATAAATCAGCATTCAATACGAACCAAATGAAATTGATTGATTTAATCGCAACAATTCAGGAGCACGTGGATCAAGGGATATCAACAATTTTATTTGTTAACTCTGATATTTCTACAAGAGAATTATCTAGACTTTATGTCTATGCGCATCATAAAGGGTTAAAATCTCTGTACTATACACGTAATAAATTATTAAGTGTAGAAGAATGTACAAGCTGTGCAGTGTAATATCTGTATTAATAATAAACGATAACTACAATGAATAATTAAATTATAAAGAGGCCGCAAGGTCTCTTATTACTGCTTTTAAAATCACTTATACAAAGGACTGACAAAATGAAAGCTGTTAACTGGAATACACAAGAAGATATGACGAATATGTTCTGGCGTCAAAATATCTCACAAATGTGGGTAGAATCTGAATTTAAAGTATCAAAAGATATTGCAAGCTGGAAAGAACTAACTGAAGATGAGAAGTACACGTTTAATCATGCACTTGCAGGTTTAACAGGGCTAGATACGCATCAGGCAGATGATGGTATGCCGTTAATCGGATTACACACACAGGATTTACGTAAAAAGGCAGTGTACTCATTTATGGGCATGATGGAACAAATTCATGCGAAGAGTTATTCACATATTTTTACGACATTACTACCGTCTTCTGAAACAAATGACTTATTAGACAACTGGGTAGTTAATGAACCACATCTTAAATTTAAATCCGATATAATCGTTGGTCGTTACCATAAATTATGGGCTAAAGATGCCTCTATATATGATCAGTACATGGCACGTGTAGCATCAGTATTTCTTGAGACATTTTTATTCTATAGTGGTTTCTACTACCCATTATTCCTAGCTGGACAAGGGAAAATGACAACTTCAGGAGAAATTATCCGAAAAATTTTACTTGATGAATCTATTCACGGTGTATTTACAGGTCTTGACGCACAAAGTCTGCGCAATGAATTAACAGATGATGAGAAGCTACGAGCGGATAAAGATATGTATGATATGCTTCAAAAGTTATATGCGAATGAAGAAAGCTATACAAAGATGTTGTATGATCGTGTAGATTTAACTGAAGATGTCTTAAACTATGTACAATACAATGGGAATAAAGCTTTAGCGAATTTAGGATTCGAACCATACTTTGACGAAAAGGATTTTAATCCGATCATTGAAAATGCTTTAAATACATCGACGAAAAATCACGATTTCTTTAGTGTAAAAGGTGATGGATATGTTATTGCATTAAATGTTGAAGCTTTGACTGATGAAGATTTTGTCTTCGAAAATTAAATAATTTGACAAGCTAATGACAAATTTTGCATTAGCTTGTTTTTTTATGCTTTGTCACAGTTTGTTCATTGAATAACAGAATGAAGTTCATGATAATAGTATGGACATTAAATTTTTGGGGGATAACTATGAAGAAATTATTCATCATTGCAGCAAGTGCATTAATGCTTACAGCATGTGGTCAGGAAACACAACAAGAAGGTCATGAAGGGCACGGAACGCATTCAGAATCTAAATCAGTAACACCTTTAACTGTTGATTTAAAGGTGCCTGCTAAAGCAAAAGCAGGTGATTCAGTGAAGATAACTGCAACGGTTAAACATGGTAAGACTTTTGTAAACGAAGCGGATGAAGTCATGTTTGAAATCATTAAAGATAAAGATATGAAAAATTCTGTGAAAGAAAAAGTTAAAAAAGCTAAAGATGGCGTATATACTTTAGAATATACATTTAAAGAAAAAGGAAACTATAATGTCATTAGTCATGTGACTGCACACAATCAGCATACGATGCCTAATGCAGATATCGTTGTTGAATAAGTTCTAAAATTTATTATTGTATTATAAAAAGGGATGTGGACACGCGTGTCCATATCCCTTTAAATCTTATCACCAATAACGCGAACTTCAGGCTGTAATTCAATACCACTATTTTCTAATACGACCTTTTGTACATGCGCAATCATTTCTTCATAATCTGTTGCAGTACCATTATCGACATTTACAATAAAACCAGCATGCTTTTTAGAGACTTCCACTCCTCCGATACGATAGCCCTGTAACCCAGCTTCTTGTATCAGTTGACCGGCAAAATGTCCTGGTGGTCTTCTAAAAACGCTACCACAAGAAGGATATTCTAATGGTTGTTTGTCTTCACGACGTTCTGTTAAGATATCCATTTGAGATTGTATTAAATTAATATCGCCACGTTGTAATTTAAATGTTGCTTCAAGTACGACATAATGTTCTGATTGAATAATACTAGTTCTGTAATCTAGGGCTAGCGCTTCATTCGTTAATGTAAGGATTTCTCCGTGCTGATTGACTACAGTGGCACTTTCAATAACATCTTTAACTTCTCCGCCATAAGCACCAGCGTTCATATAAACTGCCCCACCAACAGAACCAGGTATTCCACAGGCAAATTCTAATCCTGTTAAATGATGGTCGCGTGCAATACGTGATACGTCGATAATCGCTGCACCACTGCTGGCAATAATCGTATCGTATTCAACCTGTACATCCGTTAATCCGAGCAGGCTAATAACGATACCACGTATGCCACCATCTCTGATGATAATATTTGATCCGTTGCCTAGGAAAGTTACTGTTATATTGTGTTCATTAGCGTACTGAATTGTTTTTTGTATTTCGGAATATTTTATCGGCGTAATATATATATCAGCATTACCACCTGTTTTTGTATACGTGTAATTTTTTAATGGTTCATTCATTTTAATATGGATAGGATCGATAATTGTAGTCAATTGATTATATATTTCAGTTACTTGCATTCTTATTACGCCCTTTCGGTGAATTCAAACTTAATTATATCAGTTAAAGGAATGATTTTAAACTGACAGTTTTCGTTTGAACCATTCTGACTTTTTATTTTCATATTCTTTCACAGAAATTTCATGATTAAGATCTTTCTTATATTGATTAAACGCTTGAATTTGTTCTATTAAAATAGCTTGGCCAGTTAAGTAATGATTTAATTTTTTACTGTCTTCTTCTACGATATGTAAACGCACAACTTCAGTTAGTGATTGTAAATCACTAAACTGTGCATATACACACTTCTTTCGATAGGGGTGATGTAATCGATAAAAGTGTTGCAGGTTTAGACGTTTTTCATCAAGTGTTGTCATTGCATGCAAACTTTTTACTACAACAAGTATATCAATAATACCACTTGTTAAGGCTCCGTCTACGGAAGTAGAACCGACATGCAATGTTTTGATAATAGGAGTGTCTAATAGTGTGCTTAGCATTTTATTAATCTCTTCAAATTTTTTTCTGTATTGTTCTGTTCTATTATTGATTGTAAGTATTGGTTTCTGTTTTTGCATGTACCATTTTTCCTTTCATAAGTAACTATAGCCCTTTGATTAATGAATGTAGGTTTTATTTCTCGGCTAAATTAGGTATAATATTGATATTGAGGAGAGCATATATGAAAAAATTATATTCTATTGTATTAATATTATTTATAAGTACAGTTATTGCAGGTTGCGGTAATAAAGTAAAGTCTGATATTAATGATTATAAAGCTCAAATGAAAGATGTACAATCTGAAGAAAAGAAACTGGTTCAACAAATCGATGGTTTAGGATTGGATAAAGCCGACCAATTACTAGGCTCAGAAGTTACAGAAGAGAAAAAGAAAAAGTTAAAAAAGATGGAATTAGATATCAAGGAAAAAATAAAACCACAACTTAAAACTTATGAGAAAAAAGTTATGGCAGTTAATCCTGATACGAAAGAAGTTAAAGATGTTCATAGTATATACGTGAGAAACTTAAATAAAAAGAAACAATTCATTTCTGAACTTGATCGATATATGAAGCTATTTAATCAGTCAATATTATCCAATGAAAAAATTTTAGAATATACGAAAGTATTTGAAAAAAATAAAGCTTTAAATGAAAAGTATGCAAAAAAAGCAGAAAGCAATAGTAATGAGTCCGAAGATTTTGATACATTAACTAAATTAGTAAATGACAATAGCGATATTTTAAAAGAAAAAGTAGCTTATTTAACATCAAGTGGAAGTGTGAACGAGAAACAAGTGTATATTGATGAAACGTTAATTCCATTACTAAAATCAAGCGTCAATAAATTGAATCAAACGAAACTGAAATCTAAAAATGTAATCGGGATGCGCAAAGCTACAATTGAAACATATTACAGTTTAATTAATTATTATAAAGAACGCAAAGTTGCCATGAAGACAGAAAGTGAACTTCAAAAATTACCGATTCAAAATATTTTAGAAAATACGAAATATATTAAGTCGATTGATGAAAAGTATTATGATGCTTTAAATAGTTTAGAAGCAAAACAATAAAAGTATAAAAGGCAACTGCCTTTTATACTTTTATTTGAGTGTTTCATTTTTATCATGTTTAGAAATAATGATATTCTTTGCAATCACGGTTAATATCCAGATTGCTATTGCAATAAATATAACGATAGTAAGCGTAGGATTTTTATTAATATCCTTAAAAAAGAGTAACACATAAATTAAAACGCAAGTATTTAATGTATCGATAAAGGTCCAGCGTTTAAGAGGGAATTTATTGTTATTCATCGTGTAACCTCCAAATATTTGTTAAAGTCATTATACCAATGTGTAATTATTTGAGATAGGGGTAATATTAAATAATACATTGCAAAAATAATCTTACCATGATATATTTTAAAAATCGAAAGCACAATTATGGGGTGAAATCATGATTATAAAATTGAATACGATTGAACAGTTTGAAGAGATGCTTGAATCGAATAGTAAGGTATTTTTTCTGAAGCATTCAAACACATGCCCAATATCTGCGAGTGCATATGATCAATTTGATAATTTTGCTTATGAACGCGATATTAACGCATATTATTTAATCGTTCAGGATGCACGTGATTTATCCAATTATATTGAAGCGAAGACAAACATCAAACATGAATCACCTCAAGCATTTTACTTTAATAATGGAGAAGTTATGTGGCATGACAGTCATAAAAATATAACAATTGCTAATCTTTCTAAAGCAGAAGAATAGTGAAGAAGATTCAGAAATAAATAATAATTATATTAACTAATAGTGCTACTATTAGTTATTTATTTTGGAGGAAAAGATGAAGATATTAGTTGCTATGGATTCATTTTTTGATATTTTATTCTCTCATCACGCGAATCAATATGTTTTTGATGGTATTAAAGCAGTTGATAATACTGCAAATATCGTAATGGTCCCGTTATTTGAGAGCGATAAAAATATGATAGACGCTTTATTAGTATGGGAAAAAGGTCGTAAAATCAAACGAAATGTCAGCAGTGATTTATTAATGCCGATTGAAGTAGAAGTGGCTATTTTAGAACAGGACACTATGCTCATTGATGGAAAGATGATTTTAAGCAGTAAAAATCCATTAGCAGCTTCGAGTTATGGTCTTGGCCAATTGATTACACAAGGGTTAGATATGGGGGTAAAATCATTTATCATATCAATTGGTGGCATCACCACTTTTGATGCAGGTCTTGGGATGCTCAATGCATTCGGTGCAAAATTCTATAATCGAGATTACATATTAATAGATGGTTCACTTAAACAGAGTGATCTAAAAGAAATTAGACATATTGAGTTGGGTGATATGGATGATCGTTTAAAAGAAGTTTCATTTACAGTAGTGAGTGACCACCAGTATAAGATATATGGTAAAGAAAGTCATATTGCGAATAGTGAGTTTGATTTTGAAACGAAACAGACTATAGATAATAGTATTTGGTATATTTCAGAGCAATTTAAGAAATTTGGTATTGATTTAAATGCTTCAATTTATGGTGGCGATGGTGGTGGCCTTCGCGCTGTGTTTGAACAGCTATTCAATGCTGAGACGAAAACATCTGCTGAACTAATTTTTATGCGTACACACATCGGCAGTTTGATAAACGAAGCAGATATGGTGATATATGGTGGTGGAAGTGTGAATGAAACGACGGGTTCTCTAGTCGTTAGTGAAATTAATAAGCTGCAGAATCCTGATAAGATAAACATATATTTAATGGGTGGAAAACAATATAAGCAAATGAGTAATGATAAAGAAGCGATTGAGCTTAATATTTATCCTGAAGTAAGCTTGGATACTGAAGATATTCAAATCGGTATTCAATTACAGAATACTGCAAAGCAAATTGTGATGGCTACAAGAAAACAATAATTATTTATTAAAAGGGAAGAGGGTGAGACATAAGTCTTAGCCCTCTTCCCTTTTTATATGATTTATGCGATTTCTTCAAATTTAGCTAATATACCAACAATCGTCATCACTGATTTTTCCATATCATCGATTGATACGTATTCATATGGTCCATGGAAGTTTTCAGCCCCTGTAAAGATATTTGGAGTAGGTAACCCCATAAATGATAACTGACTACCATCTGTACCCCCTCGTATCGGTTCAACAATTGGTTCGATATTTAATGATTTCATAACTTCTAACGGTACATCGATTAGCGCTTTATGAGGTGTGATTTTCTCGCCCATATTGAAGTATTGATCTTTAATTGAAATGCTCGCTGCATCATTACCATATTCAGTTTGGAATGATTTAATAATGTCTTCCATAGTTGTTTTACGTGCTTCGAACTTTTCACGGTCATGATCACGGATAATGTATGAAAGTTTCGCATGTTCGACGTTACCGTTCATATCCATTAAGTGATAGAATCCTTCATATCCTTCTGTATGCTCTGGACGATCCTGCTCAGGTAATGTACTTTGGAAACGCACAGCTAAGTTTAATGCGTTAACCATTTTGTCTTTCGCACTTCCTGGATGCACGTTAACACCATTAAATTCAACTTCAACACCTGCAGCGTTAAAGCTTTCATATTGCAATTCACCACGACGTCCACCGTCAATAGTATATGCAAATTGTGCACCAAAACGTTCAACATCAAATTTGTGCGGTCCGCGACCAATTTCTTCATCAGGAGTGAAACCGAAACGAATTTTTCCGTGCTTGATTTCTGGATGATTGATTAAGTATTCAATTGCTGTCATGATTTCAGTAATTCCGGCTTTATTATCAGCACCTAAAAGTGTTGTTCCGTCAGTTGTCATCAATGTATGACCTGTATAAATTTCTAGTTCAGGGAACTTTGCTTTTTCAATGACTAAACCACTCTTTAAAGTAATATCTTCTCCATTAAAGTTGTCGATAATTTGTGGAGACACATTCGTCCCTGTGAAATCAGTAGCAGTATCAACGTGTGCAAGTAACCCGATAGTCGGTACTTCTTTGTCTGTATTTGCTGGTAGTGTAGCAAATAAATAACCATATTCATCGACATCAGTTTCAAGACCTAAAGATTCTATTTCAATTTGTAACAAGTTAAGTAAATCCCATTGTTTTTCTGTTGATGGGGTAGTAGTGCTTGCTGCATTCGATTGCGTATCAATTGTTACATAGCGTGTTAATCGTTCAATTAATTTATCTTTCATTTGTAATCCTCCTGTTGTGAATATAAGTTAATATAATTATTTTAATCTTAAATGTCAAAAAAATCACACTTATTTTTAATTTTCTTGAAAATAGAAAACTAAAAATAAATGCGATTTATAGTTTGATTGGTTTTTGGCCTTTCTTTCTGCGATGTTTATTATATTTAAAACGGGAATAACCTTTAAGAAATGTCTGGAACAATATTTCTGCAATTAATAATCCGAATGCAATTGCACCAGATGCAAGTGTGGCTTCCATACCTTTCGCTAATGCTTCACTAAAGTCCGAAATAATAAGATTCTTTGTTGCATCATAGGCAACGCCTCCTGGTACGAGTGGAATAATACCTGCAACGTTAAAGATAATTACAGGACGTTTATAATATCTCGCAAAAAGATGTGCACATAAACTGAGCGATAGGGATCCTAAAAATACTCCGACAGCAAGAGTAAGTTTTGTAGATTCTGCAATCGTAAATACCATCCAGCCAATTGCACCGACAAATCCACATGCCATCAGTAGTTTACGCGGAGCATTAAATACGATTGCAAAAAATACAGATGCAAAGAAACTAATGATTGTTTGAAATAATAACGTCATCGATTAATCCTCCTAGAATATTATAAGAACTGTGGCAACACCTGCACCGATGGCAAATGCGGTTAAGGCAGCTTCTACCCCTTTAGAAATACCAGCTATTAATTGACCCGCCATCATATCACGTATAGCATTTGTTATCGGTACCCCTGGTACAAGGGGCATCACTGCTGAAATAATAATCTTATCAAATTCCCCTTTATATATATAATTTACAAAGAATAATCCGAAAAGTGCGATGGCCATCGCACCGGCATATTCTGCGAAAAACTGGATTTTATATATTTTACTAAAATAATCACAGACAAAATACCCAATCGCTCCAGCAATAAAAGAGGGTACAATATCTGCAGGTTGACCTTTGAACATTAAAAGGAATAATGCACAGACAAGAGCACTCGATAATACTTTTAACCAAAATGGATATTGCAAATTTGCTTTTTCCAATTCATCTAATGCAAGTTTCGCAGCTTCTAACGTCACTTTTCCACTCGTAATCGCACGGGAAATATCATTAACTTCTGAGATTTTTTCGAGATCGGTGGTACGACTGGAAATACGATATAATCGCGTAGAACTTTTTTCATTGAGTGAAAATATAATTGCTGTGGGCGTTACGAAACTATGTGTATTGTGTAAACCATAGTGAGTGGCAATGCGGGTCATTGTATCTTCAACTCGGTAGGTTTCTGCACCAGACTCCAATAATATTTTACCGGCAAGCATTGCAACATCTTTTACTTTTTTTTCATCATATAACTGAATAGAAACCATATAGACCTCCTTAATAAAAAAATAACAGAAAGTATACTTCCTGTTATTTTATGATGGGATTAAACATTACAGTATTTTGTCCTTGATGCTTTGCAGCATGTAACATTTCATCTGCTTCTTTAAATATTTTACGGTGCGTCTTGACCTCTTCATTCGTAATATAACCTATACCAATTGTTACAGATAAGTTAATCACTTCTTTGTTTGGGAGATGAAATGTTGCGTTCATTACGCCGAGTCGAATGCTTTCAGCTATTTTTACAGTATCATCAAGTGAGTGATTCGTAAAGATGACACTAAATTCTTCACCGGCATTTCTGAATGTTTTGGAATCTGTCGGCACATAATTTTTTACAACTTGTGCCATTTGTTTTAATACAGCATCTCCTGCATCATGTCCAAAACGATCATTGACCTCTTTAAAATCATCAATATCTATTAATAGTAAAGATAATGAATGTTTCGTTTCCGATGCATTTTTACTCACGATATTGAGATAACGATCAAACTCACGAACATTTCCTAGGCCAGTTAGATGATCGATTTCATCTTCTTTTTCATAGCGTTGTATCACTTTGTATATGCGCCATATATCTACAAACATCATACTTGACGTTAAAGATAAAATAAAGCTGGAAATAGCGAGCAGAATTATTTCTAAACCATTAAAGTTATTGTTATAAAAATTGTATAAACCTGTGATAAGAATACTCATCAAAGTTAACCACTGAATTGCATTAAAATCACTTTGTTTAATAAAGGGACCAATCATACTAGCAAGTGTTGCAATAATCAATAGATCGAATGTTTCGACTGGCGGTTCATTAAAAATATAAATTTCTGCAAGGACTAAGATAATGGCACTAAATAATGTATAGAAAAAATTAGTATAGCGGCCAAGAAATAAAAGTGGAATAAAAGCCAGATGAAACGATATCGTATGATATGTAATGGGATAAGTCATTAGTAAAAATGAAATAAGTGTCATCAGTAATGTAATATAATTTTTTGAAAAAACGATTTCTTTCTCTTCAAAAAATTGAAATCTATGAAATAAATAGATTCCACTAACAGTGACAGCAGCATTAAAGATAATTGCTTCAATCATAAAATTCCTCCTTACTTACTACGATAAATTTTTGCCTTAGAAAAGCCTCTGCCAATTATTTCAGATGTATTGATGAAGATGACAAATGAATCGGGTTCTTCGCGTGTAATAATCTGCTTGAAATAAATCGCTTCTTTTTGTTCCATCACAGAAAATAATAAACTTTTTCCTTCTCGGTTATATCCACCGAATGCATTAACGCTTGTAACACCACGTTCAACATGCTCATGTATGAGTTTAATGATTTCCTGTTCTTTAGTTGTAATGATAAATACAAGTTTATTATCTCCAGCATGTAATTGTACGATATCAATGACTTTACTTGTAACATATATTGAGATTAGTGCATATAATGCAAGTTCAAAATTAAATACGAATGCACTAAGAATTACTACAAATGCATCTACGATTAATTGACAGAAACCACTTGATAAACCAGTATATTTTTTTACGATTTGAGCAAGCGTAGCAGTACCACCAGTGGAACCATTACCACGATAAACGAGCCCTAGACCAATACCTAGCACAATGCCACCATAAAGTGATGCTAATAATGCATCAGTTGTTCCTTTTTCGACGAGGCTAGATGTTAAAAATATTGTGAGTGGTACAATAAATGTTGCGATAACAGTTTTTAAACTGAATGATTTACCTAATGTAAACCAACCGATAATGAATATAGGGATATTAAATAGAAATTGAATCATTGCAGGATCTGATCCTATCATTTTATTTAAAATGGTACTCAGACCCGAAATACCACCAGCTGCAATCTGACCAGGTAGTAAAAATAAATTATAGCTAATACCAACGATGATTGAACCTATTACTGTATATAAAATATCAATAAGCACTGTTTTATTCATATCTTTACTCCTTTTTGTCAAAAAAATAGTAAAGCAGTGTGATCATTGCTTTACACATTTTTGAAGATTAAATCCCGAGATTATCTTTCATCTGCTGTTTGACATCTTCTTTAGAAGCTTCGTTAGGGATGAAGTACCATAGACCATCTGAATCAATTTTATTTTCGCCGTTTAATTGCAACTTCTTAATTGTACCGATAGCAGGGGGATAATGTCTTCTTAATTTATTGATGTCCTGAAAGGCTATATTTGTTGTAACACTAGCAGAAATCGTCTTTAATATTTGATTGAATTTGGGTACGGACTCTATGCTGAGTAGTTTATCAGACACAGCTTTTACAATGACCTGTTGACGTACTTGACGTCCTTCGTCTCCCATTGCACCCGCTTCTTTTCGGCTGCGTGCAAAAGCTAATGCATCTTTTCCATTTAGGTGATATTGCTTGCCGGCCTTAAAGTCATACTCAGCGAATTTGAAAGTATGTGGACTTGTGACATCTATTCCTCCGATATTATCGATGATAAATACGAAATCATCCATATCGACAGTTGCATAATAATCGATCGGCATATTGAAGTATTTTTCAATTGAATCTATCGCCATTTTAGGGCCACCATAAGCATAAGCGTGATTTATTTTTTCTTTAGTACCATGCCCGACAATATCTGCTTTCGTATCTCTCGGTATACTTATAATTGTCGTAAGCTGTTTAGATGGATTAACCGTTGCTAGTATCATTGTATCTGATCGCTTGCCTTCCTGACGAAAAGCTCTACCGGCATCCGAGTCAAGACCAAATAAAGCAATTGAAATAGGCTGACCAGAATTTAAGTCAATATTAGCGTTGCGAAGTTCAGATGTTGTACGTGAATATTTTGGATCTTGTAAAGTATCCGTTGTATGTTTCAGCTGAAAAAAAACATATATAAAAAGTAATGCAAATATAAATATACAAACCATAAATAGTGAGGCAAGTATAAAAAATAGTTTTCTTTGTGTTCTAACTCGTGCGCGAGAACTCATAATAAAACTCCTTCATTAAATTGAAGATACTTTCTTTTAACCGTATTATTATGTAACAAATTTAAGCATTCGTCAAACAAATGTTCAACTTAAAAATATATTGTTTCATATTTATTACATATAATTTGATAGGCGACATACGTATAATGTGCTATAGTAAAAAAGAATGAAGAGCTTGAGGTGGCTTATGTTTACATTAAAATTAATAATGATAACAATTATAATTTCGTTTATTCTAACACCGGTTATTATCAAATTTTCACATGTTGTTGGTGCACTGGATAAGCCTAATTTTCGTAAAGTACATACAAAGCCAGTTTCAGTATTGGGTGGTGTAGTCATTCTAATTTCTTTTCTTATTGGAATCTGGATAGGACATCCTGTTGAACCTGAAATTAAACCGATTATTATTGGTGCAGTATTAATTAATATGCTTGGAATCATTGATGATTTGTTTGATTTATCAGCAATTGTTAAATTAATTGGTCAAATAGGTGTGGCATTAATTGTTGTGATGCATGGTATAACGCTGGATCTCATAACGTTACCTTTTGGTGTCGTTATAGAATTCGGATATTTAAGTATACCGATGACGATTCTCTGGATTGTAGCTGTTACAAATGCAATCAATTTAGTCGATGGATTAGACGGACTTGCTGCGGGCGTATCGATGATTGCTTTAGGAACGATAGGTTTTATTGCGATACTACAACAAAATATTTTTATTATGATGTTATGCAGTGTATTAATAGGTTCATTAATAGGATTTTTACGATATAATTTTTATCCAGCAAAGATTTTTCTAGGTGACAATGGCGCTTTAATGCTAGGATTCATAATAGGTGTATTAAGTTTACTTGGGTTTAAGAACATCACTTTAATCTCACTGTTCTTTCCAATTATTATATTAGCGGTTCCATTTATTGATATGAGTTTTGCGATGATTAGAAGGTATCGTCAAGGTAAACCCATTATGCAGGCAGATAAATCTCATTTACATCATAAATTACTCGGCTTAGGCTATACACATGCCCAAACGGTCATTTTAATTTATTCAATTGCGATTTTATTTAGCATCGCATCAATAATTCTTTATCTTTCTACCCGAATTGGAGCAATATTAATTGTGACACTTATTATTATAACGATTGAATTAATTGTAGAATTTACTGGTTTAATAGACGATGATCATAAACCGATGTTAAAGACGATACGTCGTTTATTAAAATAATGTTTATTACATAAATTAAACAAGCAAGAGGAACAATTTATATTGTTCTCCTTGCTTTTTTTTACAGGTCAAAGGGCAGCATCATTTCTTCTTCAATTGAGTATTGGGCTGAATCCTGTGTTGTCTCAATAATAAACTGCTCAAACTGCTCTTTATCCTCAGCTGTGATCTGGACAACGTACGTAACTTTATCGGTATAGATTGTATCGAGAATAACGAAAGGTTCACTTGCTATCAGATGCTCAAATTTACCGGTATTCTCATAACTCAATATCACATGATATTTTAATGCATTTTTTATAATAACTTTTTCAGCGACTTTAATCCCTTCAACGACGCCACCCTGATAAGCACGAATAAGTCCTCCTGTACCTAATTTAACGCCACCAAAATAGCGTGTGACAATAGCAAGTGTATTATGCACATCATTCTTCTTTAATGCTTCAAGCATAGGGACTCCCGCTGTACCACTCGGTTCCCCATCATCACTTGCTTTTTGAATCTGATGCTGGTCACCGATAGTATATGCTGAACAATTATGATTAGCATCCTTATGTTTTTTCTTAATTTCAGCAATTTTTTCTTTTGCTTCATCTTCATTTTCTATCTTAAATAGATAGGTTATAAAGCGAGATTTATTAATAATCTCTTCATTTTCAATCTCTTTTTTTATCGTGATATAATTTTGCATCTTATCCCTCATAACTGATTAATTATTTGTAATATCATTTTAACAGAGTCATCAAAATATTATTAGACTATTTGTATTACTTTATTTTTAGTAATAAACGGTATAAAATATATGTTGGGATGTATTGGGACGGAGGTATTTTATGAAAACAGCTATTATTACAGATTCAACTGCATATATTCCTGAATCAATCCTGAAGTCAGAGGATATTCGTATCATTTCACTGAATGTTATCTTTAAGGATGAAATATATTTAGAAGAAAAGTATGATGCGCAAACTTTCTATGAAAGAATGCGTACTGAAAAAGAATTGCCAACGACAAGTCAACCGACAACAGGTGCGTATGTCGCTCTTTTAGAGGAATTGAAAGCAGAAGGTTTTACCGATTGTATTGCAATACATCTATCTAGTGGTATCAGTGGTACTTATCAAAATGCCATAACAGCTGGATCGATGGTTGATGGTATTAATCTTCATGCGTTTGATTCAGAAATTGCAGCGATGGCAATGGGCTTTTATGTTTTACGTGCAACAGAACTGAAAGATAAACTTAGTCCTGAAGCGATTATTGCTGATTTAGAAGAGATGAAGCAACATACAAATGCTTATTTTATTGTAGATGATTTAAAAAATCTGCATAAAGGCGGACGACTAACTGGAGCTCAGGCATTAATCGGCAGTATGTTACAAGTAAAACCAATCCTGCACTTTGAAGATACTAAAATTGTACCATTTGACAAAGTGCGTACAAAAAAGAAAGCACTTAAGCAGATTAAAGATTTGTTTGCACAGGAAATTAAAGATTACGAACATGTAACGGCTGTATTAATTCACGCAAATGCTGAAGAAGAAGCGGATGCAATTCTCGCTGATTTAAAAGCAGAATTTCCACATGTTAAATTTATTAAAAGTTATTTCGGACCTGTTATCGGAACGCACCTTGGAGAAAAGTCGATAGGTCTTGGATTTACGAATAAAAAGTTTGATATTTTATAACATTATCGTCTTATATTTTATATTACCGGCACACATTTATTTGTGTGCTTTTTTTTATGGAGGAAATGATGAGAAAATTAGTTTCAGAACAGAAGTCAGAGATTCCGGCAATCGAAATAGAAAGAAAAATAAAGTGTAATTTTTGTTTGAATGAAGATAAAAAACTATTCTATCACTATTATCATCATGGCTTTAAAGAAATAATATATTACTGCAGAAACTGTATTACACAAAGTATAAATTCCAGGCTATTTATTCACTATTACGAAACACCACAAAATAGTGAACAGATAAAGATTGATCTACCATTTAAGCTTACTGAACAGCAACGTAATGCCTCTCAATTTATTAAAGAACAAATAACACTTCAGCAATCTTGTTTATTATATGCAGTAACCGGTGCAGGTAAAACGGAGATGATCCTTGAAGGTATCGTGAAAGTTAGAGGAGAAGGAGGAAACGTTGCTGTTGTTTCTCCTCGTACAGATGTTGTAAAAGAATTATCGTTACGACTTAATATTTATTTGAAGACAGAGCAAATCAGTACGCTATATGCGGGTCATTCTGAAATAACACAGCCGTACTTTATTATCAGTACGATTCATCAGTTGATGTATTTTAAATCACACTTCGATTTGATTATTGTTGATGAAATTGATGCCTTTCCAGCACAACACGATCCTAGATTGATGAAATTATTAGAAAGAGCATTGACGCCAAAAGGTATTTTTGTGTACTTGTCAGCGACACCACCAAAAAATATTATTCGCGCTTGTAATGAAAATATTGTTTATTTACCGTTGAGACATCACAAAAGACCATTACCTGTCCCACAGTTTAAATATTTAAGTCATGAATCAGTAAAGAAGAAACTTGATGAAATGTTAAGAAATATCAAAGGAGATAAAATCATTTTAATCTTCTTCCATGATATACGATTAATGGAACAGACTTTTCGTTCTTTAAATAAAAATATACAAACAAAGACTGTATGTGTATATTCAGGTGATGATGAACGTCACGAGAAAATTGAAGCGATTAGAAATGTAAGCTATCAATTTGTTTTTACGACGACAATACTGGAACGAGGGTTTACGATGCATGGATTAAGTGTCTGGGTTATGAATAGTCATCTATTTCGAAGTGACAGTTTAATTCAAATTGCAGGTAGGGTAGATCGAAAAGGTGATGAAAGTAATGGAGAAGTCATCTTCTTTCATGATGGCATTAGTTTATCAATGTTAGCAGCAGTTAGAGACATACGACAGATGAATATAAGGGGTGCTCATGTATCATAATCAATGTATTATTTGTCATGAGAGAATAGCCAATCCCTTAACCATCGACAATCTATTTTCAAAGCTTGATGTTGTCTGTCAAAGTTGTATTGATAAAATGCTTATGACAACGGAGTGTAGACGTTGTCCAAATTGCAAGAAAAAACTTGAAGAAGGAGAAGCTAACTGTCTGGACTGTATGTTTTTTGAGAAACATTTCGGATTTGTGAATAAAGTCGACTATGTGTGCGATTATCATGAAATGGCAGCTAATCTAATACATCAGTATAAATCGAATTTCGATATTCTACTTGCACAAGCATTTGCATCATGTATAAATGCCAAATTTAATCGGCGCTATTTCAGACAGTTTGATTATATTATCCCATTGCCTATATCAGCAGAACGTCTAAAGGTGAGAGGGTTTAATCATATAACAGAAATTATGAAATATGTTAAAGTGCCATATCATCAGATAATTGAGACAGAATTTCGTGAGAAACAAATGAATCTTAGTAAAACTGAACGAATGCGTCAAGAAAATCCTTTTCGATTAAATCATCCTATTAAAGATAATTCACGCATCTTATTAGTTGATGATATTTATACGACAGGTTTGACGATCAGCCATGCGCGCAGTGTATTTTTATCCTATAAACATTGTGAAATCAAAGTGTTAGCGTTTGCAAGAGCCTGAATATTTGGTAAAATATAAGTAGGAAGAAACAACAAGAATAGTTTCAAAGGAGCGATTCATTATGATTAGATATGAAATCCATGGAGATAACATCTCAGTAACAGAAGCGATCAGAAATTACATCGAAGAGAAATTAAGCAAACTTGAAAGATACTTTACAAACGTGCCGGATACGAATGCACACGTAAAGATTAAAACTTATCAAGATGGAAAGTCTAAAGTAGAAGTAACAATTCCTCTTAAAAATGTTACATTACGTGCCGAAGAACGTCACGATGATTTATATGCAGCAGTTGACTTAATTGTTGAAAAATTAGAGCGTCAAGTACGTAAACACAAAACAAAAGTAAATCGTAAATTCCGTGAAAAAGGTATTGAAAAAGAAGTTTTCCCAAGTTTACCGGAAGTTGAAGAAGTACCAGCTGAAAAAGAGGATGAAATTGAAATCATCCGTTCTAAACAGTTTGACTTAAAACCGATGGATGCTGAAGAGGCGGTTTTACAAATGAATCTTTTAGGACATGATTTCTACATCTTTAATGATGCTGAAACAAACGATACAAATATCGTCTACAAACGTAAAGATGGTAAATATGGCCTTATTGAAACAACCGTTAACCAATAATTGAATTAAAGTATATATCAAACTGAAGCGATTTTTCGCTTCAGTTTTTTTTCTCGCTATAAATATATATCATTTATTTATATTTAATTTTTATGGTTTATTTTAACAGATAAAATATACGAAATATTTTTATAAAATCACGATAAGTGCTATTATTATTAGTTGAAGACGTATGTATACGTATTAAAAGGAGAGAACACAATGGGATTCATTAAAAAGATGTTAGATGGCAATAAAAGAGAACTTAAAACGTTATCTAAAATTGCTGATAAAGTAGAAACATTTGCAGAAGAAATTGCTTCATTATCCGATGAAGATCTTAAAAATAGAACAGCGAAATTTCAAGCTGATTTAAAAGAGATTGAAGATTATAGAAAACAAGAAAAATATTTAGATGATATTCTACCTGAAGCATATGCGATTGTCCGTGAGGCTTCAACGCGTGTGTTAGGTATGCGTCCATTTAAAGTTCAAATTATGGGTGGTACAGCGATACATCGTGGAGATATTGCGGAAATGAGAACTGGGGAAGGTAAAACGTTAACTGCTACAATGCCGGTTTATTTAAACGCATTAACAGGCCGAGGCGTTCACGTTGTAACTGTCAACGAATACTTATCTAGCACACAAGCAGAAGAAATGTCTCAATTATATAATTTCTTAGGCCTATCAGTAGGTGTTAACTTAAATCATTTATCTACTGAAGAAAAACGTGCTGCATATAATGCAGATATTACGTATAGTACGAACAATGAATTAGGATTCGATTACTTACGTGACAACATGGTTACGTATAAGGAAGAACGTGTTATGCGTCCTTTAAACTTCGCTATCATTGATGAGGTTGACTCAATCTTAATTGATGAAGCACGTACGCCATTAATTATTTCAGGTCAGGCTGAGAAATCAACGAGTCTTTATATTCAGGCGAATGTCTTTGTCAAGATGTTACGTGATGAAGAAGATTATAACTATGATGAGAAGACTAAAGGGATTCAGCTTACTGAGCAGGGTATAGATAAAGCTGAGAAAATGTTTAAAGTAGATAACCTTTATGATGTTAAGAACGTTAACTTAATGCATCATATTAATATCGCTTTAAAAGCAAATCGTTCAATGCTGAAAGATGTAGATTATGTTGTACAGGATGGCGAGATTGTTATCGTCGATCAGTTTACTGGTCGTACGATGCCTGGTCGTCGTTTCTCAGATGGGGTACATCAGGCAATTGAAGCAAAAGAAGCAGTTGAAATTCAAAACGAATCAAAAACAATGGCTTCAATTACATTCCAGAACTTCTTCCGTATGTATAATAAATTGTCTGGTATGACAGGTACAGCAAAAACAGAAGAAGAAGAATTAATGAATATCTATAATATGGCAGTTACACAAATCCCGACGAATAATCCAATTGCCCGTGTTGATGCAGCTGACTTAATCTTTGCTTCTGAAAAAGGTAAATTCCATGCTGTAGTCGATGAAGTCATTGAACGTCATAAACAAGGACAACCAGTGTTACTTGGTACTGTTGCAGTTGAGACGAGTGAATATATTTCTGATTTACTTAAGAAACGCGGTATTCGACATAATGTATTAAATGCTAAAAACCATGAACGAGAAGCAGAAATCGTTCAATATGCCGGTGAAAAAGGTGCTGTAACGATTGCTACCAATATGGCTGGACGTGGTACGGATATTAAATTAGGTGAAGGTGTTAAAGAATTAGGTGGATTAGCTGTTATTGGTACTGAACGTCATGAATCACGTCGTATCGATGATCAGTTACGTGGTCGTTCTGGACGTCAAGGTGATCCAGGTTTCTCAAGATTCTACCTTTCACTTCAGGATGAACTGATGGTGCGTTTCGGTTCAGAACGTATGCAGACAATGATGACGAAGCTAGGTATGAATGATGAAGCACCGATTGAATCAAAAATGGTTTCACGAGCAGTTGAATCCGCACAAAAACGTGTTGAAGGTAACAACTACGATAGCCGTAAACGTGTATTAGAATATGACGATGTTTTACGTAAACAACGTGAAATTATTTATGAAGAACGTAATGAAATCCTAGAAACTGAAGATTGTTCAGCAATGGTTCATGGCATGATTGAGCAATCTGTACGACGCGCAGTTGACTTCCATTTTGCTGGTGAAGAAGATACGCATGACTATGAAACGTTTATCAATTATGTTGAAGATATGTACCTTACTGAAGGTGCACTGAATGTTGATGATATTAATCGACGAGATAATGATGAAATATATGAAATTGTTATGAAAGCTGTTGAGAAACAATTATTACATCAACAAGATGAATTGGGCGAACAATTCTTAGAATTTGAACGTATGATTCTGCTTCGCACAATTGATATGAAATGGACGGATCATATCGATACAATGGATCAGTTACGTACAGGTATCCATTTAAGAAGTTATGGACAAATTAACCCGTTACGTGAATATCAAAATGAAGGCTTAACGATGTTTGATGCAATGCTTGAAAATATTGAAGACGATGTGAGTAAATATGTATTAAAATCTATCGTCGAAAAAGATGAACATGTTGAACGTGAACAAGTTGCAATAGGACAAGCAATGGTTGCAAATGACGGAAAAGAAAAAGTGAAGAAACAACCGAAAACAAAAACTGAGCCAGACATTGGTCGAAACGACCCATGTCCATGTGGTAGCGGAAAAAAGTATAAAAACTGTCACGGAAGAGAGTAGTCTGAATGGAACAATTTGAAATTAACAATGCTTTAAATGAGATTAAAGAGAAAATAGATAGCTTTAGGGGGTCTCTTTGACTTAGAAGAAAAAGAGACAAACATTCAGGAATATGAAGAGATGATGGCTAATCCGGATTTCTGGAATGATGGGGATAAAGCCCAAGAGATTATCAATAAAAATAATGCTTTAAAAGAAGTTGTAAATGGCTTTAATGCATTAGTAGAAAAGTATGAAAACATTGAAGTATTAATAGAAATGTTGAAGGAAGAATCAGATAAAGAAAGTGAAGCAGAGCTGATTCAACAACTTCAAAGTTTAACCGAAGATACAAATGAATTTGAACTTAAAATGTTACTGAATGGTGAGTTTGATGCAAATAATGCGATTTTAGAGTTACATCCAGGTGCTGGTGGAACAGAGTCACAAGACTGGGGAGAAATGCTCTTACGTATGTATCAGCGATTTTCAGATAAACGTGGATTTAAAGTTGAAACACTTGATTATTTACCGGGGGATGAAGCTGGAATAAAGAGTGTCACAATCTTAATTAAAGGCCATAATGCTTATGGTTATTTAAAAGCTGAAAAAGGTGTTCATCGATTAGTGCGTATCTCTCCATTTGATTCTTCTGGAAGACGTCATACATCATTTGTATCATGCGATGTAACACCAGAACTAAATAATGAGAATATTGAAATTGAGGTTAGGACAGAAGATATTAAAGTCGATACGTATCGTGCTAGTGGTGCAGGTGGACAGCACATCAATACGACAGACTCTGCTGTCCGAATCACCCATACTCCAACAGGAATTGTTGTTACTTGTCAGAACGAACGCTCTCAAATTAAGAACAGAGATCAGGCTATGAAAATGTTAAAGGCGAAATTATATCAGCGTAAGATTGAAGAACAAGAAGCTGAGCTTGCGGCAATTCGTGGTGAACAAAAAGAAATCGGCTGGGGATCACAAATTCGTTCTTATGTATTCCATCCTTATTCAATGGTGAAAGATCACAGAACAAATGCGGAAACTGGAAATACAGGAGCAGTGATGGATGGCGATCTTGATTTATTTATTGATGCTTATTTAAAAAGCCAATTATAAGCATTCCAAATGTTTAATAAAAGTATTAACGATAAAAGAGATAGAGACAATCATTTGTCACTATCTCTTTTTTGGGTATAATTAAAGTAATATAAAATATGGGGGTATTATCATGAAAAAATTATTTACAGGACTTGCACTTTCAGCATTAGTACTCGGGGCATGTGGAAATGGTGAAGAAGAAAAAACAACGGACAAAACAACTTCAAATGATCCAGGCAGAGAAGCATTTGCCAATAGTTCATGTATTGGATGTCATGGTAAAGACTTAGAAGGTGGAAGCGGACCAAACTTAACAAAGGTCGGAGGAAAATATTCTGAACAGGAAATTTTAGAAATTATAAAGAATGGTAAAGGCTCTATGCCAAAGAATTTAGTTGAAGGTAAAGATGCAGAAAATATAGCGAAGTATTTAGCAAAACAAAAATAATAAAATTTTATAGAATACTTAAAGATAATATTACAAGTACGTAACAAATGCCTGAAATTAGATGAACATATGATATATTATTTTTAAGTAAACACATGGGCTTACAGGAGGCATTTGTACAATATGAAAAGATTAGTTTTATCGATTGTTGGCTTAACAACAATCATTACAGTTGCTTCACAGGCACAAGCAAGTAATTATCATGTGAAGCAAGGTGATACACTTTATACGATTGCAAAAGAAAATGGTACAAGTGTCTATGAATTAAAGCTTTTAAACAATTTGAATGAAACACAGCTTACGCCAGGACAAAAAATAAAGATTTCATCAGATTATTATAAAGTGACAAAAGATGATACAGTACAGAGTATCGCGAAGAAATTTAAGATTACACCATTTGAAGTTAGATTCTGGAACAGATTATCTTCAAATGAGTTGACAATAGATAAAAAACTAATTGTTTCTGAAGATGCTTATCGTAAATATAAAGAAAAAAAACGTAAAAATCATCATGTAACGCCGGCGCTTTCACCGGATTCGGCAAGAATACTTGATGAAATTGATCAAAAAGAATTAAAAGAATCTATAAACAAAGAAGAAACTGATATTAATGAAGAAATGGATAGTACTGATATTCAAGTCACAGTAGATGAAAACTATTCATCTGTATCGGATGCCCAAAATATTGATGCTGAATATTATACTCAAAATAGTCAGTCATTGAATGAGTCATCGAATGCAATATCAGAAGAAAATACTCAATCAAATACACTAGTAGATAAGTCGACTCAAAAAAAACCATTCAATATGATTGAAGGCGATGTTGCACGAATAGCCCATCGCATTGCTGAAGGTAAATCATATGTTTATGGTGCCAACAGTAATAGTGCTGTAGATTGTTCAGCATTTGCGCAACAAGTCTTAAAGGCTTTAGGTAAATCAATTCCACGAACAACTTATGAACAGATGGCAGTCGGTACAAGAGTTCTACAGCCACAGCCAGGAGACCTTGTATTTTTTAATAATGGAAGTCATGTTGGAGTTTACATTGGCAATGGCCAGATGGTTGATGCATTGAATCCAAAAGCTGGAGTGGGCCAGCGAGCAGTAAATTACATTAGTGGATCGATTACAGGATATTATCGTTATTAATATGGTGTTTAATAGAAGCGCGTGTCTATTATGTCATGCGTTTTTATTTTTTAGTTTTTCCGATTTTCGATGCTATAAATTAATAAAATATAAATATATATATAATAATTTGAAAATTTGAAACCTTAATGAGAGAAGTAATATTTAAAGCATAAATCTACTATAGTATTACAAACTAAACATACTTTTGTAATATTGATGAAAAAAATTACGTGTGTCATGACACTTGTATTACATATCCGTAACATTGAATTCTTAATACTTTCTTTATGGTAATATAATTTCTGTTGATAAATAATTCATTATTTATACATAAATATATTATTCGGAGGAAAAAGAAATCATGAAAAAAATCGTTTTATCATTTATTACTACTATGATGTTATTGACTACTGCCGAGCTTACTGAAGTTATGCCACAATCACAAGTTAAAACAGCTGAGGCTGGTTCTTATGGATATTCAAATCCTTATTACTGGGGAAGTTGCGCATATTATGCATACCAACGTCGTGCACAATTAGGAAGACCGGTTGGTAAGTATTGGGGCAATGCGGCAAACTGGGCATATAAAGCACGTTATGCAGGATATAAAGTTAGAAGATCACCAATTAAAGGTGCTGTACTTGTTTCTCGAAGTGGATATTATGGTCATGTTGCAGTAGTGGAAAGAACATATAGAAATGGATCAATTTTAGTATCAGAAATGAATTATCCTCGTCAAGGTGTTAAGACGTATCGTGTGATTTCTAAATATCAAAAAGGAAACTATCAATATATTTATTAAAATTATACAGAAGATGAACATTAAATAGTTCATCTTCTTTTTTGTTTTTATATTGACTTAGGTTTAAACTTATTTCTAATTACGTTATGATAGACATAATAAATATTGAGGTGGAAAGATGAAGCATTTAATCACGGCAATACTTCTTTTTATATTTTTAAGTTTAGTGGGATATAGTATTTATCAAGCGACACAATTTAATACAGCTTCAGATGATGCAAAGCAGGTAACAACCCATGAACATCCTATCAACAATCAAAATATTAGTAATGTAACGGTAAATGATTTAGAATCAAATCAATTTAAATTGAAAGAACAATTAAAACATGATATCAATATCATTAATTTCTGGGCATCATGGTGTGGCCCATGTAATGAAGAGATGCCTGAACTTGTTGCTTTTGATAACGAGAAACCTAATCATGTAGGATTAATCGGTATGAATGTGCAGGACAAAGAGAAAAAGCGAACTGCGTTTATACAGCAGTATAAAGCGAAATACCCGATGTTAGTTTTAGATGAAGCTCAAATGAAACAATATAAGATTAACAATATTCCTACAACAATTTTTGTTGATAAAAATGGTAAGGTTTTAAAAACTTATATTGGTGAACTCAATAGAAATAAGTTAGAAAAAATAATAGCAGATTTAAAATAAAGAGGAGTGATTGTAGTGGGTGTACATCAATATTTTAAAAGTTTATCTGACTTAGAAAAGCTGATACGCTGTCCAGGTAAGTTCAAATATCAGGAGCATAATGTAGCAAGTCACTCATTTAAAGTTACAAAAATTGCGCAGTATCTTGCTACAGTTGAAGAATATCATGGCACTGAGATTAACTGGAAAAATGTCTATGAAAAAGCACTCAACCACGATTATCCTGAAATTTTTACAGGTGATATAAAAACACCTGTTAAATATGCTTCTAAAGAGCTTAAGCAATTATTCAGTGATGTGGAAGAACAGATGATTGCACGTTTTATAGACTCTGAATTTCCGGAAAGCTATCGAGCGATTTATCATGAACGATTAAAAGAAGGAAAAGATGAAACGATAGAAGGTCAAATCCTTTCAGTGGCTGATAAAATTGATTTACTATACGAGTCTTTTGGAGAAATCCAGAAAAGAAATCCAGAACCGCTATTCTTTGAAATATATGAAAAGAGCTTACGCACAATTATACAATTTGACCACTTACATTGTGTACAGGATTTCCTTGAAAATATACTTCCTGAAATGTTACAGGAAAAATTTATTCCACGTTCAGAATTAAAGGAATTAACGGTATCAATATTAGAAGTAAAAGAGTCAGATCTATGACGATATGGTATTGGTTAGCATCATTATTACCAGCGCTTATGGTCGTTATATTTAGTATGATTGTCAGAAATAAATACACGGGCATGATACTATCTACTATAGTAATCGGTGTATCAGTCTATAAAGGATTTTTTCATTCACAGATGATCGTATTTTTAGATACGATGAGTCTAATTATTGGTTATTTAATTGTGGACTTTTATAAATTAGATAAAGGAAATGACTAACAGTTCAAACATTTTATGTTCTGAGCTGTTTTCTTTTTATATGATAAAGTTAGTGTAATATCTCGTCCGAACAAATGTTTGTATTTTTTATTTTTTTTTTGGTAAAATATTATCGAAAAGGAGGGCGCATATGGAACATCATCCGTTTGTTATTAAATCAGATTATAAGCCTGCTGGCGACCAGCCAGAAGCGATTAAAAAAATCGTAGAAAGTATTAAAGAAGGTAAGCGTCATCAGACTTTACTTGGTGCAACAGGTACAGGTAAGACGTTTACAATGAGTAATGTTATTAAAGAGGTTGGTAAACCTACGTTAATTATGGCTCACAATAAGACTTTAGCAGGTCAATTATATAGTGAGTTTAAAGAGTTTTTTCCTGATAATCGTGTTGAATATTTCGTTAGTTATTATGATTATTATCAACCTGAAGCGTATGTGCCTTCTACAGATACTTTTATCGAGAAAGATGCATCGATTAACGATGAGATTGATAAATTACGACATTCGGCAACGAGTGCTTTATTTGAACGTGATGATGTGATCATCATCGCTTCAGTAAGCTGTATCTATGGATTAGGAAACCCTGAAGAATATAAAGATATGGTTGTAAGTATGCGTGTAGGGATGGAGATTGAACGCAATCAATTATTACGTAAATTAATTGATATTCAGTATGCACGAAATGACATCGATTTTAAACGTGGTACATTCCGTGTGCGTGGAGATGTCGTCGAAATTTTTCCTGCTTCTCGTGACGAGCAATGTGTACGTGTTGAATTCTTTGGAGATGAAATAGAACGAATTCGCGAAATTAACTACTTAACAGGAGAAGTTCTTAAAGAACGTGAACACTTCGCATTATTTCCAGCCAGTCACTTCGTTACACGTGAAGAAAAAATGCAGATTGCAATTGAACGTATCGAGAAAGAATTGGAAGAACAGCTGAAAAAATTTAGAGAAGAAGGTAAATTACTTGAAGCACAACGTCTAGAGCAACGTACGAACTATGATTTAGAAATGATGCGTGAGATGGGATTCTGTTCAGGCATTGAGAATTATTCTGTGCATTTGACATTACGTCCACTAGGTGCAACACCGTATACTTTACTTGATTATTTCGGTGATGACTGGTTAATCATGATGGATGAAAGTCACGTTACATTGCCACAGGTTAGGGGTATGTATAATGGTGACCAGGCACGTAAAAATGTGTTGGTAGATCACGGATTCAGATTGCCGAGTGCGCTTGATAACCGACCGCTTAAATTTGAAGAATTTGAAGCAAAAGGACATCAGTTTGTCTATGTTTCTGCAACACCAGGGCCTTATGAAATTGAACATACAGATGAAATGGTAGAACAGATTATTCGACCAACTGGATTACTTGATCCAATTGTTGAAGTACGTAAATCTGAACATCAAATTGATGACTTAATGGAAGAAATTAGACAACGTATTGAAAAAAATGAACGTGTACTCATTACGACATTAACGAAGAAGATGAGTGAAGATTTAACGACCTATTTAAAGGAAGCAGGAATTAAAGTTAACTATCTTCATTCTGAAATAAAAACTTTAGAACGTATAGAAATCATTCGTGATCTAAGATTAGGTGTTTTCGATGTACTTGTCGGAATCAACTTATTAAGAGAAGGATTAGATATTCCTGAAGTATCTCTCGTTGCAATTCTTGATGCGGATAAAGAAGGTTTCTTACGCAGTCATCGTTCTTTAATTCAGATAATCGGTCGTGCTGCACGTAACGATCAAGGGAAAGTTATCATGTACGCAGATAAAATGACTGATTCAATGAAGATAGCGATTGATGAAACCAATCGTCGTCGTGAAATTCAGGAGCGTTATAATACAGAACATGGCATCACACCGATGACCATTAATAAAAAAGTACGCGATATCATTAGTGCAACACCAGATGTTGCAGAAGATTTACCGACTAAAGATAAGAAAAAGAAAAAATTAACGGTAAAAGAGCGTAATGCAATGATTGAAAAAGTTGAGCATGAAATGAAAGAAGCAGCAAAAGCACTTGATTTTGAACGTGCTACTGAGCTGAGAGACATTTTATTTGAGCTTAAAGCTGAAGGGTGACAATATGAAAAATAAATCAATCGTAGTTAAAGGTGCGAGAGCACATAATTTAAAGAATATAGATATAGAAATACCTCGTGATAAACTGGTCGTTATGACTGGACTTTCAGGATCAGGTAAATCAAGTTTAGCTTTCGACACTATTTATGCTGAAGGTCAAAGAAGATATGTAGAATCACTAAGTGCTTATGCCAGAATGTTCTTAGGCCAAATGGATAAACCTGATGTCGATGTGATAGAAGGGTTATCGCCTGCGATATCAATTGATCAGAAAACGACGAGCAAGAATCCACGAAGTACAGTTGCGACAGTTACTGAAATTTATGATTATCTGAGATTGTTATATGCACGTATCGGTATACCTTATTGTCCGATTCACGGTATTGCGATTGAATCACAAACGATTCAACAGATGGTAGATAAAGTTATGGCGATGGAAGAGCGTACAAAGATTCAGATTTTCGCACCAGTTATTCGTGGGCGAAAAGGGACACATAAGAAGTTGATAGAAGAAATTTCTAAAAAAGGTTATGCACGTATACAGGTTGATGGCGAAGTATATGATGTTACCGACGAAATTGATTTAAATAAAAATCAAAATCACGATATTGATGTAGTAGTCGATCGTCTTGTTGTAAAGCCAGGTATCGAAGCAAGACTTGCAGACTCTTTAGAGAATGCTTTAAAACTTGCAGAAGGGAATGTCGTGGTAGATGTTATTGGTGGTGAGCAGGTAAAGTTTTCAGAACATCATGCATGTCCGATTTGTGGTTTTTCAATTGAGAAACTAGAACCGAGAATGTTCTCGTTTAATTCGCCGTTTGGTGCTTGTCCTGATTGCGATGGATTAGGCACTAAATTATCGGTTGATGTCGACCTTGTTATTCCGGATAAATCGCTCACACTTGATAAAGGAGCGATTCTACCATGGGAACCGATTAGTTCTAACTACTATCCAACTTTGCTAAAGCAAGCATGTAAACATTTTAATATCAGTATGAAAAAACCTTTCGAAAAGTTAACAGAAGAAGAACAGCATATTATTTTATATGGTCATAATGACGAAATATCTTTTACATTTAAACAGGATAATGGAGTTACGCGTAAACGTGTAATGCAGTATGAAGGTGTATTAAATAATATCGAACGTCGTTATAAGGAAAGTCCTTCTGAATATACACGCGAACAAATGCGTAAATATATGGTGGATGAAGCTTGTCATACGTGCCATGGCTATCGACTCTCAAATGAAGCGATGAGTGTGAAGATAAAAGACCAACACATTGGACAAGTTGTAGAATTTTCGATCGGTGAAGCATTGAAATATTATGATTCGATTGAATTAACTGAGAAAGAGCAGCAAATCTCTAAACTTATATTAAAGGAAATTACTGAACGCTTGAGTTTCTTAAACAATGTTGGTCTTGAATATTTAACATTAAACCGTGCCGCTGGAACGCTTTCAGGTGGAGAAGCTCAACGTATCAGATTAGCAACACAAATTGGTTCTCGTTTAACAGGTGTAATGTACGTATTGGATGAACCATCCATCGGGTTACATCAACGAGATAACGATAAGCTAATTGATACATTGAAGTCTATGCGTGATATGGGAAATACATTGATTGTTGTAGAGCATGATGAAGATACGATGCTTGCTGCAGACCATTTAATTGATATCGGACCAGGCGCGGGTGTACATGGTGGTGAAATTGTAGCGCAAGGTACACCGAATCAAGTCATGAAAAATAAAAAGTCATTAACAGGACAATATTTAAGTGGTAAAAAACAAATAGAAATGCCTGAAACGCGTCGTAAATCAGATGGACGTTTTATAACCATCGAAAATGCGACAAGTAATAACTTAAAAGGTGTATCTGTAAATATTCCATTAGGTATGATGACCTTAGTCACTGGTGTATCAGGTTCAGGTAAAAGTAGCTTAGTTAATGATGTGTTGTATAAAGCACTTGCTCAAAAATTATATAAAACAAAAGCAAAACCTGGTTCCCATGACGCAGTGACAGGTATTGAGCATATTGATAAAATTATTGATATTGATCAATCACCTATCGGACGTACACCACGATCAAATCCAGCCACATATACTGGACTATTTGATGATATACGCGATGTATTCAGTCAAACGAATGAAGCGAAGTTACGCGGCTATCAAAAAGGCCGTTTTAGCTTTAATGTTAAGGGCGGCAGATGTGAAGCTTGTCGAGGTGATGGTATCATCAAGATAGAAATGCACTTCTTGCCAGATGTATATGTACCGTGTGAAGTGTGTGGCGGAAAACGCTATAACCGCGAAACATTAGAAGTAACCTATAAAGATAAAAATATTGCTGATATATTAAATATGACAGTAGAAGATGCATATCACTTCTTCGAGAATATTCCTAAAATTAAACGTAAACTAAAAACGATAGTAGATGTTGGTTTAGGTTATGTGAAGTTGGGACAACCTGCTACTACATTATCGGGTGGAGAAGCACAACGTGTTAAATTAGCCAGTGAGTTACACCGTAGAAGTAACGGTAAGACTTTATATATTCTGGATGAGCCGACAACAGGTCTTCATGTCGATGATATTGCGAGATTACTTAAAGTATTAGAGAAGCTTGTAGAAAATGGTGATACTGTCCTGATTATCGAACATAATTTAGATGTAATTAAAACAGCAGATCATATTATTGATTTAGGACCGGAAGGTGGCGACAATGGTGGTAAGATTATCGCCATTGGTACCCCGGAACAAATTATGGAATCAAGCGCATCTTATACAGGAAGATATTTAAAACGACATGTAGAACGTCAGTAAATAATAAAGAGACATTGACATGAATTTGTCAGTGTCTCTTTGTCGTTTTAAATTGTATTATTGCGTAAAGTTATTTAATATGAAAGTATTGGATGATGGAGGTTTAACATGATAACGAGTATAGAATTGATCGAGAAGTTTGACTTAGAAATTATTGCAGGTAATGTAGCGATAGAAATTCCTATTATCAATACGAATATATCGAGACCTGGATTAGAGATGGCAGGATTCTTTTCACATTATTCTTCTGATAGAATACAGGTGCTCGGAACAACTGAAATGTCGTTTTTTGAAACATTGAGTAAAGAAGACAGAAGAGAACGTATGCAAAAACTATGTAGAAAAGAAACACCTTGTATTATTTTAACGCGAAATATTGATGCGCCTGAAGAACTAGTGGATGCTTGTAACCGTAAAGGAACACCATTGTTAAGTAGTAGTGATGTTACGACAAGTTTAATCAATAAAATTTCTTCATTCCTGGAAAGAGAGCTCGCACCTGAAACAAGTCTTCATGGTGTTTTGGTTGATGTATACGGAGTCGGTGTACTCATCACGGGTGATTCTGGTGTAGGGAAAAGTGAAACGGCATTGGAGCTTGTTAAACGTGGACATAGATTGGTTGCTGATGACAATGTTGAAATTAAAGAAATTTCAAGAAATGTTTTAATGGGAAAAGCACCGAAACTTATTGAACATCTGCTTGAAATTCGTGGCTTAGGTATTATCAATGTCATGACACTTTTTGGAGCTGGTAGTGTATTACCTGAAAAAAGACTAATGTTAAATGTCAATCTTGAATTCTGGGCGAAAGATAAAACGTATGATCGTGTGGGTTTAGTAGAAGAAACATTAACGATACTTGACTCTAAGATTACAAAGAAAACTGTACCGGTAAGACCTGGACGTAACTTAGCTGTTATTATCGAAGTTGCAGCGATGAATTATCGATTAAATAAGATGGGTACAAATACTGCAAAAGATTTTAATGACAGGTTAAATGCACAAATTAAAAATCAATCATTAAAGGAGATTTAAAATGCTGTTAACTCTTAACCCTATAGCACTAGAGCTTGGTCCGATACAAATTCGCTGGTATGGCGTCATTATAGCAGTAGGTATATTACTTGGATATCTACTCGCACAACGTGAAACAGAAAAGAAGCATTTTCCTGAAAATACGCTGATAGATATTGTGATCAGTTCAGTAATTTCCGGCATAATTTGTGCGCGAATCTATTATGTCGCATTTGAATGGTCATATTATAAAGAACATCTGTCAGAGATACCGATGATAATGAACGGTGGTATAGCGATACATGGTGGATTAATTGGAGCACTTGGGATGGCTTACTTTTTAACACGCAAGAAGCATGTATCATTTTTCCAGCTTGGTGACATTGCAGCACCAAGTATAATTCTTGGCCAGGCAATTGGTCGCTGGGGCAATTTTATGAACCAGGAGGCACATGGCGGAGAAGTATCAAGAAGTTTCTTAGAGCAACTTCATATACCTGAATTCATCATTAACAACATGAAGATAGACGGCGTTTATTATCATCCTACTTTTCTTTATGAATCGATATGGAATTTCACCGGTTTTGTTATTTTATTATTACTCCGCAAACATTTGAAGATTGGCCAGACGTTACTTAGCTATGCCATCTGGTATTCAATCGGACGTTTTTTCATCGAAGGTATGCGTACGGACAGTTTAATGTTAACGGAACATTTAAGAATTGCTCAGATGATTTCAATTACGATTATCATTGCTGCACTTGCGATATGGATTTATCGTAATTTTAAATATCAATTGCCTAAATATAAAGACGTTAATTTTCCGATGAGGAGTTCAGGTGATGCGCAAAACGTCAAGCATTAGATCAAATGGAGTTAATCCTTTATGGCATATGTATCGCACAGTTTCATTTATTAAAGTAGCCAAGAATTTTGTTGTGATAGAAAGTGGCAGAATATGTCCTTCAGTTAAATTAAAACGTCATTTATATCGCATATTTCTCGGTATGAAAATCGGCAATAAAACTTCAATTGCATATAAAGCGATGCCTGACTTGATGTTTCCTGAAAGAATTACAATCGGTGATAATTCAGTAATAGGCTACAATGCTACTTTGTTAACACACGAATATTTAATCGACGAGTATCGCATTGGAAATATTGAAATCGGATCAAATGTATTAATAGGTGCTAATGCACTCGTATTACCCGGCGTAACAATCGGTGATAATGCAATCATTGGAGCGATGACACTCGTGTCCAAAGATGTGCCGGCAAATTCATTTGCATATGGTAATCCAATGATTATTAAAAATAAGGTATAATTGAAGTATCGACATAAAAAGGGGTGTGATGGATGGATAACATTATAAAATTTCCTAGTAATGATGATGAATTTTATAAGATCGGCTTAAAAAAACAGAGCCAGCAATCATATGATGAAGCCATCTCATTTTATATAAAATCCCTTCAAAAAGAAAACAAATGGAAAGTAAATAAAAGCTTATCAGAATGTTTACAGATGATTGGTAAGTTTGATGATGCAGAGCAAACGTTAATTAAGTATTTAAGTACGGATTTTGATTGTATAGATGTGTTTTATGAACTCAGTCAACTGTTCGTAAAACGTCGCGATCCTAATAAGGCTTTTTTATTTGGTATGTACTACTGCTTGCATTCAGATGATATTTCATATCTTGATGAACTACAGACATTGTTTGAAGTATTTTACGAAGATCAGTCAAAGGTTGAAAGTGAAAGTGAAAGTTTTGTTGTGCACTATATCTTTCAGAATTTCTTTCAGAACTTTCATTATGAATTAGCGCTGGACTGGATTAATTATCAGCCTGTTGATATACAGGAATGTTCAGAAATACGTAATTTAAAAGCGATGACTTTACTTTTTATCGGACAATACAAGGAAAGTGGCGCGATATTAGAGCAGCTATTATATGAAGATGCGACGGATATACATGCACTTTGTCATTATACTCTACTGCTATATAATACGAATCAAACAGAACAGTATGAATTATATTTAAAACGTCTTAAAAAAATTGTACCGATTAATGATGAAGAGAAGTTTAAGCTAGGTATCGTGCTAAGTTTCCTGAAAAAATTTGAAACATCTCAAGATTTACTTTTACCTTTGTACAAAAAAGGTAAATTTGTGAATAGTCAAATGTTACATGCACTTAGTTTTAATAGTTTTGCTTTAGGTCATCACAGTCAGTCTGATCAATTGTGGGCAAATCTTACTGAAATGGTACAGAATCCAGGACCTAGTCCGAGGCAAATTTATGATGGCCAACAATATTTGAGTGATGAAATTTTACCGCTTCTTGAACATATCGATCGCAATCATCGTTTGATCGGCATTTTTTTAATTTCGCAGATGAATGATAAGACACTTATTATCAATCGTAAAGTATGGGAAATTCTAGAAGGTATGCCTGACTTTGAAAAGCTCTACCTTTCATATATCTTTCATAATATTAATCTAATAAAACTTGATTTTATCCATAAAGGATTGAAAGTGTTATTCGATGAAGTATATGATATTGCTTTATTTGATTATTGGATTGAAAAAGCTGAAGCAATTATTGATGCTAAGATGGATCTGAAAAATATCCAGGCATACACTGCAGTATGTTACTTTTTATATATGAGGATGTCGAATGATAAAATAACTAAGCGAGAAGTTATCGAAAAATTTAATACGACGCGTTATCATTTTGTAAAAGTATATGATGCCTTTAAGCAAAATAATATTTAAAATTAATAAGTTGTTGTATATTGAACTTACGAATTGAAATAATGGAGGTAAGAAAATGACTGAAATAAAAGAATATGATGTAGTAATCGTTGGTGCAGGACCTGCAGGAATGACTGCAGCAGTTTATGCATCGCGAGCTAATCTATCAACAATTATGATTGAACGTGGTATGCCAGGTGGACAAATGGCAAACACAGCAGATGTAGAAAACTTTCCGGGATTTGATTTAATCACTGGACCAGATTTATCTACAAAAATGTTTAATCATGCGCAAAAATTTGGTGCTGAATATGCATATGGAGATATTAAATCTGTAACATTAGACGGCGATATGAAGATAATTGATCTTGGTGAAAAACAATTGAAAGCTAAAGCATTGATTATAGCAACTGGTGCTGAATATAAAAAAATCGGTGTGCCTGGTGAACAGGAATTAGGTGGCCGAGGCGTTTCATATTGTGCTGTATGTGACGGAGCATTCTTTAAACAGAAACACTTAATCGTTATCGGTGGTGGAGATTCTGCAGTTGAAGAAGGGGTTTATTTAACTAAGTTTGCAGACAAAGTTACAATCGTCCATCGCAGAGATAAGTTAAGAGCACAAAAAATCTTACAGGATAGAGCATTTAAAAATGAAAAAGTCGATTTCATCTGGAATTCAACATTAAAATCAATTAACGGTGATACGAAAGTGAGTTCTGTAACGTTAGTTGATAATGATGGTGTTGAATCAACTGTACCAACAGACGGTGTGTTCGTATATATCGGTATGCAGCCATTAACGAAACCATTTTTAGATTTAGGTATTACTGATGAAGTAGGATACATTATTACAAATGATGAAATGGAAACAAGCATTCCTGGCATTTATGCTGCAGGAGATGTACGTGTTAAAAAATTAAGACAAATTGTTACTGCAACAGGTGATGGTAGTATTGCTGCCCAAAATGCACAACATTATATTGAGGCTTTAAACGACTAATAATAAGAGTAAAATAGATACGCATTCGCGTGTCTATTTTTGTGAATTCATGTATTATAGAAGTAATAGCTTCTTGAGGGGGATTTCAGTGAATAATGAAGAAAGTTTTAAAAAATTAGTCGTTGTAACTGGTATGAGTGGAGCCGGAAAGTCGGTAGCAATTCAATGCTTAGAAGATTTAGGTTATTTTTGTGTTGATAATCTACCGCCAATATTATTACCTAAATTTGTTGAATTGATGCAGGATAATAATCAGTCACTTTCACGTGTTGCATTAGGTGTAGATTTACGTGGTAAAGATTTTTTCGACAATTTACGTGAAGAACTTCAAAATATAACCAATTTAACGGATATACTTGTGCAGGTATTATTTATTGAAGCAAATGATAATGTACTTGTGTCCCGCTATAAAGCAACACGTCGTACACACCCGATTGCATCAGGAGGGACACCTTTAGAAGCAATCAATGAAGAACGTCGATTATTAGCAGATCTACGTGGTGTAGCAACGCATATTGTTGATTCTTCAGAGTTTAAACCTAAAGAGTTACGTTCAAAAGTGATTGAACTATTCGGTTCTGGAAAAGACAATATATTCTCTATCAATGTAATGAGTTTTGGTTTCAAACATGGTGTCCCGATCGATGCAGACATTGTCTTTGATGTGCGTTTTTTACCGAATCCTTATTATATTGAGGAACTACGTCCTTTAACTGGAATGGATGCACGTGTTTATGATTATGTGATGAAATGGAAAGAAACTGAAATATTCTATACGAAGCTGATGGACTTATTGAAATTTGTGATTCCTGGATATATGCGTGAAGGAAAGTCACAAGTTGTAATTGCGATTGGATGTACAGGTGGTCAACACCGTTCTGTTGCTTTAGCAGAACGTATTAGCAATGAACTGATAGATTTCTTTGATTTTGAATTGAATACTCGCCACAGAGATGCACTAATAGAAGGAATCATTGATGAGAAGGCTTAAAATTTGTCTGATTGGCGGTGGTACAGGATTATCCGTAATGGCGAGAGGTTTAAAGCATTATCCTGTAGAAATAACGGCAATCGTAACAGTAGCAGATGATGGTGGAAGTACTGGTAAAATTCGTGATGTCATGGATATACCCGCACCTGGAGATGTGCGTAATGTACTTGCAGCATTAAGCGATGTGGAGCCGATGCTTGAGAAATTGTTTCAGTATCGTTTTAATGATGAAACTTTAGGTGGGCATCCAGTTGGAAATTTGATGCTTGCTGCAATGACAGATGTAACAAGTGATTTTGGGCATGCAGTCAAAGAGCTGAGCAAAATATTAAATGTTAAAGGTACAGTAATACCTTCTACAAATACGAGCCCTATTCTCAATGCAATTATGGAGGACGGAGAAATTGTAGTCGGAGAATCTTTAATACCTTTAAAAGATAAAAAAATTGAAAGTGTATTTTTGACACCTTCAAACATTAAACCGATGAAAGAAGCGGTAGAAGCTTTACTTGAATCTGATTTGATTGTAATGGGACCAGGTAGTCTATATACAAGTATCATCCCGAATTTAGTTTTGGATGAACTTGCTGAAGCGATTGTTAAAAGTGATGCAAAAAAACTTTATGTCTCTAATATCATGACACAACGCGGTGAAACGATTGATTATACAGTCGCTGACCATATTGAAGCGATTCATAAGCATGTTGGGCAGCCATTTATACAATTTGTTATTGCAAATGATACTACATTTGATAATAAAATTCATGATAACTATGCACGAAACAATTCGACTTTTGTTCATTGCGATTATGATAGCATCCGAAAAATGGGCATTGAACTGATTACTGATAACGAACTTGTTGATATCAATTTAGACGGTATTGTACGTCATAATAATGAAATCCTTGCTGATATGATATATGAACTTGCATTAAGTGAAATCAGTACAATAGAGTTTAACCAGAAAGAAGGCGAGTAATTGTGTCGTTTGCCTCAGAAATGAAAAATGAATTAACACGGATAGAAACAGATATGTGCTGTAGTAAAGCAGAATTATCAGCGCTAATTCGTATGAATGGCAATTTGAGCATTCAGAACATGAAGTGGGTAATCAATGTTCAATCTGAAAATGCTGCGATTGCAAGACGAGTATATAGTTTAACGAAGAAAATCTTTGGTGTAGATATTGAATTGCTCGTTCGTAAGAAGATGAAACTTAAAAAAAATAATGTCTATATCTGTAGAATAAAAATGAAAACGAAAGAAATTCTGGACGAACTTAAAATATTAACTGATGGTGAATTTAAACAAATTGTCGATAAGTCTTTAGTATCAGATGAATGCTGTAAACGCAGCTATTTACGCGGTGCTTTTTTGGCAGGGGGATCAGTTAATAATCCTGAGACATCTTCTTACCATCTTGAAATATTTTCTTTATATGAAAGCCACTCACTTGGTTTAACAGCATTAATGAATGAATATGAATTAAACGCAAAAACTTTAGAACGTAAAAAAGGTTATATTTCATATTTAAAAGAAGCAGAGAAGATTTCTGAATTTCTCAGTATCATTGGTGGCTATCAGGCGCTATTAAAGTTTGAAGATGTAAGAATTGTACGAGATATGCGTAACTCTGTTAATCGTCTTGTGAATTGTGAAACAGCAAATTTAAATAAAACAATCAGCGCAGCGATGAGACAAGTAGAGAATATTAAATTAATCGACCGGGAAATTGGAATCGATGAATTACCGGAGCGACTTAGAGAAATAGCACGTCTAAGGGTATTACATCAGGACATATCACTTAAGGAATTAGGTGAAATGGTTTCTACAGGTGTTATATCTAAATCAGGCGTGAATCATCGTCTAAGAAAACTAGATGAAATAGCTGATAAACTACGTTCAGGAGAGTCAATTGAATTGAAGAAATAAAATAAACCGGATGAGCAATGTTGCTCATCCGGTTTCATTCGTTCTATTATTATTTCTTTAAGAAAGATTTGATGTTCGTTGCATTTTGGATATTATGTTGAACACCTGCAAATTTCTCTTTACCTGGGCCATATGCGTAAACATGGATTTCTTCACCAGTATGAACTAATGATCCCCATCCAGCATTTGCACGAACGTCTACAACTTTATTGATTGCTTTTAATGTTGCTGTTTCGTCTTTTGCTGTTGCAGCATTGACGATTGCTTGACGCTCTTCAGCAGATAAATCTTCAAATTTGATGTTATCAGAGATTAATTTTTCAATATTAGCCCCGTCTTCAATTAATTTAGCTGTTAAACCTTCAGCAGTCATCTTCATATTGTTAACTATTTTTGGATGGAATTCATATTTATCACCTGTACCTACTGATAAACCACCAGTAGCGTGGTCAGCTAAAGCAATCACTAATGTATTACAATCTTTTTTAGCATAATTTACAGCTGATTGGTATGCTTTATCGAAAGCAGCAATTTCACTCATCATACCAGTTAAGTCATTAGCATGACCTGACCAGTCAGGTTGAGACCCTTCTACCATTAAGAAGAAACCTTTTTTGTTTTTAGATAACTTGCTGATTGCAGTATCTGTCATTTCTTTTAAAGAAGGCTCTTCAGCTGGACGATCGATGTCTTTACTCATTGCAGATGGAGCGAATAAACCAATTAAACGACTTGATTTAGATGCTTTTTCTTTTAACATTGCATCACGTGTTGTAACGTATTTAAATTTAGAACGTTTTTCTAAAGTTTTTACTAAGTCTAAAGTCACTTTACCGTTTTCATCTTTTTGTTTGAAGAAATCAACACCCCCACCAAGCATGACATCAACGATTGGGCGTTTGTATTTTCCTACTTTTACAGTACGAGACATTTGCTTAGCAATATCCATTTCATTTTTACGAGATTCATTATGCGCAGCAAATACTGCAGGTGTTGCGTGTGTTAACTCACTTGTTGCAACTAAACCAGTTGAACGACCTGCTTTTTTATAAGCTTCTAATACAGTTTCAACAGGTTTTTTGTTTTTATCAACTGAAATTGCCCCATTGTAAGTTCTTACACCTGTTGCTAATGCAGAACCAGCAGCACCTGAATCAGTGATGTTTAATTTTTCATCGTCACTGATTGTTAATTGAGAACCTACTAAATATTGATCAAAGAAAATTTTGTCTAAACCAGGTGTTTTTTCATTGTCTTTGTAGTAGCGGTAAGCACCTAGTTGTGAAATCCCCATACCATCACCAATCAATAAGATTACATTTTTAGGTGTTTTAGAACAAGTTGCTTTCTTTGCTGTCGCTGCGTCAGCAGTTGGTGCATTGAAAGGGATTACTGTTGAAGCTACTGTTGTTGCGATTAAAGTTGATGCTGCAATTGACTTGAAATTAACCATGTGGATAAATCCTCCTAATATTTGATAGCTTTAATATATCAGTATAATGTAAAGGATTTATTTATAAGCAGTAAATTTCATATTAACAAATTGTAAAGATTCCTATTTGGAACTTTTGAAGTCTTCAAATGATTTAAAAGGAGTATCTTCTATTACAAAACTTCCTTCTGTTTCATTATTAACCTGATGAATTGCTGTAAACATTAATAATTCACGTTTACTGTCGTATTGCGTTGCGCCGAATTTTTTTGCATAATTCTCATAAGCTATATAATCTTTATCATTTTTATTTAGCGTATCTAAATATTTATAATCTTCTTCGTGCATTTCAAACTTTGGATAAAAATGTGCTGATTTATCGCTACTAACAATTTCAACATGCTTTGGATCAGCAGTAATAAAGCGACCATCCTGCAGCATATACATTTTTAGATCCTTATATGTTACTTCAGAAATAGCCGTAAATTCATGGTTTTCACCTGCAGGTATCGTTGGAATTCCGTGCCCTGTATCTTCTGAATAGATGATTGTGTCATTATCTTTAACTTTGATCACTTTACTAATGGTTTTTGATTCTACACCTTTAACCGGATATTTTTTTATTTTTCCTGGTCTTAATTTTTCAACGGAACCAAATACTTTTTTAGTTTGCTGCTCTGTATAAGGTTTAATGTTTTTATTTGCTGAATTGCTAGACTTATCTTTATTTGATTTTGTATCAGTAGTACTTTCTGTAGACGTTTCTTTTTTAACTTGAGAGGAATGATCTGCATTACATGCAGTTAACAAAAGTGTAGTAGATAAGAATAATGTAGATAGGGATTTCATTTTAAAACTCCTTCTGATTTAAGTATAAAAAAATATATCCAGACACAATTTATGCCTGGATATTCTTTAAATAAGTTGACTATTTGAAGAATTTGAAGATGCGTTTCGCGTTATCTGTATTATCCATGCTACCGCGCCATTGTTCACTTCCTGGTCCATATCCGTAAATGTATACGTCTTCACCAGTGTGTCCGCCAGTTGTCCAACCAGTAAAACTTCTTTTGTTTACAGGTTTTTCGATAGCGTCTTCAATCTTCACAGCTTCTTTAGAAGCTACTGCATCTTTAATAGCTTGAATTTCTTCAGCTTCTAATTCGAAACCGATATTGTCTTTAATGATAGCATCGATGTCAGCGCCATCTTTCATCATTTGAGCACGTAAATATTCAGGTGTATGTTTCATCTTTTTGATTGGATCTACGAAGAAGTTATATTCTCCACCTTGTCCCATTGATAAACCACCAGTAGAGTGGTCAGCTGTTGCGATTACTAATGTATTACAGTCAGTTTTAGCGTATTTAATTGCTTCCTGGAATGCAGCATCGAAATCTTGCATTTCACTCATTGCACCAGTGATATCATTTGCATGACCAGCCCAGTCAATTTGAGAACCTTCTACCATTAAGAAGAATCCTTTTTTGTTAGAACCTAATTTTTTAAGTGCTGTATTTGTCATATCTTTTAATGATGGCATATTTTTATCACGGTCAATCATTTTTGGCATTCCACCAGGAGAGAATAAACCGATAACTTTCTTTTGCTTAGAGTTACTTGAAACTTTCTTTAACCATTTTTTGTTTGATACGAATTTGTATCCATCTTTTTGGAATTCTTTAATTAAGTTACGATCTTCACGTTCGAAATAATCTCTTCCGCCGCCTAAGATAACATCAACTTTGTGTTGTTTGTTAATCATTTCATCAAAGTAGTCATCAGCGATTGCAGCCATGTTTTTACGAGACTCATCATGCGCACCAAATGCAGCTGGAGTTGCATGTGTTACTTCACTTGTTGCAACTAAACCAGTTGATTTACCTTTTGCTTTAGCTTGCTCTAATACTGTTTTAACTTCTTTCTTATTAACGTCTACTGCGATTGCACTATTGTAAGTTTTAACACCAGCACTCATTGCTGTTGCAGCAGAAGCAGAATCCGTAATATTTTGATGTTCATCATCTGCAATTGTAGTTTGAGCACCTAATAAATAGTCATCAAATGAAATTCTGTCTAACTTCTTAGTAGCAGCATTGTCACGCATATATCTATGAGCAGCAACGAAAGATGGACCCATTCCGTCTCCGATCATAAAGATAACGTTTTTAGGTGTTGAACTTGGCTTACATACTTTTGTTGCAGCCTTTGCAGTGTGTGATGCATCAGTTACTGGCAGAGAAGTTGCTAATAAACCAGCAGTTAAAGTTGTAGCTAATACTTTGTTGATTTTCTTCATGATAATCCTCCAAAAAGTTAATAGTTTTTTAATGCAATCTAAATTTATCAAAACTTTGTAAATAAATGAGTGTGATTGTGTAAAAGTTTTGTAAATTACTATTTGTGTTAATCTTTTTAATCTATTTATTATTTTAATATAATAAATAGATTCACGTAAAAATGAAAAAGCACTTAGACATACAAATGTCTAAGTGCTTAGTATAAATAATTTATTCAGTTAATAATCTGTACCTATATTCTGATTATTTCTTCTCATCAATAGGATGCATAACTTCATCAATTAATCCATATTCTTTAGCTTCATCAGCAGATAAGAAATTATCTCGATCAGTATCTTTTTCAATTTTTTCAACAGGTTGACCTGTACGTTCAGAAAGAATACGATTCAGTTTTTCACGTGTTTTTAAAATATGACGTGCTGCAATTTCAATTTCAGTTGCTTGACCTTGCGCACCGCCTAAAGGTTGATGAATCATTACTTCTGCATTAGGTAATGCAAAACGTTTCCCTTTTGCACCTGCTGCTAATAAGAATGAACCCATTGATGCAGCCATGCCAATACAAATCGTTTGAACATCTGGTTTAATATGTTGCATCGTATCATAGATTGCCATACCAGCAGTGACACTTCCACCTGGTGAATTGATGTATAGGTAGATGTCTTTCTCAGCGTCCTGTGCTTGTAAGAATAATAACTGAGAAATAATTGAATTTGCTACATTATCATCAATAGCAGATCCTAGCATAATGATTCTATCTTTAAGTAAGCGAGAATAAATGTCATAAGCACGCTCACCTCTGTTAGTTGATTCGATAACTGTTGGAATTAAATTCATAATTTATTGCCTCCTTGTTTACTGTTAAAAATAATATACACTATAACGTCAAATATAGTCAAAGATTTGAAACTGTATTATAAAATTTTTTAATTTACTTGTTATTCATTATAATAGTAGATATTACATATTGATAGTGAAGTGCTATGAGGTTTATTAATATACAAATAATAAATAATAAAAAATGAATCGAAAAAATGAATATTAAATAATAAACATTAAATAACAATAAAAGACGCTTATTAAAATATAAAGGTAGGTCATTATGGAACATATTATTTTTTATACACAACCAAACTGTAATTTATGTGATGATGCAAAGTTTCAGATTTCATTTGCAAAGGAAGATATCGATATTAAAGTGACTGAAGTTAATATTCAGCAAGATGATAAGCTTAATGAATTATATTGTTTAAGTGTACCTGTGTTGATCGATAAAGATACTGGTGCAACAATACAGGAAGGTAATGTCGATTTTGTAACAATTATTGATTATTTTCAAAGTAAATATAAATAAATTAAAATAATATAAAATGTAAACGTTTTTAAGTTTTCTAATTACTTGCAAAACTTTTTTAGTCTTGCTATTATTGCTTTGTAACGTTAGTTAATTTTTGACCCATGTGGGTCGTATTTAGTCCAACTAATTGTTATCGATTAAAGGAGGAGTCATATGAATCATTTATTAAAGGTTCAACAATTACTGATTCCCGATTTAATTGAAAAGATGTATCGCCGTTATTTAATCTTAGATACGATTCATCTTCATCAGCCGATTGGTCGTAGATCTTTAAGTGATATACTTTTGATTACTGAAAGAGTACTCCGAACTGAGATTGATTTATTGAAAGTACAAGGTTTAGTTAATATTTCATCTAAAGGTATGACAATTACTGATGAAGGGATAGACGTACTTGCAGATCTTCAATCTCTAATGGAAGGTTATGCAGCATTAGAAAGTTTATCTCAACAAATCAAACAATATTATGGTTTAGAAGAAGTGATTGTAGTGAATGGTAATGTAGATACTGATGAAGTTGTTAAGAACAGACTTGGTGAAGCAGCTAGTAATGTTTTACAAAGATTAGTGATTAACGGTGATATCGTATCTGTAACTGGTGGTTCAACGATGCTAAGCGTAGCGAATCAGTTAAAACCGCTCAATAAACGCGTTATCTTCACACCTGCCCGAGGTGGATTAGGTGAAGACTTGTCTTTTCAAGCGAATGCAATTGTTCAGCAAATGGCTGAACACGGGAAATGTCAATTTGAAGTATTATATGTACCTGACCAGGTAAGTGAAGAAGCATATAATACACTTGTCAATGAACCATCTGTAAAGCGGGTACTCGACCATATTAAAAATGCAAACATTTTAATTCATGGTATCGGGGATGCGATGAAGATGGCAAAGCGTAGACATTCATCTAGTAATGATTTCGAAATTTTAAAACAAAAGAATGCTGTCGCAGAAGCATTCGGTTATTACTTTGATGCAGCTGGTGAAGTCGTCCATAAAGTTAGAACGGTCGGTATTCAACTAGAAGATTTAAATGAATCTATGAAAATTATCGCAGTTGCAGGTGGAAGTACTAAACAATATGCGATTGAAGCATATTTAAATGTTGCACCCAAACATACGATTTTAATTATTGATTCAACTGTAGCGCATTGGCTGGTGAAACAAATTAAACAACAGACTTTACCAGTTACATAATTTAAGTTATATGCGTAATATTTTTGTTTTAATGACTTTTATGGTTATAATTAAATTATGTTGTATAACGTGAAATAATTAGTGAAAGTATACAAATTGTGTATTTGATTAATGTGTTAAAAGAATTGGATTCACTTAGGGGTATCCCCTAATAAAATATATATGATATACAAAGGAGGCCATTACTCATGGCAGTAAAAGTAGCAATTAACGGATTTGGTAGAATTGGACGTTTAGCATTCAGAAGATTACAAGAAGTAGAAGGTATTGAAGTAGTAGCAGTTAACGATTTAACAGACGATAAAATGTTAGCGCATTTATTAAAATATGATACAACGCAAGGTCGTTTCAAAGAAGAAGTAGAAGTAATTGAAGGTGGATTCCGTGTAAACGGTCGCGAAATCAAATCATTCGAAAATCCAAACCCTGCTGAATTACCATGGGGCGAACTTGGAATCGATGTTGTTTTAGAATGTACTGGTTTCTTCACTGATAAAGAAAAAGCACAAGCGCATATCGAAGCAGGTGCTAAAAAAGTATTAATTTCAGCACCGGCAAAAGGTGACTTAAAAACTGTAGTGTACAACGTTAACCATGACGTATTAGACGGTTCAGAAGAAATCGTTTCAGGTGCTTCATGTACGACTAACTGTTTAGCACCAATGGCTAAAGTATTAAACGATGAATTCGGAATTATCGAAGGATTAATGATGACAGTTCACGCATTCACAGGTGACCAAAATACATTAGATGCACCACATGCTAAAGGTGACTTCCGTCGTGCACGTGCAGCAGCAAACAACATCGTACCTAACTCAACAGGTGCTGCAAAAGCAATCGGTTTAGTAATTCCAGAATTAAAAGGTAAATTAGATGGATCAGCACAACGTGTTCCAGTTCCAACTGGCTCTGTAACTGAGTTAACTACAATTTTAGAAAAAGAAGTTTCAGTTGAAGAAGTTAACGCTGCAATGAAAGCTGCTTCTAACGAATCATTCGGTTACACTGAAGATGAAATCGTTTCTTCTGATATTATCGGTATTACTTATGGTTCATTATTCGATGCAACACAAACACGTGTAATGACTGTTGGTGAACACCAAATGGTTAAAACAGTAGCTTGGTACGATAACGAAATGAGTTATACTGCTCAATTAGTACGTACTTTAGAATTCTTAGCTGAACAAGCACAATCTAAATAACATTTTATTCACGCGTAAGCGGGGGAAGATTTCGCTTCTCCTGCTTATTTTATTATTAGGGGTTCATTGTTATAATTAACATCGTAAACACTAATATTTTATAGGAGGCCACAAAGATGGTTAAAAAAATTGTTTCAGATTTAGACTTAAAAGATAAAAAGGTTTTAGTACGTGCAGATTTTAACGTACCTATGAAAGATGGTGCGATTACTAATGATAATCGTATCGTAGAAGCATTACCTACTATTAAATATATTATTGAACAAGGTGGTAAGGTTATTTTATTCTCTCACTTAGGTAAAGTGAAAGCAGAAGAGGATAAAGCGAAGTTATCATTACAACCTGTAGCAACACGATTAACTGAACTATTAGGAAAAGATGTTAAATTTGTAGCTGAAACACGTGGACAAGCATTAGAATCAGCAATTGATGCATTAGCTGCGGGAGATGTTTTATTATTTGAAAACACACGTTTTGAAGATGTAGATGGTAAGAAAGAAAGTAAAAACGATCCTGAATTAGGTAAGTACTGGGCTTCTTTAGGAGATGTGTTTGTCAATGATGCTTTTGGTACAGCTCATCGTGAGCATGCATCAAACGTAGGAGTAGCTACACATTTAGAAACTGCTGCTGGATTCCTGATGGAGAAAGAAATTAAATTCATCGGTGGCGTAGTAGAAAATCCTGAGCGCCCATTTGTAGCAATTTTAGGTGGCGCGAAAGTCTCTGACAAAATTGGCGTTATCGAAAACTTATTAAAAGTAGCTGATAAAGTATTAATCGGTGGAGGTATGGCTTATACTTTCTTAAAAGCTCAAGGTAAAGAAATCGGTCAATCATTATTAGAAGAAGATAAGATTGAACTAGCGAATGATTTATTAGCACGAGGAGAAGGTAAGATTGTATTACCAGTTGATGCAGTTGTAACGAAAGAATTCTCAAATGATGGAGAAATTTCAACTGTTTCAGTTGATGAAATTCCTCAAGATTTACAATCGTTAGATATTGGACCAGCTACGATTGAATTATTCAAAAAAGAATTAGAAGGCGCTAAAACAGTAGTTTGGAACGGACCAATGGGTGTATTTGAAATGAGCAACTTCGCTAAAGGTACAATCGGTGTTTGTGAAGCGATTGCACATTTAGATGGTGCGACTACAATTATCGGTGGTGGAGATTCAGCTGCAGCTGCTATGGATCTTGGATTTGCAGATAAATTTACACATATTTCAACAGGTGGCGGAGCGTCATTAGAATATTTAGAAGGTAAAGAACTACCTGGTATTAAATCAATCTCTGAAAAATAAAAAGGTGGCTATTAAAATGAGAAAACCAATTATCGCAGGAAACTGGAAAATGAACAAAACAGTTAAGGAAGCAAAAGATTTTGTCGCTAATTTACCTGCTTTACCAAGCACGGATAGCGTTGATGCAGTTATTTGTGCACCAGCAATTCAATTAGATGCATTAGTAAGTGCGAACGTTGAAGGTTTAAATATCGGCGCGCAAAACTGTTATTTTGAAGATAATGGAGCATATACTGGAGAAACTTCACCAGCTGCTTTAAAAGACTTAGGTGTTAAGTATGTAGTTTTAGGGCATTCTGAACGTCGTGAGTACTTTGGTGAAACAGATGAAGATGTAAATAAAAAAGCATTAGCTGTTTTTAAACACGGTATGACGCCAATTATCTGCTGTGGTGAAACAGATGAAGAACGTGAATCAGGTCAATTTGAAGCTCGTGTTGGTTCTCAAGTTTCTAACGCATTAAAAGGATTTACTGAAGAACAAGTTAAATCTGCTGTCATTGCTTATGAACCAATCTGGGCAATTGGAACTGGTAAATCTGCTACAAGTGAAGATGCTGAGTCATCTTGTAAATTCGTTCGTTCAGTTGTTGAAAAAGACTTCAATACAGAAGTAGCACAAGCTGTTCGTATTCAATATGGTGGTTCTGTTAAACCTGAAAACATTAAAGAATACATGGCAAATGAAAATATTGACGGTGCGTTAGTAGGCGGAGCGTCATTAGAAGTAGATTCATTCGTAAAATTGTTAGAAGGTGCTAAGTAATGAAAAGCCCAACTGCTTTAATCATACTTGATGGCTTTGCTTGCCGAGAAGAGACATTCGGTAATGCAGTAGCTCAAGCAAATAAACCGAATTTTGATCGTTACTACAACAAATATCCACATGAGCAATTAATGGCGTGTGGACTTGATGTAGGATTACCAGAAGGACAAATGGGTAATTCAGAAGTTGGCCATTTAAACATTGGTGCCGGCCGCATTGTGTATCAATCATTAACACGTATCAATAAATCAATCCAAGATGGTGACTTCTTTACAAATGAAGTGTTATTAGATGCGCTGAAACATGTAAAAGAACACGATTCAGCGTTACACTTAATGGGATTATTATCTGACGGTGGTGTACACAGTCATTACAAACATCTGTTTGCATTATTAAAGCTTGCAAAAGAACAAGGTGTTGAAAAAGTTTATGTTCATGCATTTTTAGATGGTCGTGATGTTGGTCAGCAAACAGCATTACAATTCATTGAGGAAACTGAACGTCAATTTAAAGAAATTGGTGTTGGACAATTTGCATCTGTTTCAGGTCGTTATTATGCGATGGATAGAGATAAGCGTTGGGATCGTGAACAGTTAGCATATGATGCGATGACATACGGTAAAGGTGTCGAATACAAAACAGCTAAAGCTGGTGTTGAAGCAAGTTATGCTGAAGGTGTTAACGATGAGTTCGTAGTACCATTCGTAGTAAAAGACGAAGAAGTTGGTTCAGAAAATACAGGTGTTAATGATGGAGATGCAATGATCTTCTTCAACTTCAGACCTGACCGTGCAGCACAATTATCAGAAGTCTACACGAATGAGGAATTTGATGGTTTTAAAATGGATAAACGATTAATCGGCATCAAATTTGTAACATTTACTAAGTATAATGATCAAGTGAAAGCTGATGTTGTGTTTGTTAAAGAGGATTTAGTCAATACCATTGGTGAAGTTGCAAGTAAAAATGGCTTAAAACAATTACGTATTGCAGAAACTGAAAAGTATCCACACGTGACATATTTCATGAGTGGTGGACGTAATGAAGCGTTTGATGGAGAACGTCGTGTATTAATTGACTCACCAAAAGTTGCAACATATGATTTGAAACCTGAAATGAGTGCATACGAAGTACGAGATGCATTGCTTGCAGAACTTAATAAAGGTGATTTGGATTTAATTTTATTAAACTTTGCCAATCCTGATATGGTAGGTCACTCAGGGATGCTTGAACCTACAATTAAAGCTATAGAAGCAGTCGATGAATGTTTAGGTGCTGTCGTTGATAAGATTATAGAAATGGGAGGCACTGCAATAATTACAGCTGACCATGGCAACTCAGATGAAGTATTAACAATCGACGGAACACCTATGACTGCGCATACAACTAATCCGGTGCCAGTAATTGTAACACGTGAAGATGTTACCCTGCGCAGTGGTGGTCGTTTAGCTGATTTAGCACCAACATTAATTGATTTATTAGGTGTTGAAAAGCCTGTCGAAATGACCGGTGAATCATTAATTCAAAAGTAATTCACACTTGGATTAAAAGTATTACTAAAATTAATTTAATTAATTGATTATTCCTGACAAATCGGGAATAATAAAATAGAAAATAAAACAAACAAAGGAGTTTTACACATGCCAATTATTACAGATGTTTATGCACGCGAAGTATTAGATTCAAGAGGTAATCCTACAATTGAAGTTGAAGTATTTACAGAAAGTGGTGCTTTAGGTCGTGCATTAGTACCTTCTGGTGCTTCTACTGGTGAACATGAAGCTGTTGAATTACGCGATGGTGATAAAGACCGTTACATGGGTAAAGGTGTATTAAAAGCTGTTGAGAACGTTAATGAAATTATCGCTCCAGAAATCATCGAAGGTGATTTTTCAGTTTTAGACCAAGTATCTATCGACAAAATGATGATCGCTTTAGACGGTACAGAAAACAAAGGTAAATTAGGTGCAAATGCTATTTTAGGTGTTTCAATCGCTGTAGCGCGCGCAGCTGCTGAATACTTAGGTATGCCTTTATACAAATACTTAGGTGGATTTAACGGTACACAATTACCAGTTCCTATGATGAACATCGTTAACGGTGGTTCTCACTCTGACGCACCTATCGCATTCCAGGAGTTTATGGTATTACCAGTTGGCGCACCTAACTTTAAAGAAGCTTTACGTTGGGGAGCAGAAATTTTCCATAACTTAGCGAAAATTTTAAAATCTCGTGGATTAGTAACTGCAGTAGGTGACGAAGGTGGATTCGCTCCAACATTCGAAGGTACTGAAGATGCAGTTGAAACGATTTTAGAAGCAATTAAAGCAGCAGGTCTTGAACCAGGTAAAGATGTATTCTTAGGTTTCGACTGTGCTTCATCTGAATTCTATGAAAACGGTACTTATGATTATGCTAAGTTCGAAGGTGAAGGCGGTGCGAAACGTACTTCAGCTGAACAAGTAGATTACTTAGAAGAATTAGTTAATAAATATCCAATTATCTCTATCGAAGATGGTATGGATGAAAACGACTGGGACGGTTGGAAAGCTTTAACTGAACGTTTAGGAGATAAAGTTCAATTAGTTGGAGATGACCTGTTCGTTACGAACACTAAAATTTTAGAGCGTGGTATCAACGAAGGTGTTGGTAACTCAATCTTAATCAAAGTTAACCAAATTGGTACTTTAACTGAAACATTTGAAGCAATCGAAATGGCTCAAAAAGCTGGTTATACTGCAGTAGTTTCTCACCGTTCTGGTGAAACTGAAGATACTACAATTGCTGATATCGCAGTTGCTACAAATGCAGGTCAAATTAAAACTGGTTCATTATCACGTACAGACCGTATTGCGAAATACAACCAATTATTACGTATTGAAGATGAATTATTTGAAACTGCTAAATTTGAAGGATTAAACTCTTTCTACAACATCAGTAAATAATAACTTTATAGTCTATACATCGAAAAGGAACGTGACGACGTTCCTTTTCTTTATGTTTCTTTTTACAAGTGAATATGTTAATATAATATGAGTTATTAGAAATTGAGGAGGACCATCAATGAATACTTTACTTACAGTATTACTAATTATTGATTGTCTTGTATTGATCACTGTTGTGTTATTACAAGAAGGTAAGAGTAATGGCTTATCAGGAGCAATTAGTGGTGGAGCTGAACAATTATTCGGAAAACAAAAACAACGTGGTGTTGATTTAATTTTAAATAGAATTACTATTGTTGCGTCTGTTTTACTTTTCTTAATTACAATTGCAATCGGTTATTTTGGTATTTAATAAGGGGTCCGGACACATTGTTCGGGCTTTTTTATTTTTATTTTGTACTTAAAACACATACAATAAATATATAAGGAGATATTTTTGATGAAAATGAAAATTCAATTACCTAAACCATTCTTTTTTGAAGAAGGCCCAAGAGCAGTGTTGTTATTACATGGCTTTACTGGAAACTCTTCTGATGTGCGTCAATTAGGACGTTTTTTACAGAAACAAGGGTATACATGTTATGCACCGCATTATGAAGGACACGGTGTACCTCCAGAGGAGCTGCTACAGTCCAGTCCACATGTTTGGTGGAGTCAGGTTATAGAAGCTTATGATTTCCTGAAATCAAAAGGATATGAGGAAATAGCAGTAGCTGGTGTATCACTGGGAGGCGTATTTAGTTTAAAATTGAGTCAATATCGAGATGTAATGGGTGTTGGGACGATGTGTTCACCAATGCATATAAAGACGACAGGGAATATGTTTGATGGTGTGCTTGCATATGCACGTGAATTTAAAAAGCGTGAAGGAAAGACGCCTGAACAAATTGAGAGCGAGATGTCAGCCTTTCATCCAACATCAATGCTTGAAGAATTACAGACGACATTAGCTGAAATAAGACCAACTTTAGATAATGTATATGCGCCTTTATTCGTTGCACAAGGACGTTTAGATACAATGATAGATATTGATTCAGCGAATATTATATATAATGAATCTGAAAGTGAAGAAAAAGAGATACATTGGTATGAGAAAAGTGGTCATGTTGTTACAATAGATATTGAGAAAGAACAATTGTTTAATGACTTTTTAGCATTTTTAGAAAAGCTTGAATGGTCAAATTAAAAAGGAGGCAATATATATGCATCTATTTGAAGAAGAAGTTATTGCATATTTACAATCATTAAAAGGGAATGCAATTACGGTAGAAGATATAGAAAAACATCTTGGTTTAAAAGATGCAGATGCCTTTACTGGACTTGTAAAAACTTTAGTAGCGCTTGAGCAGTCAGGCAAGATCAATCGCACTAAAAATGATAAATACTATATACCGGGTAGTCCGGGTGACTTAGTACAAGGTACTCTAAGTCAGCACAAAAAAGGATTCGCTTTCGTTCGTCCGGAAAATGAGGCGATAGAAGATGTATTTATCCCGCCAAATAAGATCAACAGAGCGATGGATGGCGATACAGTATTAGTGAGTGTGTCAAAAGCAAGTGATGGGCGTAACGAAGGTGAAGTTAAAGCAATACAGAAACGTGCGATAACGCAAGTTGTCGGAACCTATACTGAAGCGAGACATTTTGGGTTTGTGCTTCCGGATGATAAACGTATTACACAAGATATCTTTATTCCTAAAGGTAAAAATCTTGGTGCTGTAGAAGGACATAAAGTATTAGTGGAATTGACACAATATGCTGATGGCACGAACAATCCTGAAGGTATGGTTAAAGCAATCCTTGGACATAAAAATGATCCTGGTGTAGATATATTATCCATTATCTATACACATGGTATTAATATTGATTTCAATCCTGCAACTATTGAAGAAGCAAACAATGTGCCGGATGAAATTGAACCACACGATTATAAAGATCGTGTAGATTTACGTGACGTATTAACCATTACAATTGACGGTGCTGATGCCAAAGATTTAGATGATGCGATTAGTGTAGAAAAGTTAGAAAATGGCAATTATAAATTAATCGTTTCAATTGCTGACGTCAGTCACTATGTTACTGAAGGATCAATGCTAGATCAGGATGCATTTGAGCGTGGGACGAGTGTCTATTTAGTCGATCGCGTAATACCTATGATTCCACACCGATTAAGTAATGGAATCTGTTCCTTAAATCCTAAAGTCGATCGATTGACGTTAAGCTGTGAGATGGAAATCGATCATACAGGACGTGTTGTAAATCATAAAATTTATCAAAGTGTTATTCATTCTGATGAAAGAATGACGTATGATGCTGTCAATCAGATATTAGAGCATAATGATGAAATCTTAATACATGAGTATAAACATATTCATGAAATGTTGATACACGCGAAAGATTTAGCTGATATATTAAAACAAATGCGTGTAAATCGTGGAGAAATTGATTTCGACCTTAAAGAAGCTAAGATTTTAGTAGATGAAGTAGGTGTGCCTAAAGAAGTTGTAATTCGCGAGCGCGGATTAGGTGAACGATTAATTGAATCATTTATGCTAATGGCCAATGAAACCGTAGCCGAACACTTTGCAAAATTAAAAGTACCATTTATTTATCGAGTCCATGAAGAACCGAAAGCAGACAGATTAAAGCGATTCTTTGAATTCATTACAAATTTCGGTTTAATCGTTAAAGGCGGTACTGAAAATATTCATCCAAAAACGCTTCAGAATATCGGTAAAGAAATTAAAGATAAACCAGAGGAATTAGTTATCTCTACACTTATGTTACGTTCAATGCAGCAAGCGAAATACTCTGAACAGAATTTAGGACATTTTGGACTTTCTGCTGAATACTATACACACTTTACATCACCAATCAGACGTTATCCGGACTTAATTGTTCATAGATTAATCCGCAAATACTTAATCGAACATTCAATGAATGAAGAACAAAAAGCATTATGGGAAGACAAGCTTGTTGATATCAGTGAACATACTTCTAAACGTGAACGCCGTGCGATTGATGCAGAACGTGATACAGATGATCTGAAAAAAGCAGAATATATGATTCAACATTTAGGTGAAGAGTTTGAGGGTATTATTAGCTCTGTTGCTAACTTTGGTATGTTTGTAGAACTTGAGAATACAATCGAAGGTATGGTACATAACTCTAATATGACAGATGATTATTACCACTTTGATGAACGTCATATGGCGATGATTGGTGAACGTCATGGTAAAGTGTTTAAAATCGGTCAAAAAGTAAAAGTAAAAGTCGTGAATGTAAATGTTGATGAACGCATGATTGATTTTGCGATAGTTGGTATGGACATGGCTAAAATTGAAAGTAAAATACGTGAAGTTAAGATTAAAGCTGAACGTAAAAGTGGTGGTAACAATAATAACCAAAAACCACGTAAAAAAGGTCGCGGTAAAGCGGCTGGCGAAAAGTTTAGTAAAGCAGCGAAGAAAAATGGTGGAAAGAAACCATTCTATAAATCCAAAGCAGTGAAAAATGCAGGTAGAGGCAAAAAGAAATAGAGGTGAAGTTATGCCAAAAGGTGACGGAAAGACATTAGCACAAAATAGAAAAGCAAGTCATGATTATACCATTGAAGAAACATTTGAAGCGGGAATTGTGTTACAAGGGACAGAAATTAAATCGATAAGACGCGGCAGTGCGAACTTAAAAGATTCTTACGCAAGAGTGTATAACGGTGAAATGTATGTGTATAACATGCATATCGCACCGTATGAAGAAGGAAATCGATTTAATCATGATCCTTTGAGAACACGTAAACTGCTTATGAAACGTAAACAAATCGATAAATTGTTTGGTCAGACACGTGAGCAGGGTTATGCGTTAGTGCCACTTAAGTTATATATTAAGAATGGTTACTGTAAGATGCTTGTAGGACTTGCCAAAGGTAAGAAAGACTACGATAAACGACATGCATTGAAAGCAAAAGAAGCGAAACGTGAAATGGATCGTGCGATGAAAGAGAAATACTAACTACCGGAGAAATTCGGTAGTTTTTTTGTTGTGCAAGTAATAAATATTTTCCAGTGCAAAGAATTAATGAAGTAATCAAATTCTATTTAATATATAAAAAAGCTTATACCCCTTAAGGCATAAGCTCTTCTTTATGTATGGAGACGGCGGGAGTCGATTATCACAATATTGATAGTAATTAGAAAATGCTCAAAGCACTGATATAATAACGTTTTCGATACATAGTACAATACCTATATATCGTATAAATTATAAGTTTTAATCAAATTTGGGGGAACGATTAGCTCTCTAAATTGATAGTTTTTTTACTGTTATCAAATTTAGTCTTTAAACCCTCTTTGAATACAGTAGCATATTTAATATTTGGCTTACCATCTTCAAGTGTGAAATGATATTTGGCTACTGGTTTATTATCTTCTTTTATCGTTAGATTATCACCAGCAAGAACAACTGCATAATTTTGAACATCACTAATTATAAAATTCCATTCTGAAAAGTATTCAATATCAAATTTATTAATTCTATTTTTATCCATGAGATGCATTATCTCTTTTTGAGTAGACGGGTATAGGTGACCGTATCGGGTAGTTACCTCTACAGTAGATGAATGACCAAGCCTAGATGCAACTATCATTGGACTAGCACCATTATTAATTAATAAACTAGCGTGTGAGTGTCTGAACTCATGAAGTACGATACGTGGTATATCATCACCTAATGAGTCGAGTACAGTCTTATACCATCTATCAATAGTGGACTCACTAAATGGCTTTGTAAATGTACCAAACAAAACATAGAAGTCTTTATATACGTTATGTTGCTTATACCATTCCTGGTACTGCTTTAATTCTTGCATTACATGGTCAGGAAGATACACATCACGAGTTGATGCCTTTGTTTTAGTCGTTGTAATTGTCCCGTGATAGTCCGTCTTATCAATATGGATATAACCCTCATTCCAATTAATATCATTCCATGTCAATGCTCTACATTCACCCTTACGACATCCAGTCCAATAGAGAAGTGAGAAGAACATTCTATGTTGTAATGATGGTACAGCATCAATAAATATATTGAATTGGTCAAGAGTCCAGTATTTTAATCTTTTGTGTGACTCAATCTCAAAGTTACCAACCAATGATGCTACATTCTTCTCTAGTCCGTGATAGGTGATAGCATGGTTCAATATCTGTACCAAGAATACATGCATCTTCTTTAGGAACTCACCACTATAGCCCTCTTTTAACTTCTTATTCTGAAACTTCATAATGAGTTTAGTATCTATCTCAAATACATCAGCCTTATTAAAGAATGGCAGCAAGTGATTATTTAAATGTGTTTTAAGTGCTTTGATGCTGGATGCTTTACGTCTAGCAGAATACCATTCAAGATATTCATTGGCTAACTCGTCAAAGGGTAGCTTATTTATCTTACCAATGCCCTCTAATTCATCAATATACCTATTACATTCTTGTACTGCATCCTTACGCATCTTAAAGCCACTTCTTGAAATCTCTTTACGCTTACCAGTCACATCATAATATTTAAGTCGGAAGTAGTAAGTACCACGCTTTTCATCCTTATGAATGTTATGTGAGATTTTTAGATCATGCATAGGCTAGTCACCTTTGTTTTTTATTGTATTTATCATATCTTCTATTTCCATGTTAATTTCTTCATCAGTTTTTATTTCATTAATTATTTTATAGTTTATCGTCTGATAATATTTGTCTTTTATTACTATTGATAGACCCTTTCGTGAAGGATTATCTGCTAAATCTTTTTTTAATTTTTCGATTTCAGAAATAATTTGACTAGTTAATAATAATATTTTTTCCTGTAACGATGAATCAATGCCCAACTCAATTTCTTTAACGCTACCGATAATATCTAAATCATTGTTCTCAAAATTTCTTTTAGTTTTATATATATTATAATTATTTGCTAATTCTTCTATACCATATAATTCAGACAAAACTAAATCTGTTAAATTATTATTAGTTTTAACTTCATTCATATATATATCAGAAAAGTAATCATTTACCATTTCTGCTAATTCCAATTTATCTGCCATTGATTTTAAATCTTGGTACTCTTTTTGAATATGTTGGCTTTTTAAGATATTATCAATCTGTGATATAAGCATTTTTTCTCTTTGATCTTTGTTAAAATATCTTAATGCTTTTCCCTCTTGTGTATTTTCTGAATACTTTTTTAATAGTATATCGAAATATAAATATCCTACATTTAATTTTTCATCCTCGTATCCTCGTATATATGAAGGCGAAACGTTAAATAATTTAGCAAGTTTGTTAATTGTTTTGTCTTTAGGATTTTTTATCAACCCTTTTTCATATTTGTTAATAGCTGCTTTTTGAACTCCAATTTTTTCACCTAATTGTTCTTGTGTCCATCCTTTTTTAACCCTTAATTCTTTTAATCTTTCACCAAATGTCATTTTATCACCTTCCTATTTAAATATATCATTTATTTTGTAAATTAGATAAAAAAGTTTCTTAAAAAGATACACATTTTATATAGTAAGTGTAATAATACAATATATAGTATCTTAAAAAGATATATTTGCACTTGAAACGATTAATATATTCGTGGTAGAATCAAATCAAGAGGTATCTTAAAAAGATACTTCTTAAAAATAATACGTAAGTATCTTAAAAAGATACTAGGAGGAGGTGCTACTATTATGAAACATTATAAACTTTGGATTGCTCGAATGGAGAAGAATATGAGTCAACGAGAAGTTGTAAAAAGAATCGGAATTTCGCAAGGCCGATATGGTTTGAAAGAATCAAAAAAAGCATCATTCACTTTAGAAGAATGTCAGAAGTTAGCTAAATTATTCGATATGACTATTGATGAACTATTCAATAGTGAAAGTATGGTGAGTTGATATGAAACTAATATTAAAACTTGTCGCTTATTTGCTAGTAACTATGTTCATCATCTTTAATATGACTGATGACATTATCAAAATGCAATTTGCTTTTTACTTTGTTTTGATTGGTGTAGTCATAATCGGATCAGTAGAATTAATAAAATATGAAAATTTAAAAGGAGAGAAATAATTATGAAAAACACTAAAGAATTAATCAATACAGTTAAGGAATTATCAAACGAGTTAGAAAAGTTAAGCGAGAATGATTTAAACACAATCACATCTAAGGAAGATATTGCAGAATTAAAATTTGAATTAGATTTATTACGTGATAATGCATTCATTATCCAGGTTAAAACAACTAATAAATTGATGGAGGTTGAATAAGATGGAAAAGACATACAGCGAACAATTAAAGCAATACATGGAAGAGATGGATAACCTAACATTCTTACAAGTACACAAAGGGTTCAAGTCAACTTTAAATAGACTTAAAATCGCTCAATCTTCTATTGAAAATCAATGTGATAGACTCACTACAAATTATGTAAATGGTGTTATTGAAGATTTTGAAAAAGCGTTATCGAATTATGAATACCGTATCACTAATGGAGATTTATGGCGTGGTGAATTAGGTGACGAGCATCCGGAACTTACTGATGAAGAATTAGATAAAGAGGTGTTTTAGATGGATCTAAGAGACTTACAAACTCAAATTGAGATGCTGGAACTAAAAGTAAATGCATTATCTGACCAGGTTTTTAATCATTTAAGCGAACTTGAGACAATGATTGACCAGGATTGGATAAAAGAAAACCCAATTACAAGAAGATACTTAATTGAACAACAGAGAGACGTTTACGTGACTAGTACAGTAGTATCTGATATTGAAAAAGATATTGAACGATTAAATGAGGAATTTTGCAAAGAAAAAGCCGATACTTCACAATTAAACACTTTGGCGAGTGATGAAGTACCAGCAGGGAACGACTGATTTATTAATCAGTCCTTTCTCTATTATATATGATATGGAGAAGTATTTAAAATATGAATAATATATCCGATATAAAAAGTATACCAAAAATGACTTTGAATGTATATAAAAATCAGAAAGCACATACACATTTACGCACTGAAGATATTACATTTAATCAGTTGGTGCAGTATTTACGCCATACAGTCGTTTCTAGCGACAAATTCAGTAATACAACGTATTTAATAGCAAAAATGAAAGATGCCCAGCGTAACGATGATAACGTAATTGAACGTCATGCAATATGTATTGATGTAGATGATTTACCAGCAGATACAACTATTGTTGATGACATCAAGAATATGTTCGGGTTTAGTTATATTATCTACTCAACACATAATCATGTACCAACTGCACCACGTTATCGGTTAATCATTCCGTTGAGTAAACCAATTTCAAAAGAATGGTATAAACCAGCGATTAATTTTTTTGAAGATCAACTACAAATCAAAGCCGATGAAAATGCTTATGACTGGAGTCGTTGTATGGCTCGTACAGTGCTTAAATCTGAAAAGAGTGAGTTTATATTTGAATATCAAGAAACATATCCACTTGATACCGATAAATTAATTAATGGACTTGATGCATATAAGGATGCAGAAACAACAGATTTTACGCTAGGCACAACATATAAGCGAAAAGACGATAGTCATTGGGATATTGCTTATGGTCAAATATCAGAGGGTGCAGGTCGTAATTCAGCTTGTACATCATTGGTTGGCTTACTTTTAAGAAGATACGTACCTTTGAAAGTCACGGTGGCACTGATTGAACACTGGAATATGAGTAATCAACCACCTTTAAGTAATGACGAACTAACAACAATAATAAATTCTATTGTTAAAACTGAAACTATTCGCAGGGGGGAGAGGGTGACATAGATATATGACTAATATTTTGGAAGAAGTACAACAACAAGCCGATGAAGAATTAAAGAATCTAATAGATTTTAAGAAACAATCATTACGGAAAAGACTTATACAGATAAGAGAAGTTGAACTAAATAATTTGATTGATATATGGACTCGTGACGGTAAGAATGGCAACAAGCCTAAAGCATTACCAACATGGCTTGTATGCAGTCTGATTATGAAAGAGATACCTTTTGTTCTCTTTGATAATGAAGAACACACCAAGATTGCAATGTATCTTGAGACTGATGGTATATACACACAAAACTATGGAATTATTAAAAAACATTTATCCTGGTTAGAACCATCACTCAATAACAATAGAGCCGATGAAGTAATTTACCATATTCGCAACCGTGCAAAGATACGTGAAAAAACACAGCAACCCCACTTGATACCGGTTGGGAATGGTATTTATAACCGAAATAAAGGCGTATTAGAGCCATTTAACAGTGATTATATATTTACCACCAAAGTCAGTACAAATTACGTTGAAAACGCCCCTAAGCCTAATATAGATGGCTGGGATGTAGACGAATGGATAAAAGAGATAGCTTGTTATGATGATGAAATTGAAACTCTATTATGGCAGGTAGTCAATGACAGTCTGAACGGGAATTACACACGCAAAAAAGCGATATTTCTTGTTGGTGAGGGGAACAATTCCAAAGGTACTTATCAAGACTTTATAAAATATATCGTCGGTGGTGAGAATGTAGCATATCTAAAAGTAGATGAATTTGAAAAGCAATTTAGGACAAGCGTTCTATTCGGTAAAACTGTTTGTATTGGTGATGATGTACCAGTTGGAGTATATATTGATGACTCTAGTACATTTAAGTCCGTTGTATCAGGTGACCCGGTTCTTGTTGAATTTAAACGGAAACAACCATACAGCACTAACTTTTATTGTACTGTCATTCAATCTACAAACGGTATGCCACGATTTAAAGACAAAACGCACGGTAATTTGAGACGGATATTGATTGTACCATTCAATGCAGACTTTAATGGATCAGTAGAAAATAGGAACATCAAAGACATGTACATTAAAGATAAATCAGTGCTGGAATATGCACTATTTAAAGCGATAAAAATGGACTTTGCTAACTTTATTATTCCTAAAGCATCACAAGAAAAGATGCAATCATTCATGGCAGACAATGACCCAGTATATGACTTCAAAATTGCAGTATTTGATGAATGGAATAAAGAGTTTAGCATTAAGTATTTACCACAAGATTTTGTATATACGGTTTATGAAAATTTCTGTGATAGAAACAACTATAAACCTTTAAGTGAACGGAAGTTTAAACAACAATTTGAACGCTATTTGCCGGATGAGTGGGATGGTGGGAATGTTAGAAGAATTACTTCAGATATTCACATCACAACAATATCTCGATTAGCAAAACGAGAACATGTCACTTATGATGTCAAACGAGATAAAACTTATCGTTCATATCAGAACAATAAAATTAAAGCAGTTAATTAAAATGCTACAGTTTTAAAGAAAAACTACAATTCTAATGCTGGTAATGTAGCATGAATAAACATTGTCATATCAAGGCTTTGAAAGATTTTTGCTACATTACTACATTATTTTATTAAGTTAATTAAAAAATAACACTAGATAAAAAGAAGAGAAGTAAATATTAAACTAACTTTATAATTTTCTGTAGTTTTGTAGTAAAAAGTCGTATAAATACCGTTGTTATAGGGTTTATAGGTGCTACAGTATCATGATAATAACTACAGTAATGGTATAAAGTGTAGCAATTTTAAATCGAGGTGCAGGATGAAAATTAAGATTTTTAGAAGAACAAGAATTCATTATGATAAACCGAAAATTGATGCATTTGGTTTTGAACGAACTTCAAGAAGTGAAACACAAGATGAGTACGAACAGCGTATAAATGAATTTCTTCAAACGGTTAATGTCGTTGATATTAAGACGGAACTTGATGGAGATATAACTGATGGTAGTGGATATTTAAAAACATATCTAATAATCATGTATGAAGAGAAGTAAAACAACTGCATAACTTGTAAGCAGTCTAAAAATAACATGGTTGTGGTGAACGTGCTACCACTAAAAATATAAGCATGGTAATAGTAGTGTTAAACATTTGAGGAACCTCCTTTTAATTCTGTCGGTAATTTAAATTACTGGAGGAATTAAGAAGATGGAAAAACAATTAGAGTTAAAAATTAAAGCAAAAATGAGTCAGGAACATTTAGATGTTAAGAATATTATTGAGAACAATAAAACTGAAGCAATCACAAGAAAACAGATCGTTGCATTGTTAGGTAAAGATGAGAAGTATTTTAGAAGATTAAATATCATCATCAATGAATTAGTAACAATTTTTAGAGAACCTATTGGAAGTAGCTCAATTACAATCCGTAACGGATATTTCTATTGTAGAAATGAAGTAGATTTTTATTTTGCTAAAGCATCATTATATTCACGAGTAGAGAATATTGGTGAACGCTTGTCAGTATTAAAAGAACTTGAGAAAGAAAAGTTAGGGAATTAGCCACCGTTGAATGTCGTGAGACGTGCAACATTTACTGCTGGTAGTTATTTGGTGAATGGCTATTGACCTCTTTACGCTGGTGAGTCTTATGGCTCACTAGCACACTAATTAAAAACAAAACTATTTGGAGGATATACAGAATGAAAAATGAAAAATTATTTGAACAATTCAATAAAGAACGTAACGAAAATAAAGAAAGCATTACGAAACTTGAAACACAATTACAGGAAGATAGAAAGCAATTTACACAACTGAACACAGATTATAAAAATCATATTGCTAGTGGTGATGATGATAAAGCAGATGAATTGTATTCAGAAATTGCAGCACTTGAAATCAATATTAAGAAAAACGAAAAGAAGTTAGCGACTAAGAAAACAGTATCTAAAGATGTTATTAAAGAAAAAGCGATGGCACTAATTATGAATCAGCCTAAGTTGAAGAGATTATATAAGGATGATAAAGAAAAATTATTACATGAGTACAAACTCAAGATAGATGAAGTAAATGCAGTTGTTAAAAAGATGAATGAATTAAATGGAAAGTTTGAAGATGAATTCACATTATTTGCAGATTATTATGAAGCATATATTGAAGAAGATGATGATTTAAAACGTGCTGCAAGAGGTGGAGGGTTCACACCTAATTATTATGGTAAATTAGTGAGTCCTTCAATTCATGTAGCTGCAAACAATATTATTACATTTAAAGGAGATTTATAATTATGACTAGAGTAAACTATGATCAATTTGAAAATTTAAGACAAACAATCAATAGTGGTGGAAGTGTTGGCAGTATAGATGTATTGAAATCTTTAGAAAAAGACTTAGATGGTATCAATGCTGGATTAGGTCAACAAGTACAAAATGAATTTATGCAACGTGAATTAAGAGAACGTGAACAACGTTCTAAACGTAACGACATGATGAGAAAATTAGCAGAGAAACACCGTATCATTAAGTAAGGAGGTTCAAAACATGGCTTACGAAAATACATTAAAAGCAATCATGACAATTAATGCGAATGAAATCACCAAACATGAACTAATTATTGCGATAACTAAAGATTGTAAGAATGGTACTTTATCCGTTAAAGATGGTGATTTATTAAAGCAATTAGGTGTTCAATTTGATACAGATACATCAACGGATGCTGCTATTAATAAATACGGTAGAAGTGCAAGTGAAATTGACTCTGTAGGTAACCCGTACGGATATTAAAAATATTAGACTGGTGCATCTTATGGTGTATCAGTCTTTAATGCTATTAAAGGATGTGAAAAAGATGAAACTAACGGAACGACAAAGACGGTTTGCAGATGAATATATTATTAGTGGCAATGCTACACAAGCTGCAATCAAAGCTGGATATAGTGAAAAGACTGCTGCAATTACTGGATATGAAAACCTTAGAAAACCTAACATTTCAGAATATATTGATGAACGATTAGATGCTATCAAATCTGATAAAGTCGCACAGCAAAAAGAAGTATTAGAATTTCTAACAGCAGTAATGCGAGGGGAACAAACAGACGAGGAACTTATACCATTATTAAAGGGTAGGGATGGACAAGTTATTGAGAAAGTCGATAAAAGAGCAGATACAACGATACGTGTGAAATCAGCCGAGTTATTAGGTAAACGCTATGGACTATGGACTGATAAGGTTAAAACAGATAAAACAGTTGCAGAAACACGCTATATTGAAGAACGTATCAAAGTTATTTCAAGCGACAACAAAGGTAACGAACATAAGTTAATACAATTCTTTGACAATATTAATAATGAACTAGACAAATTAAATGACAATGATGGAGGTATTGAAAATGGAGAACTATGAATTTGAGAAAATAGTTAAAAGTGAAATAGTGCAGATGGATAAGATAGCAAAGATAATTGATCCGATGATTAAAGTCGGTACTATCTTTGATAAATTCCCACCAAAGCCATCAGGATATGACAGAACGGAATATTTAGAGTTAAAGCTGCAATACTTTGAAGAAAAAGAAAAGGCTTTTCGCAAAGTAATTGAAGAAGTAAAACGTATGACATCTAAATAATTGAGGTGAGCCTATGAAGTTAATCAGATGTACCAAAGCATTAAGATTTAAAGAAGTTGACCGTTTAACCGAGTACCAACTATTAAGAGATTTTTCACCATCATCAATACGATTTAATATAGCTTTTATGAGTATGCAGATTAATGAAATGTATTATTTATCAGTATCAACAACTACACCAACACCAATAGGCTTAGTAAGTGTGGGATGTAATGTTGATAGGTTAGCAATATGGATAATTGAACAAAAACAAGCCCTGGAACGCTATAAAAAGAAATCTAATAGTAATATGCATCTTTTAAAAAGGTGCTTATATACGTACTCTAAAGACGAACAAAGAGAGGTTAAAAGTTACCTATCTAGCAATGGAAGATATGGCAATACAGATATAATTGACCGATTAAGATATGACTTATACCAGCACACCAACAATGAACGTTTAAAACGCAACAAAGCCCGTAATGATGCAAGATTACTAAATATATATAAACACAAGCGTTATAGGTATCGACCCGATGTGTAGTGAACGTACAGAACTAAGACGATATATTATGAATTATCATAAAACACATTCAATAGATGCTGGTGATGATATAGAACTTGATGATAATGATTTTTTTAATATTAATGGTGCTGTTGATATGAATATAAATGATGCATTACAGGAATATACGCAATTAAGCGATGTGGTAAGTATTAACGCTATTTTAGATAAAGTGTATCAAGTGGGAACGATTAAACAACAGTACATGTTTATGTGTTTGTTACGTGGTATGGACTTTGAACGTATAGGAAATATATTTGGTATAAGTGATAAGGCGGTTAGGGTACAAATAAATAAATTGTTAGATGTTCTATTGGGAGACTGAAGAAATATTTCAAAATGTGATATAACTCACTTTTATATTCTTCAATTTAATGTAGTGTTAATTTTAAGACAACTAAAAAAGGTGTGACATATCATGTTAACTGCTAAGAAAGTTGCACTAAAAGTATTATTTGAAGTGGAAGAATACAATTATTTAAAGTCGAGGCAAGATTTAAGAAGTATCGAAATGTTCAATTATTTACTTGAACACAAGTTTATCAAATTAGATACAAATAATGAACAAGAAAAATTCAAACTAACCAGCAAAGGTTATAATTTACTAGATCAAAATAAAATCTAACCACTTACTGATGTAGGTGGTTTTCTTATGCCCATTTTAAATTGAGTTTACGCACAATCACCCAAAAAATAAAAGTTATCGTGCTTAAAATCGGAATGTCAGATGGTATATTATAGTAAAATGTAGTATTTTAAGTAGATTGCAGTTACAGACATAAAAAAGCACCCACTAATTAAAGTGAGTGACTACATCTCTATGGAAGATACAATTTAATTATAAGTCATTAGTCAAATAAGGTCAAACACAAATCTTATGCATAAAATATTCATTTTAAGACCAGCACCGAACACTCAAAAAGGCTTTAAATCAACAATGTATATTTTTTGTATAAAGCTAAAAATATACGAACACTTCAAACCGTTGATATGATTTGTTTTCAAAAATATTTTCGTTTACATAATCATTTATTATCGGAAGTTAAAATGAATATTCTATACATTTCAAATATTTAGCAGTAACATTTTTCTATTACATTAGCATATAAAATTATATAATATATTTGTACTTAATTATACTACAAGTGAGGTAATGTCATCATGTCAGATAATGAATTTATTTTGAAAGCACTTCAAGATGTATTCTTATATGGTTTGCCACAGACAACAGACTTTGAACGTATAGGAAAAATTATGTATGCATTATGTGATGGTGGATATACTGATCTAATTGTCTCTACTGAAAATGATTTATCTTTCAAATATCACATAACTGATGCTGGTATTGAATTGATGGATGAGTTAAAAGAATACATAGAACACTATTAATATAGAACAAATTCAATCAGCTAAATGGCTACATATCAACGTGTGATGGGGGAATATTGGGGGAATACTGGGGGAACAAAAATAAAAACCCTTTAGCAACAAGGCTAAAAGGTTTATGTATGGAGACGGCGGGAGTCGAACCCGCGTCCAAAGATCCTGCAATTGATACTTCTACGTGTGTAGTCCTGTTATTGAATTTCACGATACATCTGAAAACGGACATCCGAATGTATCGCTAGCCCGATTAATCTCTTACGAACAGACTCCAGGCGGAAGTGTTCGTCGTATCCTACTAAAGTTGAACCTCTACATCAGGCACATAGGCGATGCTTGAGAGAGGTGCAGAGTGCGATTAGGCAGCTACTGCGAAATTGTTTGTTTTGCCAGTTATTATAACTGTTGTGTTGATAACGAAGACAACCCTCCGACACGCTATACCAACCCAAGTGACCCCTGTCGAATCCGTAACGCCCCCGAGATAGTATGAATAAAATAACTAGCATATTTAAATATAACAAATTGAAACACATATTTCAATAATAAAGCATAATACCTTATAGGTACTATGCTTTATTATGGATATGAATGGTCTTATCATTTTCATCAATAGATACGATAATCTGATTATTATTGTTCATATTTTTAAAAGTGATATTATCTTCACTATCTTTAGTGAATTCGATAACGTCCATTATGCTATGGCTTTTGTATATGGGTTTTGTAATCGCGATATAGTCTTCGTTTTCTACTAAACGAATGGCTATCTTCGTGTGGTTATCTATTTTCCATCCTGGTAACGTTTTTAAATCAAATAGTGTTTTCATTATTATCCTCCATATATTAATCACTATGCTTTCCAAATTAAATTCTTGTGAACTTATAATATGGGTATAATTGATACAATTTATTAATCAAGTAAGGTAAAATAGACTTAAGAGATTGTTCAATAATTAACAGCACTTATCTATTTTACCATACTTTCACTTTAATTATTGGATGAATAAGAGGAGGACTTATTTTGACAGAGCAGAGTAGTGCAATTCCAAAGGTAATATTGACGTTATCAGATGTACAGAACACAGATGAAAAAGTGATTAAAGAAGCGGTTGAATATATCGATTATTTCGATGTCGTTGAATATCGAGCTGACTTAGCACAAGGTTCAATTGAATTTTATGAATCTGAGATTGCTTTTATAAAGAATAAGTTTCCAACAAAACAAATTTTATTTACATATCGCACAGAAGATATGAATAACAAGACAAAAATTACGATGGATGCTTATTTTGAACTTATTAAAGAAGTGATAGAGAAAAAGTTATGTGATATTATCGATTTAGAATTGATGATGTACGAAGACTATATGGATAAATTATTGGTTTTGGCACGTGCGAATAATATTTTAGTGTTAATCAGTCACCATGAATATGAATTCACTCCACGTATTAAAGATATGCTCGCGATATATAATCGCATGATTAAACTAGATGCAGATTACTGTAAACTAGCGGTTAAACCGAATGATGGTAAAGATGTGCTTAACTTAATGTCAGCAGTTTATGAAACAAAACAAAACTGTAATTTAAATATTATCGGTATAGCAATGGGAGAAATTGGAAAGATTACACGAGTGGCGTGTGGGATATTTGGATCATCTATGACCTTTGGCTATGTTGGCAATCCTGTTGCACCAGGTCAAATTCATATTAAAGATTTACATGATCAGATTGTACTTTATAAGTCATGATTTACAAATTAATGATACTTCTTTATAATTGATAATGGTTATCATTTATGAGGAGGTATTTTTTTGGAATTAAAAGATGCGATAAAAAATAGAAGAAGTATTAAACAGTATGTCGATACAACTGTTGAAGATAGCGCTGTAGAACGTGCGATTGAATTAGCGACATATGCACCTAACCACGGTATGCGTGAACCTTGGCGCATTGTGTGGGTGAAAAAAGAAAGATTAGAAAACTATGCTCAGACGTTTGCTGACGTTGCATTTAAGAATAATGCAGAGAAAAAAATTCAGCATGTAGACAAAACAAAAATACTTGCTGGTATATTGTTAGTCGTTGGTCCACGCGATCGACGTCAAAAAGAAAATTTAGAAGATATTCTTGCGATTGGCGGTTTTATGCAGACGCTTTCATTAGCTTTATATGAAGAAAAGATAGGGAGCTGTATTAAAACACAACCACCTTTACTACACCCAGAGTTATCAAAACATCTAGGTTGCGAGGCTGATGAAATGATTTATGGAGCGGTTTATTTAACAGCTCAAACGGAATCAGAATATAAGGCACGAAAGAATAATAATTTAATTTCAACATATTAAAAAAACCATCCATTTCATCAATGGATGGTTTATAAATTTAAAATTTTATTTTAAGTTCTCGGCTAAAAATGCTTTAACTGATTCAGGTGTTTTTGCGTTAGCAGAATGAAGATGTGCTAATTTTTCACCTTTTTCAAAGATAAGGATACTTGGGATACCCATCACTTCATTCTCATCAGCAGCTTCAGGTACTTGGTCACGGTTGATTTTATACCATGTATAATCATTGTATTCATCTACAATAGGATCAATCCAGAAATCCATACGTGTACAATCGGGACACCAATCTGCAAAGAATTTTACGATTACTTTCTCATCTTGATTTATAATTTCTTTAAATTCTTCATATTGACTTATTGTTCTCATAATTATTCCCTCACAGTGTTTTATATAATTTATTTATATGATAATTATATACCTTTTTAATAAATTATTAAACGATAAGGATTGCAGTTGTAACCTTTAAGAATAATTGTTAATATTAGGTTAAATTAAGAAGGAGGCCTATGATGATAAAATTTTATCAGTTACCAAATTGTAGTACATGTAGAAAGGCAGCAAAATATTTAGAAACACATGGCGTTAGTTTTGAACCTATCCATATCGTTGAACTTACTCCCACGGCTGCTGAATTTAAAGCGATTGTAGAGCAGACAAATGTTGATATTGATGCGCTTTTCAATAAACAGGGTGCTAAATTTAAAGCATTAAACCTTAAAGAAACATTAAGCGAAAAGTCAGATGATGAAAAGTTTGAATTACTTGCTTCAGATGGTATGTTAGTTAAAAGACCGTTAGCTGTTAATGGCAATAAAATTACTTTAGGCTTTAAAGAAAAAGAATATAGCGATACTTGGTTATAAAAATGATTGAATAAACGCTTACAATGTGTCATTATTATAGTGATAGTACTTTAATTAAACGGAGGGTTTATAATGTCAAACTTAAAATTTTCAAAAGATCACGAATGGGTAAAATCAGAAGATAATGTAAAAACAATCGGTATTACAGATTTCGCACAATCTGAATTAGGGGATATCGTATTCGTTGAATTACCAGAAGTTGGAGATGAAATCGAAGTTGGTGCTCCTTTTGGTAGCGTTGAGTCAGTAAAAACTGTATCTGAATTATATGCTCCTATCTCAGGCAAAGTTATTGAAGTTAACTCTGAATTAGAAGATTCTCCTGAATTAGTAAACGAATCAGCAATGGATCAAGCTTGGATGATTAAAGTTGAAGCTGACGATGCTGCACTTGAAGAATTAATGGATCAAGCACAATATGATGAAATGATTAACGCATAAATGGTATAATTTCCTTGATAATAATTTATCAAGGAATTTTTTTATTATCAAATTGCTAAAACTGAATACAATATGATAAAAAGGTGATGGACATGTCTGTAATTACTAAAGTTATCGTTGTAGAAGGAAAGCGTGACAAACTAAGATTACAAGAAGTATTAACGGAACCTGTACATATTATATGCACCAATGGCACGATGGGTATCGGAAAACTGGATGATATGATTGAAGATCTGTATCATCATAAAGTTTACATTATGACCGATAGCGATAAAGCTGGACGCAAAATTAGATCCTGGTTTAAACGCCATTTGAGTGAAAGTAATCATATTCATATTGATCCCAAATACGGTGAGGTAGGTAATTGTCCACTAGATTATTTAGCAAGAACGATGATGAAACATCAGTTTGATGTAAAACAACAATTTGTCTGGAAAGGTAAGCCCGCGCAATATGAACTTAAATCAGCTTTTGCAATTTGAAATATCAGAACAACCATTTATTCTATTTGGATATACCCCATTTTGTGGTACATGTAAGCTCGCAGAAAAGATGTTGGATATTACTGCTGCATCTCTAAACATACCAGTTACTAAAATTGATTTAAATTATTATGAAAATTTAAGTCAGTATTACGAAATTAAAAGTGTGCCTGTACTATTGTTTGTACGTAACGGTACAGTCGAAAATATATCTTATCAATTTGAGTCCGTCACAACTTTGTATGAAAATTTAAATTTACTGTTGACGAATACTTCAAATTGACTTAAGATAAAGAACATATTCATAAAACAACTAAATACGCTCTTATCAAGAGAGGTGGAGGGATGTGCCCTTTGAAGCCCGGCAACCGTCATTTAGACAAGGTGCCAATTCACATAAAGTTTTTTAACTTTAGAAGATGAGAGAAATTCACAATATATTATTTTGCGTCTTTCTCTTTGTGAGGAAGACGTATTTTTTGTGGAAAATTCGAGGAGGAACGTCATGATTCAATTAACGAATGTTGAAAAAATATTCAACACAAAAAAGGGCAATATAAAAGCGGTTGATAACGTCAACTTAAACATAGAGAAAGGTGAAATCTTCGGTATTATCGGATACAGTGGCGCAGGTAAAAGTACAATGATTAGAATGTTTAACGGTTTAGAATTACCGACGAGTGGTGAAGTGCAAATTAACGGTGAAGTACTTAACTATTTAAGTAAAAAAGAATTACTTAAGCGTCGACAAAAAATCAGCATGATATTCCAGCACTTTAATTTATTATGGTCACGTACTGTATACGATAACGTCGCATTACCTCTAGAAATCGCAGGCGTTCCAAAAGCGGAACAACATGATAAAGTCAAATCTTTAATCGAGCTTGTCGGATTAAAAGGGAGGGAGAAAGCATATCCTTCTGAATTATCAGGAGGTCAAAAACAGCGTGTCGGAATTGCGAGAGCTTTAAGTAATGATCCGGAAGTATTATTATGTGACGAAGCGACGAGCGCATTAGATCCACAAACGACTGATGAAATTTTAAATTTACTCGTTGAAATTAATAAACGTTTAAATATTACTATGATTTTAATTACGCATGAAATGGCTGTTATTCGTAAGATTTGTAGTCGTGTTGCAGTAATGGAAGCCGGTAAAATTGTTGAGCTTGGTGAAGTTATTAACGTCTTCAATAGACCTCAAACAGCGATTACGAAACGTTTTGTCCGTGATGATTTAAATGAGGATGAAGTTGAAACATCTATTCAAGAAATTAATAAGACATATCCAGAAGGCACTATTATTAAATTAAAGTTCGTTGGTTCAACGACTGGTCAACCTATTGTAAGTAAAGTAATTCAAAAGTATGGTTTAGAAATGAATATATTAGAAGGAAATGTTAAACATACTCGTAATGGTTCATATGGTCACTTAATCGTCCATATTAATCAAAATAATATTCCGATTGAACAAATTGAGCTGGAACTGATTCAGCACGGTGTAGAAATTGAGGTGGAACGACATGGATAAATTATTAGCGAACTTACAAGAGATGTTTACATTTAAAAATGTAATTTGGCCAGATGTTTGGACTGCCATTTATGAAACGTTATACATGACGTATATCTCAACTGTATTTACTTTTATCTTTGGATTAATCATCGGTATTTTATTATTTCTTACTTCACGAGGTAAGACAAATGCGTCTAAAGTATCATATGCAATTCTCGCCTTTATCGTAAATCTATTTAGAGCGGTACCGTTTATTATTTTAATTCTTTTATTGATTCCGTTTACGAGTATTATTATGAACACGATTAGTGGTGTGAAAGGTGCTTTACCAGCATTAATCATTGGTGCTGCACCATTCTACGCAAGACTCGTTGAAATTGCTTTAAAAGAAATTGATAAAGGTGTTATTGAAGCTGTGGAATCAATGGGCGCCAACACGTGGACTTTAATTAATAAAGTGTTAATCCCAGAAAGTTTACCTGCATTGATTTCAGGTATCACAGTTACAGCGATTGCTTTAGTCGGATCTACAGCGATTGCTGGTGTTATCGGCGCTGGTGGTCTAGGAAACTTAGCCTATTTAGTCGGATTTACAAGAAGTCAAAATGATGTGATTTTAGTTGCAACCATTGCAATCTTAATCATTGTCTTCTTAATTCAATGGATTGGTGACATGATTGTTAAACATGTTGACAAAAGATAAGGAGATGTCATGATGAAAAAGTTTTATACGATTACGAGTATTTTATTAATCATAGCGATACTAGGTTTAGTATTAGAAGGTAAAGATAGTACGAAACAAAATGAAACGATACTAGTAGGTGCCTCACCTTCACCTCACGGTCAAATATTGGAACATGCGAAAAAGATGATGAAAAAAGAGGGTTACAATTTAAAGATTAAAGTCATTAATGACTACACAACACCAAACAGACTATTAAACGAAGGTGAACTAGATGCAAACTTTTTCCAGCATACACCATATTTAAACATCGAGAAAAAATCTAAAAAATATAAAATAACTTCTATAGGTAATGTACATTTAGAACCGATGGCAGTGTATTCAAATAAATATAGTTCATTAAAAGACTTACCAGAAGGCGCTGAAATTTATGTGTCGAATAACCCAGCTGAAGAAGGACGCTTCTTATCATTCTTTACAAAAGCAGGATTAATCGAATTAAAATCTGGCGTTGATCCAATTACTGCAACATTTAAAGATATTAAAGTGAATAAGAAGAACTTTAAATTTAACAACAAACAATCTGCTGAATTTTTACCGAAGTCATTTAAAAATGATGAAGGGGATGCGACGATTATCAATTCTAATTTCGCAATTGATAATAAATTAAATCCAGTTAAAGATTCAATTGCAGTTGAAGGTAAAGATTCTCCATATGCAAATTTAATTGCAGTTCGCGAAGAGGATAAAAATAGTAAAAAATTAAAAGCATTAATCAAAGTTTTACAATCCAAAGAAATGCAAGATTACATTAATAAGAAATATGATGGCGCAGTTATTGCGGCAAAATAAAATAAGAGCATCCGATGAAAAAATCATCGGATGCTCTTATTTAATTTAAAAATTATTATAGCAATCAATGCTAGGGTAGCAGGTAAGCCCTGCTTGATCAAGATGCCTTTACTGCTGGTCATTGCGCCGTATACGGCAGCAATAATAACGAATATAACAAACATTGTTGTAATCTCAATTTGGTTATGACTAACAAATAATCCGTAACCTAATCCTGCTGCCAGAAAACCATTATATAGTCCCTGGTTTTTAAACAAAGTTTTGACGCGGTCATCTTGTAGGAAATTATAATTAATATCAAATGTTTCTGCAGCACGTTTCGAATCACTAAAGAACATTTCTAAAATCATAATATAAATATGTTCAATAAATACAATCGTTGCTAATATCATAGAAATAATATGCATAAGTACCTCCCTAAATAATAAATAAATTGTACACCCTACATCTCAATACGTATAGCATTTTCAATGAAAAGACTTATTTTCTCATTGAATTTAAAATATTTAGCCCGATTAATTTAACTAACATCTTATTTAGGTTATAATAAGTACTGTGATTTAAGTCATAGGTCTTTGACCTCAGATTAAAATTATTATAAACTAGATAAGATGAAATTATTATATATATCGGAGGGAATTCAATATGGTATCAGTTTTAGAAATTAAAGATTTACACGTTTCAATTGAAGGGAAAGAAATTTTAAAAGGTGTAAATTTAACGATTAAACAAAATGAAATTCATGCAATCATGGGACCTAATGGTACTGGTAAATCAACTTTATCAGCAGCAATCATGGGACACCCTAAATATGAAGTTACGCAAGGTGAAGTTTTACTTGATGGCGAGAATGTATTAGAAATGGAAGTTGATGAACGCGCACAAGCTGGTCTTTTCTTAGCGATGCAATATCCATCAGAAATTTCTGGTGTTACGAATGCAGACTTCTTACGCTCAGCAATTAATGCTAAACGTGAAGAAGGTAATGAAATCAATTTAATGCAGTTCATCAAGAAATTAGACAAAAATATGGAATTTTTAGAAATGGATTTAGATATGGCACAACGTTATTTAAACGAAGGATTCTCTGGTGGGGAGAAAAAACGTAACGAAATTCTTCAATTAATGATGCTAGAGCCTAAATTTGCAATCTTAGATGAAATTGATTCAGGTTTAGATATCGATGCATTAAAAGTTGTATCTAAAGGAATTAACGAAATGCGCGGAGAAAACTTCGGTTGCCTAATTATCACGCATTACCAACGTTTATTAAACTACATTACGCCTGACTTCGTACATGTTATGATGCAAGGTAAAGTTGTTAAATCAGGTGGAGAAGAGTTAGCGAAACGTCTTGAAGCTGAAGGTTATGACTGGATTAAACAAGAGCTTAACATTCAAGATGAAACAATTAACGCGTAATACCTGATAATTAAATAGGAGGAAAATGTGATGAGTACAATCGATGTAACAAACGATATGATTAAAAATTTCTCAGCATCACGCAATGAACCAACATGGATGGCAGAATTACGTGCTGACGCTTTTAATAAATTAAATACAATTGAAATGCCAAAACCAGATAAAACAAAACTTGATAAATGGGTCTTTGATGTTCACCATAAAGATATCAAAAGTGATGTCTATGCTTCAACGGATGCTTTACCTGAAGCGGTTAAAAACTTATTGGATATGGAGAATGTAGAAAACCTTATTGTGCAACATAACAATACACCTGCATTAGTAAAAGTTGAACAGTCTTTAATTGATCAAGGTGTAATCGTAAAAGATATTGAAACTGCATTAATTGAAAACAGTGATTTAGTAAAACAATACTATATGACTGAAGCTGTAAAAGTAGATGAACACCGCCTGACTGCATTGCATGCTGCTATGATGAATGGTGGACTATTCGTATACGTTCCACGTAATGTAGTTGTTGAAAATCCAATTCAATATGTAGTATTACATGATAATGCAGATGTAAATATCATCAACCATTTAATCATTGTTGCTGAAGATAGTGCTGAAGTAACATATGTTGAGAACTATTTATCAACTGTAGAATCAAAAGATGCACAGTTAAATTTAGTTTCTGAAGTTATCGCAAAAGATAATGCTAAGATCACTTACGGTGCCGTTGACTTCTTAAACAAAGGTTTTACAGGACATGTGATTCGTCGTGGTATGGCTGCAAAAGATGCAACGATTGACTGGGCTTTAGGTTTGATGAATGATGGAGATACAATCAATGATAATACGACTTACTTAAATGGTGACAATTCTAAGAGTAATTTAAAGATTGTTGTAGTAGGTCGTGGAGAACAAAAATTAAACTTCACAACTCAAATCATACAATATGGTAAATCTAGTGAAGGTCATATCTTAAAACACGGTGTAATGAAAGATTCAGCATCTTCAATCTTTAATGGAATCGGCCACATTAAACATGGTGGTACAAAAGCAGACGCACAACAAGAATCACGTGTATTAATGTTATCAGAGAAAGCACGTGGAGACGCTAACCCGATATTATTAATCGATGAAGATGATGTTACAGCAGGACATGCAGCTTCTGTAGGCCGTGTGGATCCGATGCAATTATTCTATTTAATGAGTCGTGGTATTTCTAAACAGGAAGCAGAACGTTTAGTCATTCATGGTTTCTTAGCTCCAGTAGTAACTGAATTACCAATTGAAGCAGTAAAACGTCAATTAACAGACGTTATTGAAGAAAAAGTAATGGGTAAATTATAAAATACAGTTTTGAAAGGTCTTGATACAAAATGACCAGCTTAAATGTTGAAGCAATCAGAAAAGATTTTCCGATTCTAACTGAACAAGTTAACGGAAAAGACATCATTTATTTAGATTCATCAGCGACTAGTCAGAAACCTTCAAGTGTAATAGAGAAAACAAAATATTATTATGAGCATATGAATGCGAATGTACACCGTGGTGTACATACTTTAGGTACGCGTGCTACGGATGGGTATGAAAATGCACGCGAAACAGTACGCAATTTTATCAACGCGAAATATTTTGAAGAGATTATATTCACACGCGGTACGACAACAGCAATTAATACTGTAGCACACAGTTATGGTGATATTGCGGTTAGTGAAGGTGACGAAATTGTCATTACTGAGATGGAACATCATGCAAATTTAGTTCCGTGGCAACAACTTGCGAAACGTAAGAAAGCTGTGCTTAAATATATTCCACTTGAATCAGATGGCACGGTTACGCTGGAAAATGTACGTGCAACAGTTACAAGCAAGACAAAAATTGTTGCAATGGCACATGTTTCTAACGTTCTAGGCATAATCAATGATGTGAAAAGCATCGCTGAAATTGCACATGAAAATGGGGCTGTGATGGTAGTTGATGGTGCGCAGGCAATACCTCATATGAATGTTGATGTGACTGATTTAAATTGTGACTTCTATGCGTTCAGTGGACACAAGATGCTTGGTCCAACAGGAATCGGAGTTTTATATGGTAAAAGAGAATATTTAAATCAAATGGAACCGATTGAATTTGGTGGAGATATGATTGACTTTGTAGGTTTACAGGACTCTACATGGACAGAATTACCGACTAAATTTGAAGCGGGTACACCGCTTATCGCTGAAGCAGTAGGTTTAGCTGAAGCTATTAATTATTTAAGTAACATTGGCATGGACAATGTACTAGCATACGAACATGAGCTTACGGCATATGCTTATGAAAAGATGAGTGAAATTGAAGGTTTAGAAATTTACGGTCCAACTGTAGATAAACGTGCAGGATTAATTACTTTTAATTTAGAAGGTGTACATCCGCATGATTTAGCAACTGCATTAGATTCACACGGTATTGCGATTCGTGCAGGGCATCATTGTGCACAACCTTTAATGAAATGGTTGGGACAGTCCTCTACAGCACGTGCAAGTTTCTACATCTACAACACAAAAGAAGAAGTAGATCAACTTGTTCAAAGCTTGAAAGAAACAAAGGAGTTTTTCAGTTATGAGTTTTAATAATTTAGATCAACTTTATCGTTCTGTCATAATGGATCATTATAAGAATCCTCGTAACAAAGGTGTTATCGAAGATGGTGCCTTAACAATAGATATGAACAATCCAACATGTGGAGATAGAATTCGTCTTACACTTGATATTGTTGATGATATTGTGCAGGATGCAAAGTTTGATGGTGAAGGTTGTTCTATCTCAATGTCCAGCGCATCAATGATGACTGAAGCAATAAAAGGTAAGACAATAGAAGAAGCATTAAAGATGAGTGATGAATTCTCTAAGATGATGCTTGGTGAAGATTATGAAATAGATGAAGAAGCTGGAGATATTGAAGCACTTTCTGGTGTAGCTAAGTTTCCGGCGCGTATTAAATGTGCGACACTTGCCTGGAAAGCATTAGAACGTGGCACAAAGAATGAAAACTAAAAGGAGTGAATGAAATGGTTAAACAAGCACCCGATGTTGGTGATTACAAATATGGTTTCCATGATAAAGACGTTTCTATTTTCCGTTCAGAACGTGGACTAACTGAAGATATCGTAAGAGAAATTTCAAAGATGAAGGAAGAGCCACAGTGGATGTTAGATTTCCGCTTAAAATCTTTAAAACAATTCTATAAAATGCCTATGCCGATGTGGGGTGGGGATTTATCAGAATTAAACTTCGATGAAATTACGTACTATGTAAAACCATCTGAACATACAGAACGTTCTTGGGACGAAGTTCCTGAAGAGATTAAACAAACATTTGATAAATTAGGTATCCCTGAAGCGGAACAAAAATATTTAGCTGGGGTATCAGCACAATATGAATCTGAAGTTGTATACCATAATATGCAGGAAGATTTAGAAGAACAAGGCATTATCTTTAAAGATACAGATTCTGCATTACGTGAAAATGAAGATATCTTTAAAGAGCATTTTGCTTCAGTAATTCCACCGGCAGATAATAAATTTGCTGCATTAAACTCCGCAGTTTGGTCAGGTGGATCGTTCATCTATGTACCAAAAGGTGTAAAATTAGAAACACCGTTACAAGCGTACTTCCGTATTAACTCTGAGAATATGGGACAATTTGAAAGAACATTAATCATCGTTGACGAAGGCGCAAGTGTACACTACGTTGAAGGATGTACAGCTCCAGTTTATACGACGAATTCTTTACACTCAGCTGTAGTAGAAATCATCGTTAAAAAAGATGCATATTGCCGTTATACGACAATTCAAAACTGGGCAAATAATGTATTCAACTTAGTTACAAAACGTACATTCGTTTATGAAAATGGAACGATGGAATGGATTGATGGTAACATCGGTTCTAAATTAACAATGAAATACCCTGCATGTTACTTATTAGGTGAAGGTGCACGTGGTATGACATTATCTATCGCCTTAGCAGGTAAAGGACAAGTTCAGGATGCTGGTGCGAAAATGATGCACATGGCACCAAACACTTCTTCAACTATCGTCTCTAAATCGATCTCTAAACAAGGTGGTAAAGTAGTTTACCGTGGTATTGTTCATTTCGGACGTAAAGCGACTGGTGCGCGTTCAAACATTGAATGTGATACATTAATCATGGACAATGAATCAACTTCAGATACTATTCCATATAACGAAATGTTAAATGATAATATTTCTTTAGAGCATGAAGCGAAAGTTTCTAAAGTATCAGAAGAACAGTTATTCTACTTAATGAGCCGTGGTATATCAGAAGAAGAAGCGACAGAAATGATCGTAATGGGCTTCATTGAGCCATTTACAAAAGAATTACCAATGGAATACGCAGTTGAAATGAACCGTTTAATTAAATTCGAAATGGAAGGTTCTATCGGTTAAAATATAAAAAAATGCCTAAGACGCTATGTCTTAGGCATTTTTTTCTGTGTTGTAATATTTACCAATGAACTGCTGTTTGTCGTTAAATAAAGTCGGATAACTTAAAAATCCGACCATCACACTTGAAAGTGTTGCTGCTGTCAATAATAAGAACAGAATAAGTAATTGGAATTGTGCAGCAACGATAGGATCTGCCCCACCGATAATTTGTCCGCTCATCATTCCGGGAAGTTGCACGAGCCCCATTGTCTTTTGGCTTTCGATTGTCGGTATCATTGAATTTTTTATAGATGCCATAAGCACTCTATGAATGGCTTGTTTTGGATTTCCTCCAAGTGAGAGAATTAATTCGATTTGTTCTTCATTTTGATCAAGTTCACTTAAGAAACGATTGAGAAATAGTAATGATAATACCATTGCATTACCAATCATCATTCCGCTAATCGGTATAACATAACGCGCTTCAAATGGTATGATATGAAAGCCTAGTAGAATGGTTTGCGTTACTACTTCTACTGTGATTAAAGTCAGCACGATCTTCCAGGTGATACCTTTTATTCCTTTTCCTTTTTTTATAATATTTTGCGTTGCGGCTGTAATCATTAATAATATCATCAGCAGGATGTAGATTGGGTGATTGCCATCAAAAACGAAAGTTAGTAAATAACCGATGAAAATAAGCTGAATTGTACTTCTAATCGTTGCGATGATAATATCTTTTTCAAGCCCGAGTTTCAATGTATAACTTAAGACTACTGGTATCAGTACGAATATAAGTGTTAATGCCAGTTGTGTTAATGTCATTCTATTTCTCCTTTCAGAAAAGCATTCAAGGTTTCATTATTGGATTCAAATAATTGACTTGCTTCACCTGTAGTAACAACTTCACCATCTTTAAGCATGCAGTAGTAGTCTGCAGCCCGTTTCGCCTGATCAACGTCATGCGTTATCCAGATAACCGTGACGTTATATCTTTCATTGATTTTGTGGATTAATGCTTCTACTTCACGTACACTTCGTGGATCTAAGCTCGATGTAATTTCATCGAGTAATAAGACTTTAGGCTGGTTAACTAATGTTCGTGCGATAGAAAGACGTTGACGTTGTCCTCCTGAAAGACTTTTTACATTTGTATTGAGGTCAATTGTATCTAAATTTAGCTGGTCGAGCAGTTTCGATGCTGCTTCAACGGGTAACTTCTGATTAAAAAGCGTCTTAGGTAGATTGATATTATCGTATACTGTGCCTTGTATCATTGGTGCACTTTGAAGTGCTAATCCAATTTGTTTTTTCAGCTCAACTAAATCAAGTGATTGAATAGATTGATTATCAATTAATATATCACCGGAAGTTGGACTGATTAATCCGTTGATCATTTTTAAAATAGTCGTTTTGCCGGCACCACTGGGACCGATTAAAGCGGTGATCTTACCGGAATGAAAATTTGTCGATACATTTTTTATAATATGTTTATCATTAACAGAAAAATTTACATCATTAAGGGTAATGGTAGTCATAAGTTCTCCAATCTATATTTTGATAAGTTTATGATAAAATAACAGTTAGGTGATGAAATGATATATATAGGACTTACTGGTTGGGGAGATCATGATTTATTATATGCAGATCTCACAAATAAAAATGAAAAGCTTTATCATTATGGTGCGCATTTTCCGATAGTTGAACTGGACGCTACGTATTATTCTGTTCAACCTGAACGCAATATTCAAAAATGGATAAAAGAAACACCGGATAATTTTAAATTTATCGTTAAAATTCATCAAGCACTCACAGGACATGCTGCAGTAGAAGATTTTGCTGCATCGAAAATGGAGCTCATTGAACAATTTAAAACAATGCTTCAACCTATATATGACGCTGGAAAGCTTGGATGTTTACTCATTCAGTTTCCACCTTGGTATGATTGTACTACAGTGAATATCAATTATATTATTTACTTGAAAAACCATTTTAAACAATTTCCTATTTGCATTGAATTTAGAAATGATAGCTGGTTTACAACTGACATGAAAGAACATACACTTAATTTTCTATATGAACATCAATTAATCCATTCTGTATGTGATGAACCACAAGCGGGTCATGGCAGTATACCATTCGTAAATCGTATCACACATGAGGATGCGCTTGTTCGCTTTCACGGAAGAAATGTTGGCGGATGGACGAAAAAAGATTTGTCTGACCAGGAATGGCGAGATGTACGCTATCTTTATGATTATAACGAAACTGAATTAAAATTTTTAGCGAAAGAGCTTCAAATTCTCGATCAAAAAGCCAGAAATGTATATGTTGTATTTAATAATAATTCAGGTGGCCATGCAGCCGGCAATGCGAAACGGATGTGTGAAATTTTAAATATCGAATATATAGGTTTAAACTTTAAACAACTAAAACTTTTTTAGGAAGTGTTGAAATGAGTATGACTGCAATTTTTGTTTTAATATTTTTAGGTTTATTTTCAAGTATTATTGGCTCAATCGTTGGTATCGGTGGTGGTATCATTATTGTGCCGGCATTAATATATTTAGGTATGGAAATTGGATTAATAGATGGTATTACACCACAGAAAGCGATTGGAACATCTACTGTGATTTTAATTTCAACAGGTTTATCAGCATCTCTTGGTTATATAAAAAATAAACAGGCAGATCTTAAAAATGCTGTTATCTTTATGGTGGGTATTATTCCCGGAGCATTAGTAGGTGCTCATTTAAGTCAGTATTTAACGATTCACCGCTTTAATCTTTATTTCGGTATCTTCTTAATTATTATGAGTATTGTTTTAATGGTAAGAGATAAAATAAAACCGATTAAATTCTTCCAGAATAAAAAATATGAAAAATCATATACCGATATAAAAGGTGATACTTATCATTATAGTATTGCACCAATACCAGCTGTTTTATTAACATTTCTGGTAGGATGTTTAACAGGCCTTTTTGGAATCGGAGGAGGTGCTTTGATGACACCTCTGATGATCATTATCTTTAGATTTCCGCCTCATATTGCAGTAGGCACGAGCATGATTATGATTTTTGTATCGAGTGTCAGTGGCGCTACAAGTCATATAATACAAGGAAATATTATATGGTCATATGCAATTATGCTAATTATTGCTAGTTTTATTGGTGCAAAGATCGGTGTGCAGATTAATAAGCGCATGAAATCAGCTACAGTTGTACTGATGTTACGTATTATATTAATGCTATTAGGAATATATTTAATTATTAAAAGCTTCACTGGATGATAAGGAGGCAATTGAATGGATATAAAAATATTTCATACGAATGATATGCATAGTTATTTATCAAACTATAAGAAAATCACACGATATATTCTGGACATAAAGTCAGAATCACAAAACATGATTTATTTAGATTTAGGTGATCATGTTGATAGAAGTCATCCATTTACAGAAGCAACGCTTGGTCAGGCAAATGTTCAGTTGTTAAACGAAGCGCAGGTGGATGTCGTAACACTTGGTAATAATGAAGGAATTACTTTAAATTTTGAGGATTTCAATCGACTTTATCAGAATGCAGATTTTAAAGTGACATGCTGTAATTTATTTGATGAAGCTGGACATTTACCTAACAATATTGATAAATCTGTGATTTATGAAAAGAATGGTATCAAATTTGGTATCGTTGGTGCTACGGCGGAATTCACACCTTTTTATAAGGCTTTAGGATGGATTGTTACTGATCCGATGTCGGCTATTTCAGAAGAAATTCAAAATTTACGACCGAATGTCGATGTCGTTATCGTTTTAAGTCATTTAGGTAAATTCTTTGATAGAACGCTTGCAGAAAGTCATCCGGAAATCGATTTGATTCTCGGTGCACATACACATCATTATTTTGAACATGGTGAGCAAGTTAACGGAGTTCTAATCGGAGCTGCAGGAAGATACGGTGAGTATTTAGGAGAAGTTACATTGTCTTTTGATGGTAAGAAGCTTGTGAATAAAAAAGCGAGATTAATTAACACAGATGATATACGTAATACTGAAGATGATTATTATGCGCAAGGTAAAACGTTATTATCAGAACCGATTACAGAAAGGCAAATTGATTTACCGAGAAGATTATATAGTGCATCATATACGACATACATATTAGCGGATAAACTAATGCAATTTACTGGTGGAGAATGTGCGTTAATCAATACCGGACTTATCGTTAATGGATATACCGGCAATCAATTTACAAAATATGAACTGCATAAAATGTTGCCACATCCGATTAATCCTGTAAAAATTACTTTGACCGGACGTGAGTTAAAAGAAGTGATAAATGTTAGTCAACAACATGAATATAAAGATGAGATCGTTAAAGGGTTTGGTTTTAGAGGCGATTTATTTGGTATGTATGTATTACATAATATCGGGTACATACAATCACAGCAAAGATATTTTATTGGTACAGAAGAAATTGATAATCATCAAAATTACAAATTAGCAACATTAGATATGTATACTTTTGGCCGATTTTTCCCACAGTTTGTTCAAAATGAAAAAGAATATTTCATGCCTGAATTTTTGCGTGATTTAATGCAAACAGCAATTGAAAATAATGAGTACAATTTTTGAACAATAAAATCTTAGAATTTCAAAATAATAACTTTATGTTATAATTGTAGAATAATTAATTGGAGGGATTGAATTGGCGACTAAGAACGAAGAAATCTTAAGAAAACCCGAATGGCTTAAAATTAAGTTAAATACAAATAAGAATTACACTGGCCTGAAGAAAATGATGCGTGAGCATAATTTAAATACAGTTTGTGAAGAAGCAAAATGTCCTAATATTCATGAATGTTGGGGTGAACGTCGTACAGCTACGATTATGATTTTAGGGGCAGTTTGTACGCGTGCATGTCGTTTCTGTGCCGTTAAGACAGGTTTACCCAATGAACTTGATTTAAACGAACCGGAACGTGTTGCAGAATCTGTTCGTCTAATGAATCTTAAACACGTTGTAATTACTGCAGTTGCACGTGATGACTTAAAAGATGGCGGTTCTGAAGTATATGCTGAAACGATTCGTAAAGTACGTGAAGTAAATCCTTATACAACAATAGAAGTCTTACCATCAGATATGGGTGGAAGTTTTGATAACTGGGAACGTTTAATGAATGCACGTCCTGATATTTTGAATCATAATATTGAAACAGTGCGTCGTTTAACGCCAAGAGTTCGTGCGCGTGCGAAATATGATCGTTCATTAGAAGTATTACGTCGTTCAAAAGAATTGCAACCAGATATTCCTACTAAATCAAGCTTAATGGTTGGCTTAGGTGAAACTTGGGAAGAAATTTTAGAAGTTATGGATGATCTACGTGCAAATGATGTTGATATTATGACAATTGGTCAATATTTACAACCTTCACGTAAGCATCTAAAAGTTCAAAAATATTATACACCATTAGAGTTCGGTAAATTGCGTAAAATAGCAATGGAAAAAGGATTTAAACATTGTCAGGCTGGACCGATGGTACGTAGTTCTTACCATGCCGATGAACAAGTTAATGCTGCTGCAAAAGAAAAACAAAGACTAGGTGAAGCTGCAAGCGAGTAGGTGACTTATGATTATTAACGTGAATCAACATTACTTTCATATTATAGAAAATCATAAAGATGCATTTAATCAGGAAATGTTCGAAGGACGTTACTCAGAAATTTTAGACCGATATCCATATATCGTAGGAGATATCGGATTTGAACAATTAAGGTTAAAAGGATTCTTTGATGATAAGAAAAAAGGTGCAGATATTAGTAAGAGATTTTCTGCAATTCAAGATTACTTACTAGAATACTGCAATTTTGGTTGTGCCTATTTCGTGTTAAAACGTTTAACTGAAAGTGAAGTTGTGAAATTAACACAACCAGAATTAATAACAGATATAGAATCAAATGAACATGATGATCTTACTGAAGTGATAGTTGAAGAGGAAATAGAAGATAGCGTTGTAGATGAAGTTGCTGATGATTCAAAACCGACTGCCGACAATGAAATTGCAGACGAAAGTCATCATGCATTAAAAGAAAAGAATATGAAGACATTTAGTAATTTCATTAAATAAAAAAAATTCCAGCTTACTTCGGTAAGCTGGAATTTTTTAATGGATCACTTCGTTAAGGAATTCAGTGATTTCTATAGCATCAGCGTCACTAATGCCAAATACATGGGCAATATAACCTTCTTCATCGAGGTCATCGCGACCAATAATACCGAATTTATTCGACTGAGTATTGAGCACAATCGTTTTGCCATAATGTCTATCTGTTTGAATCAGTGCTAAGTCATGTCGATTTTCACCAACAAAGCTAACAAATCGTATATTTGCCTTTTCAGTATCATCGTATAAAAACATATCTATCATTAAGCATTCCTCCAGTAATTTTATTATACATGTTGTGTATTGCTTTTCAAAATTTGATAGAATAGTGGTGGAGGCGATCAGATGTATTTTGTAGATAGAGATGAATTAGAAGAAAAACTCGTGTATATTGATAAGTTATCAAAAGAAGTAGTAAATTCTGAAGGATTCGCATTAGAACGTGTATGTCATATGCTTATAGAAGCAGTTGTTGATGTAGGAAACATGATTATTGATGGATTTGTTATGCGTGATCCTGGTAGTTATCAGGATGTCATTGATATTTTAGAGATGGAAATGGTGATTTCTTCGATATCTAAAGATGAAATTAGTAAGACATTACCTACACGTCAATGGTTTGTTCGAAACTATACTGATATTAACCATGCAGAAGTAAAGCGCATTTTTATGGAGAACATCAATGCCTATCAAAAATTCAAAAACGATGTTGATACGTTTATAGCAAATGAACTTGGTCCTGTATCAGCATTTGGGAAAGGTAGTAAAAATGAAAAAATATAGTGGATACCTATTAGATTTAGATGGCACGATGTATGCCGGAACAGAAGTCATTGAAGGTGCTAGAGAATTTATTGCATATTTAGCGAATAATAACTTACCTTATTTATTTGTAACGAATAACGCATCAAAAAGACCGGATGAAGTAGCAGATAAACTTTCTAAGATGGGATTTGTAGCACATGCTGATAACGTAGTGACAAGCGCGATGGCTACAGCATCATATATAGCTGATGAAAAACCTGGGGCAACGGTCTATGTTATCGGTGGAACAGGTATTCGTCAAGCCTTAGAAGATGAAGGTTTAGAGATCAAAGAAGATGAACATGTAGATTATGTTGTAATCGGTCTGGATGTAGATATCAACTATGAAAAATTATCGATCGCTTGTTTAGCTGTACGAAATGGTGCGAAATTTATTTCTACTAATCCAGATACATCAATTCCAACTGAACGTGGTTTCTTACCTGGTAACGGTGCATTAACGAGTATTATCACTGTTTCAACTGGCGTGGAACCTAAGTTTATCGGTAAACCGATGCCTACAATTATGAATAAAGCTGTTGAAATGATTGGCCTGGATAAGTCAGAACTTGTTATGATTGGTGACTTATATATGACAGATATTATGAGTGGTATTAATAGTGATATCGATACACTTCATGTACAGACAGGTGTTTCAACTTATGAACAGGTTATGGCTGAAGCGGTACCACCGACATATAGTGTTAAGAACCTATTAGAAGTAATCGACATGTATGAAGGGGAATAATATGAAAGTATTGATTACAAGAAGTATTCCAAAGCATTATGTTGAGCAATTAGAATCTGTTGCAGAGGTAGAAGTTTATCCAGAGACGATTAAACCGATGCCAAGAGAAGCATTACTAGAATCATCAAAAGATAAATCTATTGTTATTTCAATGCTAAGTGATACTATTGATAAAGAATTTATCGATAATAACCCGGACCTTAAAGCAGTAATCAATCTTGCCGTTGGTTATGACAATATTGATATCGATTATGCACGTAGTAAAGATATAACGGTATGTAATACACCTGACGTACTTACAGAAACAACTGCTGAACTCGCATTTACTTTAATGTTTGTAACAGCAAGACGCATCATTGAAGCAAATGAATTAGTAAAAGGGGGTAACTGGGTTGGATGGTCTCCTTATTTACTTGCCGGAGTTGATGTGTATAAAAAGACAGTCGGAATATTTGGTATGGGAAATATCGGTACGGCATTAGCGAAACGCTGCATCGGACTAAACATGCATGTTCAATATCATAACCGTAGTGAAATCGAAGCTGCAAAAGCACTTGGAGCAAATTATTTATCTTTTGATGAATTACTTGAAACAAGTGACTTTATCATATGTACTGCACCATTAACTAATGAAACAAAAAATATATTTAATAAAGATGCATTTAAAAAGATGAAATCAAGTGCGATATTTATAAATATTGGTCGTGGTGGGCATGTGGTTGAAAATGACTTACTGGAAGCCATTCAAAACGAAGAGATTTATGCAGCAGGGGTTGATGTATTAAATAACGAACCTGTAGGGAAAGAACATCCATTTCTATCTGAAAAGCGCATTACAGTTCTTCCGCATATCGGAAGTGCAACAGTAGGTACGAGAAATGCGATGATTGAGCTGTGTATAAAAAATGCTGAGTTAATTATTGAAGGTAAGAAGCCTGTAAGTGAAGTGAAAAATAATTAAAAGAATGATCCATTATCAGGATCATTCTTTTTTAGTGATTATATTACTTTTAAATTTCTATTTTTTTGTCTTTATTTTCTATTTTATCGGGAGACTGTAAAAAGGCATTTGATTCAATTTCAAAACCTAAATCTTCGATGATCTGATAATCTTCTTTGTTCGGTTGACCTTCAGTTACTAAATAATCACCAACAAAGATAGAGTTTGCAGCATACAAGGCAAGAGGTTGTAAAGAACGAAGGTTGACTTCACGGCCGCCTGAAACGCGAATTTCTTTCGTTGGATTAACAAGACGGAATAAAGATAAAATTTTTAAGCATTTATTTGGAGTCAGTTCATCTTTATCTTCAAACTTTGTTCCCTTGATCGCATGTAAGAAGTTTACCGGGATACTATCAGCATCAATTGCTTTAAGTGCAAATGCCATATCAACGATATCTTCATCTGTTTCCCCCATACCACAAATTACGCCGGAACAAGGTGAGATATTATTAGCTTTCATAATTTCAACAGTATTTACGCGATCTTCATATGTATGTGTAGAAACGACTTCTTCATGATATCGTTCACTCGTGTTGAGATTATGGTTATATCGATCTACGCCTGCAGCTTTTAATTTTTTTGCCTGCTCATCATTCGTTAATCCAAGACAAGCACAAATTTTAAGCTGTGGATGATTTGCTTTGATCGCTTCAACAGCGTTCGTAACTCGATCTACTTCACGGTTTGTAGGCTTACGTCCACTCATAACGATGCAATAAGTACCTACTTTATTTTTAACTGCACTATCTGCCCCTTGAATAATCTTATTCACATCGACTAAAGCGTAGGGTGTACAACCTGTTTCATTTTTATCTACTTTGATTGATTGACCACAATAGCCACAGTCCTCCGCACAGAGACCACTTTTTGCATTTAAGATCATATTAAGTTTTACCTTGTTTTGATAATAGTGATAACGTACTTGGTAAGCATCATTTAATAATGATAATAAATGATGGTCAGGTGTTTGTAGTATTTGGAGTGCTTCTTCTTTTGTTAACGTATAGCCATTAATAACACTTTCTGCATAATTCAATTTTAGTCCCCCTAATGATTAGTTAACTAAATTATATCATAGGTTTACAATAGACGGAGATTAAATTAGTAGTAGGTCATAAAATTGATTTAAGTTATTTATTAATCAATCTCATTTATTTTGTATTAAAGATATAGCGGAATTGAGATTACTACCGTCAAAATACCGCTAAAAGAGTCAAAATAAAAAACCGAGACTGTTGTCTCGGTTCAAATCATCATTAAAATACTTGTTCTACTTCTACTACGCCAGGTACTTCTTCAAGTAACGCGCGTTCAATACCAGCTTTTAATGTAATTGTTGATGAAGGACAAGTACCACATGCACCTAAAAGGCGAAGTTTAACGATTCCATCTTCAACATCTACTAATTCACAATCGCCACCATCTCTTAATAAGAATGGACGTAATTTCTCTAATACTTCATTCACAGCATCAAACATTGTTTGTTGTTCAGTTGTCATTTTAACTCCTTTCGAGTAAATGTAGTGGTTTACTCTAACTTTTTTAGTATAATCAATATAGCATATAAATACGATAGTTTAAAGGGGGATGTATCATAAATGATAAATGTTATCATTTACGGCGCTGATGTTGTATGTGCAAGTTGTGTAAATGCACCGACATCTAAAGATATTTATGACTGGGTTCAACCGAATTTAGATCGAAAGTTTCCGGATTTACAATTTAACTATAACTATATTGACATTAATAAATCTGAAAACTTAACAGATCATGATGAAAATATCATTGAACAGATTAACAACGATGAATTATTCTATCCGTTAATTACGATGGATGATGAAATTGTGGCTGATGGATATATTCAATTACCACAGGTTACTAAATTCGTAGAAGAACATTATGTAAAATAAAACGATTAGGATGACCTAATCGTTTTATTTTATCCATTATGATATTTATATAACCATAAGACACCTGATTTCATTAATCGTGCGAGTCTTCCAGTCACTGTTTTCTCCATTAAATAAGCAAAGCCTTCTTTTTCTCCTAAAGATCCCATAAACCCTTGTAATTTTAGTTCTGGCATCACTTCAGGTAATGGTTTATCTGTCCAGATCATTTTCATAACATCGATGATTTGTTCTGCTTGAACTTCAGCAAGTTGAGCACTTGGTGCATGTGGTAAAGCTGCACAATCACCAACGACATAGACATTTGGATGCGTCGGGATTTGGTGATATTGATTTAATTTAACACGATTACCATCACCGATTTCAACAGGTAGATTACGTACAATTTCAACAGGTTGTATACCTGCCGTCCATACACAAATATCTACTGAGTAGGAAACGTCATTATTATAAAGCGTACCAGGTTCAACTTTAACGACGTTTGAATTAGGAATAACTTCTACATCGTTTTTATCGAACCATTTCTTAACATAATTACTTAATTTCTCAGGAAAAGCCGGTAAAATTCTTTCACCTCTGTCAAATAGTTGTATCTTTAAATCTTTCCTTGATTCACGTAATTCACTAGCAAGTTCGATACCGCTTAAGCCAGCACCTACAATCCCCACTGTAGAGCCAGATGGCAAGTCAGCTATCGCTTGATAAGTTTTACGTGCTTTTGTCATTGTCTGAATGCTGTATGTATATTCTTCTGCACCAGGAACGTTATGATATTTATCTTCACAACCAAGACCTATTACTAACTCATCATAATCCACATGATTTTCACCGATAGATACAATTTGTTTTTCAAGGTCAATTTGTGTAACTTCTCCATAGACAATATTTAGACGCTTATCTTGTGGAAATTCTACACGTACATCTTTATCAGATTCTGTTCCGGCAGCTAGTGCATAAAACTCTGTCTTTAAACCATGAAATGGAATCTTATCGATTAATGTGATATTGTATTCCGCTGGTAATGTATTTGGCAGGAGTCTTTGCATAATACGCATATTACCATAGCCCCCACCAAGTAATACTAAATTTTTCATTGTTTTAATCCCCTTCGTAAGTCAAAGTTCTATTGTTTTTCCTCAATCTAAATTATAATATAGATTACCATTAAATTATAGCGATTATATAATACTAACGATAATAAAAGTTGATATAAAATGATAAGTAAAAGTTATCATTATTAAGGAAGATGAAAATGAATCCAATTGTGGAGTTTTGTATTTCAAATTTAGCCAAAGGCAGTCAAAGTGTTTTTGATGAATTATCTAATGATCCAAATATTGATGTGTTAGACTATGGTTGTCTAACATATTGTGGGCAGTGTAATGATAGTCTTTATGCGCTTGTGAACGGGGATATCGTCACAGGCGACACACCAGAATTATTAAAACAAAATATTTACAAACATATCGAAGAAACATGGTTATTTTAAGGAGGAATTTATTATGAGTACTGTAATTTTAACAGAAGCAGCTGCATATGAAGTTAAATCAATGATGGAAAGCAATGGTTTACCGAATGGTTACTTACGAATTTCGGTAAAAGGTGGCGGATGTACTGGTTTATCATACGGTATGAGTGCAGAAGAGAATCCTAACGAAAATGATGAAGTTTTAGATTATTATGGTGTGAAAGTATTAGTTGATAAATCAGATGCGCCTATTTTAAATGGAACGACTGTAGATTTTAAACAATCATTAATGGGTGGAGGATTTGCAATTGAAAATCCAAATGCGATTGCCTCTTGTGGATGTGGTAGTTCATTTAGAACAAAAGATGTCGCAGGTACACCAGAAAATTGTTAAGCCCCTTTAATTAAAAATTTACAATACACTTGTATTTATAGTGTAAAAGTCTTAATATATAAGTTGGAATATTCAAAAATAAATTTGTGACAAAAATCACATTTTATGAGTTGAAAGATTGATATATTAAAAAAATTATTGAGAATGGGTGAATACAAATGGGATTTGAAAGAAAAAAAGTTGTTGTATTAGGTGGAGGATATGCAGGTCTACAAACTGTAACTAAATTACAGAAATTAGTTTCAACACAAGATTGTGATATTACACTAATCAACAAAAATGAATATCACTATGAAGCAACTTGGTTACATGAAGCTTCAGCTGGTACGCGTGAATATCAGGATTGTTTATATCCAATCGCAAGTGTTTTAAATCATTCAAAAGTAAATTTCGTCGTTGACGAAGTTACTAAAATCAATAAAGATGAAAAAACTGTAGAAACAACAAACGGTACTTACAAGTTTGATATTTTAGTTGTAGCATTAGGTTTCGAATCAGAAACATTTGGTATTGCAGGCATGAAAGAACATGCATTCCAAATTGAAAATATTAATACTGCGCGTCGTATTGCTGCGCATATTGAAGAACGTTTTGCACACTATGCAAACAGTACAGAAAAAGATGAAAAAGATTTAGCAATTTTAGTTGGTGGTGCCGGCTTTACTGGTATTGAATTATTAGGGGAATTAGTAGAAAAAGTACCTACTTTATGTAAAGAATACAATATTGATCAATCTAAAGTGAAATTAACATGTGTTGAAGCGGCACCGAAAATGCTTCCAATGTTCTCTGAAGATTTAGTGAAATATGTTATGGATTACTTAGAAAAACGTGGTGTTGAATTTAAAATCGCTACACCTATCGTTGCTGCTAACGAAAATGGTTTTGTTGTTAAAGTTAATGAGCAGGAAGAACAATTATATGCAAACACTGTTATTTGGGCTGCGGGTGTTCGTGGTTCTAAATTAATGGAAGAATCATTTGATGGTGTTAAACGTGGTCGTATCGTAGTACGTGAAGATTTACGTATCGATGGCTATGACGATATCTTTGTAATTGGTGACTGTTCAGCAGTAATGAGCGGAGAGCGTCCTTTACCAACGACTGCTCAAATTGCTATGCAACAAGGTGAATTTACTGCTTCTGCTATCCAAAAATTATTAAATGGTGAGAAATTATCAGCATTTGCTTATGATGATAAAGGAACTGTATGTTCTTTAGGTTCTCATGATGGTGTCGGTGTTGTATTCGGTAAAGAAATTACTGGTAAAAAAGCTGCATTCATGAAAAAATTAATCGATACACGTGCCTTATTCAAAATTGGTGGCGCTGGTGTTGCATATAAAAAAGGTAAATTTTAATATTGTCTCAATATTAAATGCTTAAAAAGTGAGCGGGGCATAATGATTGCCTACCTCACTTTTTTTATAAGTAAGGAGAAGATTATGGCACGAAATAAAGTTTGGTTAGGGGTCAATGCAATAGTAATTAATGATGCAGGTGAATGGCTCTTACTTAAGAAACAATATAGCGGTATGCGTGGCATGTGGAGTACACCTGCAGGTTTTATTGATAATGGTGAAACTGCAGATCAGGCTGTATTAAGAGAATTATATGAGGAAACAGGTATTAAAGGAGAAGTTCAAGGTGTAATCGGACTAAGAAGTGGTGTTATTAATAATGAAATATCTGATAATATGATATTATTTCTTGTCAAACCGCATACAACGGATATTACTATTCAGTTTCCAAATGATGAAATTGAAGTTGTAGCATGGAGAACACCAGAAGCAATTCTTCAGGACAAAACTGTGTCACCGATGATTCATCATCTTTTACAGGAAAAAAGCGAAGCAATAACGCTTACAAGTACTGAGTCTCCTGGAGCACATTTTAATTATACACATTATCACTTATTTACTTAGGAGGGGCACTTTTGACAGCACTTATTCAGTTGATTATTTCAACACTTTTATTTTTTGTTTTATTTTTTGGTATCGCATTTATTTTAAATATGTTACTGAAATCAACTTGGATTATGACGGCTCTTTATCCTTTTGTTGTATTTGCAATTGTCGATAAAATTTCTACAGCGGATTATTTATTAAAACCAAAGTTCGCTTTTAATAAATTATGGACAGGCTTAACCCACCTTTTACCTGCGGATATTATTATGTTATCAGGTGGCTTGATAGGAGCAATCACTGCGGGTTTTGTTATTAGAAATTTAAGACGCAGCGGATATACAATGTTTTAAGGAGTGGGCATATGCTAAATAAACATATACAGACACACATAGACACGAGCTATGTGTGTTTTTTACCATCACAAATCAGTCAGTTAAGACCGTTACTGGAAAATCATAAAGCAATTATTGAAGCACAGTATCCTCTACGGGATAAGGCATTACCATACTTTATTTCATCGGAGAATACTCTATTTTTATTTATACCGGTCGGAAATATAAAGCATTTTGATATGCAGAAGATTATTGATCTCGTTACAGTAATTGAAAATTTATATCTTGAAAATTCAGAGTTAGTAAAACGAGCTGCTCATGTAGACATTCATCTGGCATTACTTACAAAATATTTGTCACATGAACAAGTGATGATGATTCAAGCAGCGTTGTTTAACTTATTTAAAATATATAATAATGATGGCGACGCGGTAAATACGCTAACAGCAATTCCAGAAGAAGTTACAGAAAGAACGATATGTTTAATCAATGATGAAAATATTAAGATGTATGAATATATTCCCAAAAGTGCCACTACATTATTTATCGTTATAGGTCATGACAGTTCTGTTCCTGAAACATTACTAAAAGCATTATTACTATCTTCTGTTGGTATGATCTATATTCAATACAGTGAATTGCTGCAAGAAAGTGAAGAACGCATTGCTTTCAATGGTAAGACTGTCAGAACACATCGTCAAAATTACTTTAATATATTATATGATGTGTTGTTCTATGCAAAACAATATCGTTTAAATACAGCTTGTATACAGTTAAAAAATCATGAATATGAAGTAGAACAGATAGGAAGTATGAGCCAAATTGACAAAAGACAGATAATTATAAAACATAATAATTTACAATTCATTTCGAAACTTATCCAGGAAAACTTTGAGTTTACGTATCAATTTCAGCATCAGATAGAACCTAAAGATGTTCTGGATTTAATTACCCTTGAACAATTTGGCCTTAATGTTATAAGTCCAAATGTTCTTGAAGTTGATTTATTCAATTATCCTGATAATCAACATGTTTATTCCCATATTATAAAATTAATGCATATAGCGCTTGACGAAAATAAATAATTCCTTTATCATGGTAGTACATTAGCGAACTAAAGTATTTGGGGGTTATTTATTTATGAATGCAGTTTTAATCGCAGTACTAGTGATGGTTATATTAAGTTTATGTAGACTTAACGTTGTGCTATCACTTTTTATAGGAGCATTAACAGGTGGTCTTGTTTCAGGGCTGGGAATTGAAAAGACCATTAAAATATTCACTGAAGGTATAGTGGATGGAAGTGAAGTCGCATTAAGCTATGCTTTACTCGGAGGTTTTGCAGCATTAATTTCTTATAGTGGTATTACAGATTATTTTGTTGAAAAAATAATAAATAAACTTAAAGTTGAAAATAAAAAAAATACGAGAATATATACTAAAGTAATATTACTTGTTTCTTTAATTATTATTTCTTGTATGTCTCAAAATATTATTCCGGTGCATATTGCATTTATTCCGATTATCATACCACCTTTACTTAGTTTATTTAATGAGTTAAAGATAGATAGAAGATTATTAGCAGTAATCCTTTGTTTTGGATTAAACTTTCCATATGTATTGATGCCATACGGTTATGGATACATCTTCCACGGTATTATTAAAAAAGGATTCGATAAAGCAAACTATGCGATTGAATTTAGTGATATATATAAAGCGATGATTATACCTTCTATGGGATTTATTGTAGGACTTATTCTTGCCTTTATAATATTTAGAAAACCGAGAACATATCATACCGTAGCTTTAGCACCGACTGAGAATAGACCACCGCTTAGACCATATGTCATATTTATTACAATTCTTGCGATTTTAAGTACATTTATTGTGCAGACTATGACTGAATCAATGATCTTTGGTGCATTAGCAGGGATATTAATTTTCTTTTTATCATTTGCATATGAATGGAAAGCGTTAGATGAAACTTTAACAGATGGAATTAAGATTATGGCTTACATTGGAGTGGTGATGCTTACTGCAAATGGTTTTGCGAGTCTTATGAGCGCTACTGGAGATGTAGAACGTCTAGTTCAGGATATGGTAGCATTCACTGATGGTTCAAAAGTATTAACAATAATTTTTATGTTAATCGTTGGTCTCATTGTGACACTTGGTATCGGATCTTCGTTTGCAACCATTCCAATCATTGCTGCATTATTTATTCCGTTAGGAGATTCTATTGGACTTAGCAGCATGGCGATTATAGCTATTATTGGTACTGCAGGTGCACTTGGTGATGCAGGTAGTCCGGCCAGTGACTCTACACTTGGCCCAACAGCAGGGCTTAACATGGATGGTCAGCATAACCATATTTGGGATACGTGTGTACCGACATTCTTATTGTTTAATATACCGCTCATTATTTTCGGATTTATTGCAGCAATGGTATTATAGATAAAAAGAAGTCATGGAGGATATCATGGATTCAAATTTATTATCTGTACCAAGTTTAATAACACATTTTAAGATTGAACAAGTAAGTTTTGATGGTGATTTATTAGTAATGAAAATGCCAATTACTGATGTTGTCCGTCAACCATTTGGTTACCTACATGGAGGAGCAACTGTTGCACTTTGTGAAACAGCAGCATCATATGGCTCATCGTTACTTATCGGTAAAGATGAGATTCCATTAGGTCTAGAGATTAATGCTAATCATATATCAAGCGCAAAGTCAGGCGATGTATATGCTAAAGCATTGATTATTCATCAAGGGAAATCGACTCATGTTTGGGAAATAAAAGTATATGATGACAGTGATAGATTAATTTCCACGTCACGATGTACCGTTGCAATTAAAAAGCTGAGATAAGGACGAAATCCTTATCTCAGCTTATTTATTTTAAACTTTTAACCTTACTATTCTGCATTCTTAAGGTCATCTCTAACAGTTGAATTTGTATAAGCAGTACCAGAATAATAAGCACTGCGCATAATTAAATGAGCACCAATCGGTCCCGTAGAGAATATAAATAGAATTGCGAGAATCAATGTCGGTTCAAAATGATGATCTCGACCTAAAAAGTAAAGAAATACGCCGAACATCATAAACATAACACCAAGCGTTGAAGATTTACTGGCAGCATGTGCACGAGTATACACGTCTGGTAAGCGGATTAAACCGATAGCACTTATTACTGTCAGCAATGCACCGATAATTATAAAGAACATACTAATGACGATGACGATTGTGTCGATCATATTCAACGATTTCTCCTTTCTCCATAAACTTCGCAAAAGCAGTTGTTCCTAAGAAAGCAAGTACGCCAAGTAGCATAATGATGCTGATATAATATTTAGTATTTAACAGTACAGAGAATAGAGCAATCATAGCCATGAGAGAGATACCTAAAGCATCAAGTGCAACAACTCTGTCGGCTAAAGTTGGTCCTTTTATGACACGGTATAATATACCGAGCATCGATAAAGAAACGATGATCAATGCGATAATGATGATAATATTGGTAAATTCTATTGTCATGTTAATCCAATCTCCTTTATCGCATCTTCAAAAGAATGCTTAATGCCATCTATTTCTGAATCTAAATCACTGAAGTCAATTGCATGGATATAAAGCTTGCTTTTATCATCACTAACTGCTACAACGACGGTTCCTGGTGTTAACGTAATCAGTAAAGATAATAAACTGATTTCCCAATCTTTTCTTAAATCGGTTGGATACATAAAAAATGCAGGCTGTATATCGATTTTTGGTGCAATAACGATTTTTAAAACACTGATATTTGCTTTAAATAATTCGATAATAAATATTACGATTAATCGTAGCACTTTTAAGAAAGGAATGAGATAAAACCCCCCAGGTAAAAATGGTCTCATGATATATATCCCTATGAGTCCGAATAAATAACCTAGTAACATATTACCGAAAGATACAGAACCAGTTAAGATACACCATAGTATGACTAGTCCTGTATGTATAATCATTTGTATCGCCATTATTTCACCCCTAGTGCTTTGACATAAGTTTCTGGTGAATGAATTGATAATGCAGCTTTTTCAATGACTGGATATAAAGCGTCACTCATAACCCCGAATAATACTGCGAGAACTGTCATTAATACTGCCGCAAACATCATCTTATTGATAGTTGGTTGCACGTATTTTTTACCAGTACCAAAGAAAACTTGTAAAAAGATATTGATTACTGAATATAATACGACTAAACTACTGATTAATACGATGATAGCAGTCATCACATATCCTTCATTCATCGCTGCTTTTACGATAAAGTATTTTCCGTAGAAACCACTTAGTGGTGGAATACCAGCAAGTGATAACGCTGCAATAAAATACGTAAAGCCAAGCAGCGGATAATCTTTTATAAGTCCACCAATTTTTCTAATGTCTGTTTCATTCGTAACTTTCATAATGATACCGATAAGCATAAATAAACTCGCTTTAATAATCATGTCATGAATTAAGTAATAAATGCCGCCAATTGTAGCTTCTTTTGTAAAAATTGCAAGTCCCACGATAATTACTCCCACGGCAATCATAATATTATAGATGATAATTTTCTTCATATCACGATATGCAAGTGCACCAATACACCCAAATATAATTGTGAGTATTGCTAATACAAGCAGTATGTTCTGCACGAATTCTCCAGATTGACTGAAGAATAAACTGTACGTTCTGTATAGTGCATAAACACCCACTTTAGTAAGCAACGCACCGAATAAAGCAAGAATTGGTATCGGTGGAGCGTAATATGCGCCAGGTAACCAGAAATATAAAGGAAACATACCTGCTTTTGTAGCGAATACGAAGATAAATAATATCGCACAGATCACAATAATATTTTGGTTTTCTATGCCATCGATTCTACTGCTCATATCAGCCATATTTAATGAGCCGATAACTGAATACAGCATAGCGATTGCGAGTACGAAAAATGCCGAACTCGTAACATTCACAAGTATATATTTAATACTTTCCTGTAATTGTATCTTCGTTCCTCCGATAATCATTAATACATATGAACTGATTAAGAATACTTCAAAGAATACGAATAAGTTAAAGATATCTCCAGTTGTAAATGCGCCATTTAAACCAGCCAGCATAAACATCACTGATGCGTAATAATAATATGTTTCTCGGTCAAGTCCGATTGATTGATAAGAATAATAGATTATAATCAAAGTAATTAATGTTGTTGTGAGGACTAAAATTGTCGATAGCATATCAGAAACGAGCACAATACTATATGGTACTTTCCAGTTTCCAAGTTCTAGATATATTGTACCGTGTTTAAAAACATGTATAAACTGATAAAGTGTAACTAAAAATGTTATTAAAGTACCAAAAAATGCTACCATTCTTTTAATAATAGGTTTTTTTCCGATACAAATTAAAATAATAGCAGTGAGCGCTGGTAATATAATTGGGAATACGATTAAATTACTCATCTTCAGGTACCCCCTTATAATCTGATACATTGTCAGTACCTAACTCTTTATAACTTCTAAAAGCAAGTACTAAGAAAAACGCAGTTACAGCAAAACTTATTACGATTGCTGTTAATATTAATGCCTGTGGAATTGGATCTGTATAAAAATGCTGATCCTCTTCATAGATGGGTGATGCACCTTTTTTTAAGCCACCACTCGTAAGTAATATTAAATTGACTGCATGAGAAATGATAGATGATCCGATAATAATTCTGAGCAAACTTTTAGAGAGAATCAAATATACTCCACAAGTAACAAGTATGCCACTTAATATAATGATTAATATTTCCATTATTCATTCTCTCCAATCGTTAATATTATCGTTAAAGTCGTTCCAATTACTGCAAGCATTACTCCAGTATCAAATAATACTGCAGTATGAAGATGTAGTTCACCCAGGAGCGGTAAATGCAGGTCACCAAAAGTATGCGTGAAAAAGGGTTTACCCTGTAAGATACTGATTAACGGTGTGCCGTAACAAAACATTAATCCGATAGCAATGACCTTTTTGAAATCTATAGGAATAATCTGTTGTAAAGTTTTAATATCATAAGCAATTAAAATAATGAGAAGTGCAGATGATATGAGCAATCCCCCTACAAACCCTCCGCCTGGTGTATAATGACCACCCATAAATATGGCAAAGGCGAAAGTGATAATAATGAAGAAGACAACCAGCGTACAAAACTGTAGAATGACATCATTATTTTGCTTTTTCATTATTATCACCTCTATTCTGTCTTAATCGTATTAATGTATAGATACCTATACCTGCTATTCCTAGTACACTTGATTCGAATAAAGTATCAAATCCACGGAAGTCTACTAAAATTACGTTGACCATATTTTTTCCTGCGGCAAGTTCATATACATTTTTAATATAATATTCTGCAATGGATGGATAAAGTTTGTTACTAAATGCTGCTAAAGCAATGATTGTGACACAAATACCTGAAAGCAATGCAATCACAAAATTCGAAATTTTAAATCTTGAACTTTCTTCATGACGATACTGACGTGGTAGATGATAGAAACACATTAAGAATAATGCGGTTGAAATTGTTTCGATTGCTAATTGTGTTAACGCTAAGTCTGGTGCATCAAAGAAAACGAATAATAGTGCAATGGAATAACCGATAGTACTTAACATGATAATACTAAATAAACGCGATTTTGATTTTAAGATCATAATATTTGCAATTAATATGATGCCAACGAGAATCAACTCATATGGCTGGATTGAACCTAGCGACTCAAAATTAAAATGAATCGGATTATTGATAAATACATAGATCGTTATGATAATAAACGTAATCAGTATTGCAGACATACTGAAACGAATGGTTCTTAACACGAGAAACTGATTGATTAACTTACTTTTCTTTTGTGATTGTGTAAGTAACAGATCATATCCCCTATTCAGACTGAACTGAGCAGGGAAGATAGTATATATTTTTTCCCAGTATTTAAAAGTAGCAACGAGTAGTACACCAAAAATAATGATAGCTAATGTAATAAATAGTGGTGTATTAAATCCATGAAAATGATTGATTTGCTCTATATGAACAGACTGATTTAATATACTGTTTGTCGCCGCATTTAATAATGGTAAAAATATATTTGGAACAAGTGAAATCACAACCATGATGCTGATTAATATAATAGGTGAAGCTAGTAATAACTTTGGAGCTTCGTGAGGCTGTTTCTCAGTTGTATTATCTTTAGGGGAGCCAAAGAATATATCGATGATTAACTTTATACAGTATATAAAAGTAAATATACTCCCTATAAACATAAGTATTAATGCACTACTTGAAAGCAATGGTTGACCTGAGAAACTACTCTTTACTGCATTTAAAACAGATGTAATAAACATTTCTTTACTTAAAAATCCGTTAAAGGGTGGGACACCAGCCATACTTAATAAGCCAAGCACTGCAATTGTGAAAGTTACAGGCATTAATGTTAGTAATCCATTAAGCTTACGGATATCACGTGATCCTGTTTCGTGGTCGATAATACCTACAGCCATAAATAGAGCGCCTTTAAATGAGGCATGATTTAAAATGTGGAACACACTAGCCGTAACTGCAATAACGAAAAGTTCATTATGATTATTTTTTAGTGCAAATGAGCCAAATCCAAGTAAAGACATAATAAGTCCTAACTGACTGATTGTACTGAATGCAAGAATCCCTTTTAAATCTTTTTGATTAACAGCTTTCATCGATGCAAAACACATTGTGAATAAGCCGATAAAGATTAAGCTGTTTGTCCATATATTACTGACAGCAAAAATAGGAGTAAACCTTGCTACGAGATAAATACCGGCTTTAACCATTGTTGCTGAATGGAGATATGCACTTACTGGTGTCGGTGCTTCCATAGCATCTGGTAACCATATATGAAATGGAAACTGAGCTGATTTAGTAAATGCAGCTAATAAGATTAATACGATAGCTAACGGAAATAATTTGTGATGCTGAATTAAATTTGCGTTTTGAATCATTGCATCTATTGAAGTCGTGTGTGTAATACTAACTAAGATGGCAATAGCACCTAGTAACATTAAACCACCAAAGACGGTGATTAACATCGATTTCAAAGCACCCTGAATTGATTTTTCTTTAAAATACCAGAATGAAATCAATAAGAAACTTGAAATACTCGTCAGTTCCCAGAACATATAAAGTGCTAAAATATTATCGCTCAGTACAACGCCAAACATTGCACCCATAAATAACAATAAATATGTATAGAATTTTCCAAGTTCTTCTCGTTTACTAAGATATGAAATAGAATAGAATACTACGAGCATACCTATCACAGAAATAAGCAGAGCAAAAAGTAAACTAATGCCATCTATTTTAAAGTTTAAATTTAATCCTATACGTGACATCCAGTTATTTTTTTCAAACAATGTCTGACCTAATGAAGATAATTTGCTGATAAAGAATATTGAAGCAATTACAGGAATGGGTAGTACAAACCAACCCGTATGAATAGTACGAAGTTGTTTCTGTAGAATAATTGGAAATAACGCTGCTATAAATGACAGCAATACTATCCATAAAGTCATCTTAAAACCTCCTTTAATATTTTATTATACAAGAAAAATACACGGATTTATTTCTAATGGTTTAATTCGATGACAACGTATCATCTATTCCTTAAATAAGAAGAAACAGATTAAAATTAAAAAATCGTCATATAATTGTCACTTTTTTATTCCGGGAAAGAAAACTTGTACTGACGTTCATAATCATGCTTTAAATTTGTTAATGTTTCGAGCGCTTTCCTATTAAATGGAGTGTCTTCGCTCATTAATTTTTGCTCCATTTTTGATACTGCCTGAATTAATGAATCGACATATGGGAGTATTTCATCTGTATAAGGTTTCAGTAAATTTTCATCTACGATACGTTTTTCTTTATGAGAGAGTGCTTTACGTTCATGGAAAAATACATTTTCAACCTCTCCTCTATTATGCAAATCTCCCTGCATTGGGTGGGTGATAACACTTTCAACGCTAACCAGAACACCATTTGGCTGTTCCTGAACTTTCTCTACAATATAAATACCAGATTTGTGCATAAGTCTAAAATACATATTTCTCATCCTTTTTGTGTTAATATATTATGGTAATAATCATATCATGAAGGAGCTTAAAAATGACTAATTTTCCGCAATTAAATACAGAAATTTCAGAAAATGAACGCTTAGTTGAAATGGTAACAACAAAAGGGACTATGAAAATTAAATTATTCCCGGAAGTTGCACCTAAAACTGTAGAAAACTTTATTCAGTTATCTGAAAAAGGATACTACGAGGGTATTATCTTCCACCGTGTAATTAATGATTTTATGATTCAAGGGGGAGACCCAACTGGCACTGGTATGGGTGGAGAAAGTATTTATGGAGATAAATTTGAAGATGAATTCTCTATGGATGCATTCAACTTATATGGCGCTTTATCTATGGCCAATGCTGGGCCAAACACTAATGGCTCTCAATTCTTCATCGTTCAGATGAAACAAGTACCAGCTCAAATGTTATCACAATTAAAACAAGGTGGATGGCCAGAAGAGATTGTTGATAAATATGCTGAAGTTGGTGGAACACCTTGGTTAGATCAAAAGCATACAGTATTTGGTCAAGTCGTTGAAGGATTTGATGTATTAGAAACAATCGCTAATGTTCAAGTTGGTCCACAAGACAAGCCGGTAGAAGACGTAGTGATTGAAAAGATTAACGTATTAAAATAAATGTTGCATAGGGCTAAACGCTTTGTCGACGACCTGGATAAACGGCGTCGCACTTGCAGTCCTTTCGACAAAAACAAAACTTTCCTTAAATCAAAGAGCGATTTATAGGAAAGTTTTTTATTTTGCTTAGCACTAAACGCAAGTTCGACGACCTGGATAAACGGCGTCTTCAAAGCAGACGCTAGGCAAACTTCAACAAAGCATTCAAAATCAAAGAGCGATTTTTTAGCATTGTTTCCAGTTTGCTTGCGTCTAAACGCTTTGTCGACGACCTGGAATAAGTCATGAAATGTTCATGACTTATTCTTTTTTTGTGAATTTTTAATGATATAATAATTTATTAGATTAGGGGTGATGCATGATGATGGAATTTTTATATTTTCCGGAAAATAAGTGGGAATATGTCCCGGCAGTGTTATCATTAATATTCTTTATGACACTTGCGTATATTTCTTTTAAAATGTTTAAAAGAAATTCACTGAAACAAGAAGAAAAGTTTAAAATATTTGAAGCTGAAGTGATGCGAAAACTTGAGGATGAACGCCATGAATCCAGATTTTAATATAGCAATGTACAAAATTTTAAACAACTGGAACCCGATGCAACTTGAAGATGCTTCTCAAGGAGATATGGAATATTACGAAATAATGGATATCGTACATCAAAAATTATCTATTGACGAAACAATTCAGAGAATATCAGAAATTTTCATGCATAGTTTTGAACAGTCACCTGATAAACAAGAAATTAAAGATATTTTAAATGAAATTTATAAATTACGTGCAACTTGTGAAATCGTGTAGCAACTTACTAGCTACATGATTTTTTTATACTCATTTTTATGGTAAAATAATGATATTAAAAATGAGGGATAAATATGATGAATAAAAAGTACAAAAAGGGACAGTTTATTAAAGTTAAAGTGACAGGCATACAACCATATGGAGCATTTGTTGAGACTGATCAGCATACAGAGGGATTAATACACATTTCTGAAGTGATGAATGATTATGTCCACAACTTAAATTTATTTCTCTCAGTGGGTCAAATTGTTAAAGCGAAAATTCTCGACATTTCTGAAGATGGTAAATTAAATTTATCTTTAAAAGAAAACGATTATTTTAAACGTCAGGAACGAAAAAAGGAAAAGAAATCAGTACTTGAAGAACTTAAACAACCAGAAAATATTGGTTTCGAATCGTTACGAGAAAAACTGCCAGAATGGGTAGAAAAGGGAAAGAAACTACAATAAGTACAGTGGTTTCTTTCTTTAATTTATGCATGTTTGTGCATAAAAAATTATTTTGCAAAATTTAAGTATTAAGGGTTGAAGTATTTCTTAAAATTAGTCATTATATAGTATGTAAGGGTTTTCTATTAAACAAACAAAGAGGAGGCAATGTAATGATTTCGTACAAACACGAACCATTCACAGATTTTAGCGTCGAAGAAAACAAACAAGCGATGTTAAAAAGCTTAGAAACAGTAAATGCATATTTAGGAGAAGATTATCCATTAGTAATTGGTGGAGAACGTGTAATGACTGATAACAAATTACGTTCTTTCAATCCTTCAAATAGAGAAGAAACTATTGGTCATGTATCTCAAGCAACTCAAGAACATGCTGAGAAAGCTATGGCTATTGCAAAAGAAACATTTGAAACTTGGAGATCAACTAATCCAGCTATGCGCGCAGATATCTTATTCCGTGCAGCAGCGATTATTCGCCGCAGAAAAATGGAATTCTCAGCACTTTTAGTTAAAGAAGCTGGTAAGCCATGGAATGAAGCAGATGCTGATACTGCAGAATGTATTGACTTCTTAGAATTCTATGCGCGTGAAATGTTACGTTTAAAAGACGGTGTTAAAGTTGAAAGCCGTCCAGGCGAATACAATAGATATGATTACATCGCATTAGGTGTTGGTGTGGTTATCTCACCATGGAACTTCCCATTAGCGATTATGGCAGGAACTACTGTTGCACCATTAGTAACTGGAAACACAGTATTATTGAAACCATCTTCAAACACTTCTGTAGTTGCATATAAATTCGTAGAAGTTTTAGAAGAAGCGGGTATGCCTAAAGGTGTAGTAAACTATATTCCTGGTTCAAGCCGTGATATTGGAGACTTCATTGTGGATCACGTTGACACACGTTTCATTTCATTCACAGGTTCACGTGATGTTGGTGTTCATATTTATGAGCGCGCAGCAAAAGTACACGAAGGTCAATTAAACTTAAAACGTGTTATCGCTGAAATGGGTGGAAAAGATACGATCGTTGTTGATAGCGAAGCTGATTTAGAGTTAGCTGCTGAATCAATTGTTAAATCTGCATTCGGATTCTCAGGTCAAAAATGTTCTGCATGTTCTCGTGCAATTGTATTAGAAGATGTTTATGATGAAGTTGTTGCAAAAGTAAAAGAAAAAACTGAAAAATTAACTGTAGGTAATCCAGAAACGAACGAACACTTCATGGGACCTGTTATCGACGAAAAATCTTTAAATAAAATTAAAGAATACATTGAAATTGGTAAACAAGAAGGTAAATTATTAGTTGGAGGAACGACAGAAGAGTCTGTTGGTAACTTCGTGAATCCAACAGTATTTGTAGATGTTAAACATGATGATCGTATTATGCAGGAAGAAATCTTTGGTCCTGTTGTAGGAATTGCTAAAGCAAAAGATTTCAAAGAAGCGATTAAATTTGCAAACGATACTGACTACGGTTTAACTGGTGCAGTCATTACAAATAATCGTGAACATTTAGAAGAAGCACGTCGTGACTTCCATGTAGGTAACTTATACTTCAACCGTGGATGTACTGGTGCGATTGTTGGATACCAACCATTTGGTGGATTCAAAATGTCAGGTACAGACTCTAAAGCTGGTGGACCTGATTACTTAGTACTTCACATGCAAGGTAAAACAACTTCAGAAATGCTTTAATTTCGATGTTTGTACTTTAACAATCAAATAATTAATTTAATAAAGCAGTAGTGTGAATTCACTACTGCTTTTATAAAAAATTGTAAAAAGGGGAATAATAATGACTAAATCACAAGATATCATTGAAATTACAAATCATTACGGTGCACCAAACTATCACCCACTTCCAATCGTTATCTCTGAAGCTGAAGGAGTATGGGTAAAGGATCCTGAAGGGAATAAATACATGGATATGTTATCTGCTTATTCAGCAGTTAACCAAGGGCACCGTCATCCTAAAATTATTCAAGCATTAAAAGACCAGGCTGATCGTGTTACTTTAACTTCACGTGCATTCCACAGTGATCAATTAGGTCCTTGGTATGAAAAGATTTGTAAGCTTGCTGGTAAAGAAATGGTATTACCTATGAATACTGGGGCTGAAGCGGTTGAAACTGCTATTAAAGCTGCACGTCGTTGGGCATATGATGTTAAAGGTGTAGCAAAAGATCAAGCTGAAATTATCGCAATGAAAGGTAATTTCCATGGTCGTACGATGGCTGCAGTATCTTTATCAAGTGAAGCAGAATATCAACGTGGATACGGTCCATTATTAGGTGGATTCAAATTAGTTGAATTTGGTGATATTGAACAAATCAAAGCAGCAATTACACCTAATACAGCTGCAGTATTACTTGAGCCAATTCAAGGTGAAGCAGGAATCAATATTCCAAAAGACGGATTCTTAAAAGAAGTTCGTGATCTTTGTACTGAAAACAATGTATTATTTATCGCTGATGAAATTCAAGCTGGTCTTGGACGTTCTGGTAAAATGTTTGCTACTGATTGGGATAACGTAGTGCCAGACATGTACATTTTAGGTAAAGCATTGGGTGGCGGAGTATTCCCTATCTCATGTGTATTAGCAGATAAAGAAATTCTAGAAGTATTTAATGCAGGAAGCCACGGTTCTACATTCGGTGGTAACCCATTAGCTTGTGCAGTTTCAATGGCAGCTTTAGATGTTCTGGTTGATGAGAAGTTATCTGAACGTTCTTTAGAATTAGGGGAATACTTCCAATCTAAATTAAAAGAAATCGACAATCCAATTATTAAAGAAGTTCGTGGTAAAGGATTATTTATCGGTGTTGAATTAACTGAAAATGCACGTCCATATTGTGAACAATTAAAAGAATTAGGCTTATTATGTAAAGAAACACATGATACTGTAATTCGTTTTGCGCCACCATTAATCATTTCTCAAGAAGATTTAGACTGGGCGATTGAAAAAGTTAAATCTGTATTCGAAAAATAAATGGTAGCGTTTTCAAAAAGGGCTTTTAAAAGATTTTAAATATGTTACAATAAAAATTGAAGTACTTAAGAATGAAAAAGAGGGCGAATAACATGTCAGAAAACACTACAAGTTTAGTATCATCTACACAAAATATAATTCATGAAGCATTGGATAAACTTGGTTTCGATGAAGGAATGTACGATCTAGTTAAAGAACCTTTACGTTTATTAACAGTGCGTATTCCAGTTAAGATGGATGATGGAACAGTAAAAACTTTTACAGGTTACCGTGCACAACATAACGATGCAGTAGGACCTACTAAAGGTGGCGTTCGTTTCCATCCAGATGTTGACGAAGATGAAGTTAAAGCTTTATCAATGTGGATGACTTTAAAATGCGGTATCGTTGATCTACCATATGGTGGTGGTAAAGGTGGAATCGTTTGTGACCCACGTCAAATGAGTATTCACGAAGTAGAACGTTTATCACGTGGCTATGTACGTGCAATTTCTCAAATTGTTGGACCAACAAAAGATATTCCTGCACCGGATGTATTTACAAACTCACAAATCATGGCTTGGATGATGGATGAATATAGCATGATGGATGCGTTCAACTCTCCAGGATTTATTACAGGTAAACCGATTGTATTAGGTGGATCACAAGGACGTGACCGTTCTACTGCATTAGGTGTTGTAATTGCGATTGAAGAAGCGGCGAAACGTCGTGGAAAAAAAATTGAAGACTCACGTGTTGTTATACAAGGTTTCGGTAATGCAGGAAGCTTTTTAGCGAAATTCTTATATGACATGGGTGCTAAAGTTGTAGGTATCTCTGATGCACATGGTGCATTACATGATCCAAACGGATTAGATATCGACTATTTATTAGACCGTCGTGACAGCTTCGGTACTGTAACGAACCTTTTTGAAGATACAATTACAAACAAAGAATTATTTGAGTTAGATTGTGATATTTTAGTACCAGCAGCAATCTCTAACCAAATTACGAAAGATAACGCACATGATATTAAAGCTGAAATCGTAGTTGAAGCAGCAAATGGTCCAACTACACCAGAAGCAACTAAGATATTAACTGAACGTGGTATCTTACTTGTACCAGACGTTTTAGCAAGTGCTGGTGGTGTTACTGTATCTTACTTCGAGTGGGTACAAAATAACCAAGGTTACTACTGGACAGAAGAAGAAGTAAATGAAAAATTACGTGAAAAATTAGTTAAAGCGTTTGATAATGTTTATTCATTAGCAGAAGCTAGAAAAGTAGATATGCGTTTAGCAGCATACATCGTAGGTATTAAACGTACAGCAGAAGCTGCACGTTACCGTGGATGGGCATAAGATTATTGAGACACACTCTTTTATGGGTGTGTCTTTTTTATTAATAAGTTCTGAAATTGGGGAATCACCAATTTCGAAAGAGAAAAGTAGTCTGAAATTGGGGAATCACAAATTTCGAAAGAGAAAAGTAGTCTGAAATTGGGGAATCACCAATTTCGAAATAAAAAAGTAGTCTGAAATTGGGGAATCACCAATTTCGAAATAAAAAAGTGGACTGAAATTGGGGAATCACCAATTTCAAAAGTGGATATTCTATGTAATGAGTCATTTTTAAGTCGAATAAATACCAAAAATCGAATATTTCTAATACAATAAACACAAATATAAAGGAGATTATAAAAAATGAACGATTTTACATTTCAAAATCCAACGACTTTAGTCTTTGGTAAAGAGAGTACTGACCAATTACCACAAATGATTGAAAAATTTACTGAGGGTAAGAACATCTTATTAACATATGGTGGAGGTAGCATTAAGAAAACAGGTCTTTATGATCGTGTTATCAAATTATTAGAAGGCTACAATGTGTTTGAACTTGCTGGTATTGAACCAAATCCACGTCTTTCAACTGTAAAAAAAGGTGTGCAGGCAGTAAAAGATAACAATATTGACTTTATTGTTGCAATAGGTGGGGGTTCAGTTATTGACGGTACTAAGTTAATCTCTGCTGCTTCAACAAGTGATGTTGATCCGTGGGATATCGTTACAAGAAAGGCAACTGTTGAAAGTGCAGTTCCTTTTGGAACGATTCTTACAATCTCAGCTACTGGTTCAGAAATGAATTCAGGTAGTGTGATAACTAACTGGGAAACAAATGAAAAACTTGGTTGGGGTTCTCCACTTGTATTTCCTAAATTTAGCTTGTTAAATCCAGAATTACTATATACATTACCTAAAAATCAGACAGCAAATGGTATTATCGATAGTATGAGTCATTTACTGGAGCAATATTTCAATGAAGCGTCAAATACTGAAATCGGAGATGCGATGATCAGTGGGGTAATGAAAGCAATCATGAAAGCTGGTCCTGTAGCAATGGAACAACCTGAAAACTACGAAGCACGTGAGACAACAATGCTTGGCGCAACAGTTGCATTAAATGGTTTCATGCGATTAGGATATGCTGGGGACTGGGCGACACATAATTTAGAGCATGCAGTTAGTGCTGTATATGATATCCCACACGGTGTCGGATTAGCAATTATCTTCCCGGAATGGATGCGTTATGTGAGCAAGAAATCTCCAGCGCGATTCGTTAAGTTTGCTGAGGATGTATTTGATGTCGATAGTCGTTTATCTGATGAAGAGAAAATTAATTTCGGAATTGATGCGATTTCTAATTTCTGGACTTCTCTTGGTGCACCAACGAAATTATCCGAAGTTGGCGTAAAAGAAGAAGACTTAGAAGTATTTGCAGAGAAAACTTTAATCTATGGACCTTATGGTAACTTCTATAAACTTCAAAAAGAAGATATTATGGCAATTTATCAAGCCGCATTATAAATCTTTGAAAGCCTAACATAGGCTTTCTTTTTTTTAGATTTTTGATTAATTTTGTAAGCTAAATGTAAAAATTCTAAAGTTTATTTCTTAATTCACATTTATTGATTAACTTCTATTAAAATTTATTTGTTACATTAATTAAATTTTGCGGAGGTTATACAATGAGAAAAACAATTCAAGTGATCATTGCTACTTTATTAGGTATTACTTTAACTACACCACTTTCAGTCAATGCAAAAACGTTGAAACACGAAGCATTTATGAATGTTGCACATCGTGGAGCTAGTGGTTACGCACCTGAACACACGTTCTTTGCATATGACAAAGGGCATTATGAAATTGGTGCAGATTATATTGAGATTGATTTACAAATGACGAAAGATGGTCATTTAATTGCATTGCATGATGAAAAGTTAGATCGTACGACAAACGGTACAGGTTTAGTTAAAGACCACACATTAGCGGAAATTAAACAACTAGATGCTGGCTCATGGTTTAATGAAAAGTATCCTGAGTATGCAAATGAAGCATATGTTGGCGCTCAAGTACCAACATTGGATGAAGTGATCAGTAGATACGGGAAAAATGCTAATTACTATATTGAAACGAAGTCACCGGACGTTTACCCTGGAATGGAAGAAGCTTTATTAGCAGTGCTAGATCAACATGGTTTACTTAAAAAAGGGCGTTTAAAACAAGGACATGTTTTAGTACAATCATTCTCAAGCGAGAGTTTATTAAAAATGCATCAACTCAATTCAGATGTTCCTTTGGTACAATTAACAAGTAAAGGATTTATGTCTTCAGCAACAGAAGCAACATTACGTCAAATTAAAACATATGCTGATGGCTTTGGTCCAAGCTTTCAGGACTTAACGAAAGAAAATACAGCATTACTAAAATCAATTGGTTTTGAAATACATCCTTATACAGTTAATAAAGAAGATATGCGACGTTTAAATGATTATGGTGTCGATGGTGTATTCACAAATTACCCGGACGTTTACGAACGTATTTCAAATGAAAAATAAAAACAAGGCGAGTCTAATTTAACTTAGACTTGCCTTGTTTTATTTGTGCTAAAACTGATTGCGTGCTTGTACCGTTATAATTTGTTCTTCGTTCAACGGCAGATTTTGGAGCTAATATTATATAAATTTCATCATTAATTTCAGGATGAATTGCTTTGTATCTTTCTAACGAAACATCTTTTAAATATATGTTCTCTTTTATACATTCAGCGACGAGTTTACCTGTTATAGCATGTGCTTCTCTAAATGGTATACCGAATCCGACGAGGTAATCAGCAAGTTCAGTTGCATTTGAAAAGTCTTGTTCAAGCGTATTTGAAATATTTTCTTTATTAATTTGCATTGTATCGATCATGCCGCTATAAATTGTTAAACTATCTAAACAAGTCTCAATTGAGTCGAAGAATGATTTCTTATCTTCCTGTAAATCTTTATTATAGGCAAGCGGTAATGATTTAAGTGTCATTAGCATACCAATATAATTGCCAGCGACTGTTCCGGATTTGCCACGTACGAGTTCTGCCATATCAGGATTTTTCTTTTGAGGCATAATAGATGATCCTGTAGAATAAGCATCACTCAACGTAATAAAGTTAAATTCATGAGAACACCAAATGATGATTTCTTCTGATAATCTGGATAGATGCATCATGATTAGATTGATATTGTTCATTGTCTCAAGAATATAATCTCGATCACTTACTGCATCGATACTATTTGGGTAAATGTGATCAAAGTTTAATAGTTCAGCAGTCTGTTGCTGATTGATTGGATAAGTAGTTCCTGCTAAAGCACCTGAACCAAGCGGTGAGATATTAATACGTGATAGACTTTCCTCTAATCTTTCTTTATCACGTTGTAACATCCAGAAATAACTCATCAAATGATGTGATAATAGTATCGGTTGTGCACGTTGTAGATGTGTATAGCCTGGAATAATGACTTCAATATTATCTTCTGAAACATGAAGGATACTTTGCTGAAGTTTTGTGAGCGCATCAATCATTAACTTCACTTTTTTCACAGTAAATAAATGCATATCTGTCGCCACCTGATCATTACGTGAACGCCCAGTATGCAGTTTTCCAGCAACTGGCCCAATTTTTTCAGTCAACAGATGTTCAATATTCAAGTGAATATCTTCATACTTTGATGAAAAAGTAAGTGTATTGTTTTGATGATCCAGCTTAAGTGATTCGAGTCCTTCTTTAATTTGTTTTGTTTCATCATGCGTTAAGATATTACTATCACCAAGCATTGTGACATGAGCAATACTGCCTTCAATATCTTCATAAAATAGAGCCTGATCAACATCGATAGACTGATTGAATTTCTCAACGAGCGCATCCATGGATGCTTCAAAGCGTCCTCCCCATAATGCATCACTCATTAAAATCACCTCTGTAAACCTCTGTTGCTAATTTTGTAGGTAATTCGTATATTTCAATAAAGCCGACACTTGCTTGTTGATTAAACGCATCCTCTTTTGTATATGTTGCGAGTTTCTCATTATATAGTGAGTTATCACTTGTACGTCCAACAACAGTAATATTACCTTTATACAGTTTAACTTTAACTTTTCCATTTACATATTGCTGCATATCATTGAGCATATTTCTAATATGATCTGATAATGGAGAGAAGTATAGTCCATTATAGATGAGGTTTGCAAATTGTTGTTCAACATATGGTTTAAAGTGTTGCACATCTTTCGTAAGCGTTATTGTTTCTAAAGCCTGGTGGGCATTAATAATAATCATAGCACCTGGTGCTTCATACACTTCACGAGATTTAATACCGACAAGTCTATTTTCAACGTGATCAATTCTACCGACGCCGTGTTCCCCACCTATTTTATTCAGTTGTTTAATCAGTGTATGTAATGGTAAGTTTTCTCCATCGATTGCAGTTGGCAGTCCGTCTTTAAACGTAATTTCGAGATAAACTGGATTGTCTTGAGCATCAACGGGTGACTTTGTTAATTCGTAGGCATCTTCTGGTGGTTCTATATATGGATTTTCTAAAATACCACATTCGTTACTTCTTCCCCATAAATTTTGATCGATAGAATACGGTGAATCAAGATTGATTGGAATCGGGATGTTATGTACTTTAGCGTATTCAATTTCTTCTTCACGACTAAATCCCCAATCACGCACAGGTGCTAACGTCTTTATACTCGGATCTAAACTATGGATTGCAACCTCGAAACGTACCTGGTCATTTCCTTTTCCTGTACAACCATGTGCGATATATTGCGCATCGAACTGATGTGCAACTTTTACAAGTTCTTTAGCGATAAGTGGACGGCTAAGGGCAGAAATTAAAGGATATGTATTTTCATATAAAGTATTACCTTTAATCGCATAGCTTAAATAATCTTGTGCATAAACTTCTACCTGGTCTAACATAATGGATTCAATTGCTCCAACTGTAAGAGCTTTTTCTTTTACAGTCTGAAGATCTTTACCTTCGCCAACGTCTAGACAACAAGCGATGACATCATAACCTTTTTCAATAAGCCATTGAATAGCAACACTTGTATCTAAACCTCCTGAATATGCAAGTACAACTTTTTCTTTTGCCATAAATAAAAACCCCTTTATAATAAATATTTGATATTATGAATTAATATACATATAAAGATAGCAGAATAGAAAATTGATTTCAAGTGTTTTATTCATAAAAGTGCATAATTATAGAATAATAATTTTGTTTAATTATTATTTAAGTGCTCTATAACAAGTATTCTAAGAAAGAATCAAATGTCATAAAAATTTAAATTTTATAAATATGTATACGCTTACAAAATGCGATTCCATTGAGATGTATGTTTGGTTAGAGTACAATAAATGTGAATTTACAAACAGGAGGATTTATGATGACACATATTAAATTTGATTACAGTACAGCTGAAACTTTTTTTGGTCAGCACGAATTAGAGCAAATGCAGTCGATTGTTAAGAATGTACATAGCACAATTCATGATGGAACAGGTGCAGGTAGCGACTTTCTAGGATGGGTGAACTTACCGAAAGATTATGACAAAGAAGAATTTGCACGTATTCAGGCTGCTGCGAAAAAGATTCAGTCTGATAGTGAAGTGCTGGTAGTTATCGGTATCGGCGGGTCTTATTTAGGAGCGCGTGCAGCGATTGAAATGTTAAACAAATCGTTTGATCATTTAAAAACTGAACAAGGTAAACCTCAAATCATCTTTGCAGGCCACCAATTATCTTCTTCATACTTAAGCGACTTAATCGAATATGTAAAAGATAAAGAATTCTCAGTTAACGTTATCTCAAAATCAGGAACGACAACTGAACCTGCTGTAGCATTCCGTGTATTTAAGAAATTATTAGAAGAAAAATACGGTAAAGAAGACGCGAAGTCTAGAATTTATGCGACTACTGACAAAGCTAAAGGCGCTTTAAAATCACTTGCAACAACTGAAGGATATGAGACATTTGTTGTACCTGATGATGTGGGAGGACGTTTCTCAGTATTAACAGCTGTAGGATTATTACCGATTGCAGCAAGTGGTCATGATATTGAAGCAATGATGCAAGGTGCAGATCAAGCGCGTATCGATTTAGGTTCAGATAGCTTAAAAGAAAATATTGCATATCAATATGCCGTTATTCGTAATGTTCTTTATAATAAAGGTTACACAATCGAAATGTTAATCAACTATGAGCCGAGCCTTCAGTACTTCAATGAATGGTGGAAACAATTATTCGGTGAATCTGAAGGTAAAGACTTTAAAGGTATTTATCCATCAAGTGCCAACTTCTCTACTGACTTACATTCATTAGGACAATATGTTCAGGAAGGTCGTCGTGATATTTTTGAAACAGTTGTGAAAGTACAAAATCCAAGAGCGGATATCACAATTGAAGCGGACGAAAATGATTTAGATGGTTTAAACTTCTTAGCGGGTAAAACGTTAGATTTCGTCAATACGAAAGCATTTGAAGGTACAATTTTAGCACATAGTGATGGAGGAGTTCCAAACTTAGTTGTAGAAGTACCTCAACTTGATGCATTTACTTTCGGATATATGGTTTATTTCTTTGAATTAAGTGTTGCAATGAGTGGTTATATTTTAGGTGTGAATCCATTTAACCAACCTGGTGTTGAAGCTTATAAACAAAACATGTTTGCATTATTAGGTAAACCAGGATTCGAAGATAAAAAAGCTGAACTTGAAGCACGCTTTAATAAATAATATCGTTGTCTAATTGAGCTAAGGTGTATTGCCTTAGCTTTTTTAATGCACTTTTTCTTTAATTTCGATAAAATGAGATGAGAGTAGGTGGCGTTATGGATTTTATAATGCAGTATTTTAGTGAAGAAGCAATCAAAGGATACTTTGATACTTTTGAATCATTTGGTATCATCATTGCATTCTTACTACCTTTTATCGAAGCATTTTTACCGATATTACCGATTGCTTTATTTGCAGTTGTTAATGTAAATACATATGGTCTTTTTTGGGGGTTTATTATTACTTGGTTGGGTGCTTTTTGTGGTGCATATATCGTATTTCTATTAATAAGGAAATACGGACAACACAAATTTCTGAGACACCTCAATAACCACCCTCATACTTTGAAATTCATTAGACGTATTGATGAAAAAGGTGTCATGCCGTTATTCATTTTATTGTGTTTTCCTTTTACACCATCAAGTGTGATAAACGTTGTCGCTGGGTTAAGTACAATACCCTTGAAACAATATCTTATTGCTGTTTTAAGTGGAAAAGCAGTAATGCTATTCATATTAAGTTTTATCGGTAACGATATATATTCCTTTGTTAGAGAGCCGAAAAAGAGTATAATTGTAGCTATAGCTTTATTCATTTTATGGATGATCGGAAAGCTTATTGAAAGGAGTATTACACATAACGAGGCCAAACGATGAAAATTAAAAGTATTGTTTTTTCGTTAGTATTTTCACTGATTTTTATCATGTTATTACGTTCTTTTTTTATTTCTAACTATATAATTGCTGGTCATTCAATGGAACCTACATATCATGATGGTGATCGCGTACTCGTCAATCAATTCATTGATATTATAATTGAACCGCAAATAGATGATGTATACTTTTTTAAACTGAATGAAAATGAAACTATGATAAAACGTATTATTGCAACGCCGGGTGATTACATAAAAATATCTAAGAACACGCTTTATATTAATGGAAAGAAGTCAAGATACAGTGATTCGTCGATGCAGCTATTGCTAGATGATAAGGTGAGAAAATATCGTACTGTTCCGCAGGATTGTTACTTAGTTCTTGGAGATAATATAGATGATAGTACTGACTCAAGAACATATGGATGTATCAGTCGAAATCAGATGTTAGGAAAAGTGATATATACGTATTGGCAGAATAAAAAATAAGAGGTGGCAATTTGAAAAAGGAAATCGTAGAATGGTTGATTGCGATAGCAGTTGCAGTAGCTCTAATATTTGTAATTAATCAATTTTTATTTGTAACGTATACCGTTAAAGGAGATTCAATGGATCCTACTTTAAAAGACGGTGAAAAAGTTATCGTGAACAAGATTGGTTACACATTAGGAAATATTGACAATGGAGATGTGATTGTTTTCCATGCAGATGAAAAAGCAGACTATGTAAAACGTGTTATCGGTAATGCTGGTGATACAGTTGAGTACAAAGATGACCAATTATATGTTAATGGCAAAAAAGTAGATGAACCATATCTAGAAGAAAATAAAGTAGCAAAAACAAATATATTATTAACTGAAAATTTTAGTGTTAAAGATCTAGTAAATGCAAATGGGAAAAATAAGATACCAGAAGGTAGCTTATTAGTATTAGGTGATAATCGTGAAGTAAGTAAAGATAGTCGTTATTTTGGTTTAATTAAAGAGGAACAGGTGGTCGGAGAAGTTGCATTACGCTACTGGCCATTCAATAGTTTTCATTACAATTTTGATTCAAAATAAAAACTAACGCACTTTTTATAATTTATTATAAGAAGTGCATTTTTTTTAGGAGGTAAATTTTATGTCCGTTAAATTTTTGATGGGTAGACGTGGTACCGGTAAAACGCATTATATTATCGAATCCATTAAAGATAAATTGAAAGAACAAGCATTAGGTGATCCAATTATTATGATTGCACCGAGACAGAGTACATTTTCAATTGAACAAGCGTTAAGTCATGATGAATTAATCAAAGGAAGTATGCGTACTGCAATATATTCTTTTGATCGATTATATTGGCGTCTGAAAAGTGAACTTGGTGGCACGGATTTATCATTGATTTCAAAAGCGGGCATTGAGATGTTGACGTATGACGTATTATTGCAGCAACAAACGCAATTACGTCGTTTCCAGACATCGAGCCAGTACTATGGATTTAGTCAAAAACTCAGTCAGACGATCAGTGAATTAAAAAAATATAATGTAACAGTTGAGCAATTAAAAGCTTTATCGACTGCTAACTTAGAAGTAAGAACGCAGGATAAACTGCATGATATTGCACTTGTTTATGATCATTTAAATAATGAAATGAACAATGAATTTATGCAATCTGAAGACACACTCTATCATTTAATTCAGCTGATAGAATCATCTGCATCAATAAAGCAATCTGATATATATATAGATGGATTTTATAATTTTACGACAATCGAATATTTAGTTATTATAGCGCTGTGCAGACATGCAAAATCTGTGACGATTGCATTAACGATTGATCCGGAAAAGCGAAGTGATCTATTTCGTAAAACAGAAGAAACTTATCATGATATTACAGAATACTTAAAGACTGTTCATATTGATTTTGAAATCAAAAAATTTATTACGAAATATCGTTTTAAAAATGCAGCTTTAAACCATTTAGAAGAAAATTTCGATGCAATTCATGTAGATGCTTATCCTGAATCTTCAATTGAAATATTAGAATCAGATAACATCCAGTCTGAAGTGAATGCAATTATGCATAAAATATATAATCTAGGAAAATCTGAATACAGGTATAAAGATATCGCCGTATTATATCGCGATCAATCTTATGCGGATGCTTTAATAAAAAGAGCAAATCAACTGAAGATTCCTTATCATACGGATAAAAAAGAAGTGATGCATCATCACCATAGTATAGAATTAATTCGTTCATTACTTGATTTCTTTAAAAATACTTATCAAATCGATCATCTGTTTAGAGCACTAAAAACAGGTTTACTCACGAAAAATGTTGAACGTTTAGACATACAGTTTGTTGATATGCTTGAAAATGTAATGATAACACGAGGTATGCAATATAAAGACTTGATTCAAAGAAGAAAGCTTCAATTTAATAAAGATGATATGTATTCCACGGAAGTGTGGGAGCAGTTTTTACAATACATAGATACGACACTGGAAATTATTGAGCCTTTAAGAATTAGTTTGATGAATGCTACGAATGCGAATGAATTTGCTACACACTTATATCAATTCCTTTTAAATATTCAGTTACCTGAATATTTGATGGCAAGCCGTGATAAGATGCATGAAGTGGGACAAAATTATAAGGCGCTTGAGTTTGATCAATTGTTAACAGGGATTAACCAAGTGCTGGACGATTTTGTTGAAGTACTACGTGATAAAGATTTACCTTATCAAGTAATGGCAGAAATCTTAGATGTTGGACTTGTTGCTTTAGAATATAGTGCTGCGCCACAAGGCTTGGACCAAATACAAATTTTGAACTTAGATTTAGCTAAAGTTGAAAATAAAAAAGTTATCTTTATTTGTGGACTGAATGATGAAATATTACCACGTCGCATCAAAGAAGATGCAATTATTACTGATTATGAAAAAAGAAATATATCAGATATCGGTGGCTTAAAATTAGCACCAACCACTGATTTATTGACGCAAGATGAACGTTTTGTTGCGTATATAGCGATGACCAATGCAGCTGAATTGCTTTTCCTGTCATATAGTTTGATGAATCAGTCTTATGAGGCGATGCGTCCTTCTCCTTTTATTAACGATATTAAAGGCATCACTCTTACCCATACAGTTAACACGTCACAATTTAAACCAAACGAACGAATAACGACGATAAATACTGGTATTAATGTTGCAGCGCATCATTATCAGGATGCTGAGTGGCAGGCTATTATTAACTACTACATTAACAATGGCTACAGCGACATATTTGATTTAGGTAGATACCGTAACCAGACAAAACCGCTGAATGAAATAAATATTGATACACTATATGGTGATGTTATAAAAGCAAGTGTATCGCGCTTTGAAAGCTATAATCAATGTGCTTTTAAACATTTTGCTGATCATGGATTAAGACTGAGACCTCGTGATAATTATGAACTGCAAAGTTTCCAGCTTGGAAATATTTATCATGAAGTATTGGCCTATTTAGGTGAAACGTTTAAAGACCAATTATTTAACATTTCTAAAGAGGATATCAGACAAGCAGTACGTCAATATTTAGCACAATATTTACCGAACGTACAGTTTGAAATAATGTATTCTAAACAACATTATCGTTTTATGATGCTTAAGATTGAAGCGATGCTGACGGATACATTTAGCATGATTCAGTCACATCAGAAACAAAGTAAATTTAAGATGGCTAAATTTGAAACTCGATTTGGTAAAGGCGGAGCACTTGAAAGCCAGAAGATTAATTTACCTGCAGGAAAAAAGGTCGAAATTAGTGGTCAGATAGATAGAATTGATATATTAAATCATATGAATCAGGATTATGTCTCTGTTATAGACTATAAATCCGGGTCTACAGCCCTTGACTTACGAAAAGTTTATTATGGCATTCAGATGCAGATGATGACGTATATGGATGTCGTATTACAAAATAAATCAGCCCTTGGACTTAAAGAGACAACACTTCCTGCAGGGATGCTGTATTTTCATGTTTATGAACCAAAGCTTAAGTTAAATCATAAAAATGAAATGTCTGAAGATCTGTTAAAGAAAAGAGCTGCGGCATACAAGATGGACGGTTATATTATTGATGATTTAGACTTGGTGAGTTATTTTGATAATGCGATTAGTGAATCGAATAAATCTGATATTGTACCTGCTAGTTTAAAAAAATCAGGAGAATTTACTGCTGCATCAAAAGTATTACCTGTCGATGTGCTTTATCGCTTTATTGAACATAATCGAAATAACTTTAAACAGACGGCGCAAAATGTGTTATCTGGAGACTGTAGTATTATGCCTTTATCATATGATAATAAGTTACCGTGTGATTTTTGTGATTTCAAACCGGTATGTCATATCGATCCAATTTTAAATGCACAGGATATCCGTGTGAAAGATGAGAAGATAGATGCTATTCAAGAAGTAATGAAAGGAGAACAAAATGATGGCGATGACGTGGACTGAAGACCAGTTGCTTGCGATAGAAACAGTTGGTCAGGATACTTTAGTATCAGCGGCAGCAGGCAGTGGTAAGACTGCTGTTCTCGTTGAACGAATTATACGAAAAATAATCGATCAAAAAATAAATATCGATGAAATGCTGATTGTGACATTTACGAATGCGAGTGCCAAAGAAATGCGCGAACGTATTCATGCAAGAATATTAAGTGAATTAAGAAATAATCCAACGGAACATCTTAAAAACCAGCTCATTAAAATTCATCAGGCAGAAATATCAACGCTTCATCGTTTCTGTTTGAATTTAATCGAGAAATATTACTATACAATCGATCTGGATCCTACTTTCAGGACAGGAAACGATGAAGAAATGTCACTATTATTGATGCAGGCGATTGATGAAGTTTTAGAAGAGGCGTATGAACGTCTGGATGATGACTATTTAAAGTTAATCCTACATTTAACAAATGAACGCAGTGACAATGAATTACGCGCCTTACTATCTAAATTATATTACTTTACGATCGCTAATAGTGAACCACTATTATGGTTACAAAAAATGCGAGCAGCATACAGAGATGCACATGTAGAAGATGAAAATTTTAAACGTTTAGCTGAGATTATAGACACGTCTATTCAGCATGCACGATATCTCATCAGACGTGCAGAAAATTACTGCATGGATGAAGTGTTTGAGAAGACGTTAGAATATTTACAGAATATCGATAAAAGTCTTGAAATGCCGAATGGATTAGACGCTCAATATGAACATATTAAAGATATTGCGTTTGGACGCAAACCAGCTGTAAAGACAAAAGACGACCCTGAAGCGAAGACGATGAATGATTTAATCACTAAAGATCTATCTGAAGTAAAGGGTATTATTGCCACGCTTCAAAGTATGTTATATGCGCCACCACAAGAAATGGCAGAAGATATACAGGCAATGTACGGTGAAGTATCAGCACTAACTGAACTAACAGCTCAAGTGATAGAGCGTTTTGCAACATTAAAACGCGAACGTAAAGTCATTGATTTCAGTGATTATGAGCATTTTGCATTAAAGATATTATTATCTGACGGTAAACCAACTGAAATTGCACAAAATTTACGTGAGCATTATCATGAAATTTTAGTCGATGAATATCAGGATACTAACCGTGTGCAGGAAAGTATTATTCAGGCAATCAAAAAACATCCGGAAGCTTCAGGTAATCTATTTATGGTTGGAGATGTTAAGCAATCAATATACAAATTTAGACAGGCTGAACCTGAGCTATTTCTGCAAAAATATGCTGAATTTAAAACAGAGAAAACCGGCAAAGTTGTAGAACTTTCTAAAAACTTTAGATCACGTCTTTCTGTTATTGATGATACGAATGCAATATTTGAACGTATTATGGATACAACGATAGGTGATATTGAGTATGATGCTGCACAAAAACTATATTACGGGGCACCATTTGATGATGAACCACAATCAACAGAAATGGTTGTCATTAATAAAGCGCATATTGAGTTAGAACATCCCGAAAGTCATTATATTGCACAACGTATTCAGCAAATTATTGAAAATGAGCAAGTATATGACGTAAAAACTCAACAATACCGTAAAGCTACATATAAAGATATTGCGATTCTTGAACGTGGTTTTAGTAATGCAGTGACACATATGCAGGTGATGAAAGCATATAATATACCATTCCATGTAAGCAGTAAAGAAGGTTATTTCAAGACCGATGAAATTGAATCTATCATGAGTTATTTACGTGTTATTGATAATCCGCTGCAGGATATTCCGTTAGCAGGTATATTGCGTAGTATTATCTATCAGTTTAGCGCTGATGAAATTGCAACGATTCGATCTATCGATACTTCAATCTATCTTTATCAAAACTTATTGCAGTATAAAGAGAGTGGTGGCAATGATACTTTAAAAACAAAAGTAATAAAAGTATTAAGTGATATTGAAGATTATCGTAACTGTCAACAATCGATGAGTGTAAGTCAGTTAGTGTCATATATATATGAGGATACACATTTTGTTGAAAAATATTTATTACTAGCTGGCGGGCAACAGCGAGAAGCAAATTTAAATAAGTTACTTAGTTTAGCTGATAACTTTGAACAATCAAGTTATCGCGGTGTTTTCCAGTTTATTCGATATATCGATAATATGTTAAATAACCAAAAGGATTTTGGTGAAGTGAATATCATATCGGATGAAGCGGATGTCGTAAGAATGATGACAGTCCATGCTTCAAAAGGATTAGAGTTTCCATTTGTAATCTATGCAGGTCTAAATAAAAAATTTAACTTAAGAGATATGAATTCAGATGTATTACTGGACCAGCGTATGGGATTGTCAATTAATTATTTCGATGCAAAAGCAAATGTTTCATTTCCTTTAATGTTAAACGGTATATTCAAGCATCAGCTCAGATTGTCACAAGTATCTGAGGAATTACGTCTCATGTATGTAGCATTTACACGTGCACGTGAGAAATTAATTTTACTTGGTTCTGTTAGAACGGAAGAAGCAATAGAGAAATATCACAATATTGATATGCACGATAAACTTGATCTTTTCTATCGTATGAATGCTACGACGCCTCTAGCATTTATCCTGCCTGCGATATTACAGCCTGATGCACCACTGCATATTCCGGTCACTATGATTTCTGAACTTGAGTTTATTCAACCAGATATTACTGAACCTTCAGTCGATGCAGATTTAGAAGCATTAAAATGGTTAACTGACTTAGAAAATTATCGTTATCCATATGAGGAAGAATTTACGCTACCGACAAAAGAAAGTGTATCTGATATTAAGAAAGCAGAATTAGAAGACGACTTAACAATGTGGACGTATGTCAATCAATATAAACTTGGTAAGAAACAATTTGACCGACCGAAGTTTATGACAGAACAGAAGAAAACAGCGCAGGAAGTCGGAACATTAATGCATCTCGTTATGCAGCACTTACCACAGAAGAGAATGAATGATAGTGAATTACACGACTTCATTGAAAGTTTAGTTGATAAGAAATTGATTGCTGCTGAAGACGTAGCATATATTAATATCGCGCATATAAAGACCTTTATGTCATCTGAAATTTTCAGTATGTTAATAGAGGCTGAAGAAGTATATCATGAACTGCCCTTTGTTATCGGCAAACAATATTTAGTCGATGCACATCCAGATCAACTTGTACAGGGGATGATCGACTGTGTGTTTAAATATCATGATGAATATTATCTATTAGATTATAAGACAGATAAAGTTGTGCCAAGGTTAGGCAGAACGATTGATGAAACAATACATTCTATGGCAGAGAATTATCGTATTCAGATGACTTATTATAAAGCAGCGCTAGAAACGGTGTTGAATGCCCCTGTAACACCTTATCTGTATTTCTTTGAAGGTGGATTAGTAGAGGTGAAAGCATGAAACAAACTTTAGTACATGTGTTATATGCAATACCACTTATATTATATACATTAAGTGTGGCATTTTTAATCAATCAGCCGATTGAACTGATTAATCCGTTTGAATATTATAATGCAATGGAGATGCCAACTTTATCTTTATATATTATGATGATTTTATTTGTAAGTTTTAGTATGTTCGGATTTATTATTGCTTATCGTTTTTCTATTCTAAGTAAGCTCAATAATAAATCGATGCTATTATTTATACTATTTAGTTTATTATTTTCATTATTTATCACAAGAATGAGTGTGATGTTAGAGCTAGCAGTTATATTACCGATATTAAAGTTTTTAAGCAGAAAACAAATATCTTCCAGACAATATTTGTTGTTGTCTGGCAGTATATATGCTGGATTTTTGTTTATTATCATCATTCCGTTAATGATTCTTTATAAAGATTATGAAGCATTTTTAAATGTAAATCAGTTTCAGCAGTTTATAGAGATTTATAATAAGCATCAATTATTTGATTTCTTACGTTTAAATATAACGTTATTTATTTCACACTTATTACATTATATCGTTGTATTATTTGTCGGAATTATGCCGGGATTGTTAATGGGGATGTATCATCGTAATAAAAGGGAAGACTCAATTAATATCATCATTCAGGCGCTCATTTTTTTAATTAGTGGAACAGCTGTAAAGTTACTTATTTTTAAATTTAGCTATAGCTTTCTGCAATTTTCATTAGCAATTCTTGGTTCAGGCTTACAAGGTATAGGAGTAATGCTATTAATTATCTTGTGTGTAAGATATATTGAGAGGAAGTATAAGGCAGAAGAGATGACACAGCATGCATTATTATTTATAAGCATGATGTGTTTAATTGAACTGATTATTTATAGTTTATTTACTGGAATATATAAATTACCGTATCCTTCAACATCTATCATAAATTTATTACAGTATTCTTTGATAGTGGCACTTGTTATAGCTATATTATTCATTGTTTTAAGTAAATTGAGTGATAAACATTATAAAAATAATAATAGATAAATCTAAAAAGCATGAAAGTTATGACAATATTCTGTATAATGAGGGCAACACAGAAGAGGAGTGGAAGCAGAATGAAGTTTTTAACATTTAAGGTTGGCGATAAAGAAACATATGGTGTTAAAGTTAAACGTGAGGATGCAGCTTGGGATTTAGTAAAAGTATTTGCTGATTTCAAGGAAGGGGATTATCCTAAAACGTTACTTGAAGCTTTACAGCAAAATAATACAGTAGATTTTCAGGAGTTAGTGCGTGCAACAATTGAAAAAGTTGAAGCATCTGAAAAAAAGGCTGATTATAAATATGAATTCACAGCGATTCAATTCTTACCACCTGTTACACCTACAAATAACGTTATTGCAATCGGTCGTAACTATGAAGAACATGCATCTGAACTAAATAATGAAGTGGATGCATTATATGTATTTACAAAGGCACCATCAAGTTTAATTGGTGATGGAAATGAAATTCCTTCACATAGTGACGTAACGAATGCGCTGGATTATGAAGGTGAACTAGGTGTTGTTATCGGTAAGTACGGACATAAGATTCCAAAAGCGATGGCATTAGATTATGTTTATGGTTATACGATCATCAACGATATTACAGCACGTGACCTACAGAAAACACATTCACAGGCATTTCTTTCGAAAAGTTTAATTGGTGGTTGTCCGATGGGGCCATACATCGTTACGAAAGATGAATTACCTATGCCTGAAAATACAAATATTGTGACGAAAGTTAACAATGAAATTCGTCAGGACGGTAATACGAAGGATATGGTATTAAAGATTGATGATTTAATTGCTGAAATTTCAAAATATGTAGCACTTCACCCGGGAGATGTTATTGCAACTGGTACGCCAAGTGGGGTTGGAGCTGGTATGAATCCTCCAGTTTACTTAAAACGTGGCGATGAAATCAAAGTTACGATTGATGGTATTGGTACATTGATGAACACGGTAGGCGAATAAAACTTTTTATGAGAGGGACAGTTTTTTAAACGGACTGTCTCTTTTTATGAATAAATATAATAACAGTTTTAATAAACTATACGCATTAGTAACGAAAAAATTAAATATATGTTAAACTATATGAGTATGTATTATAGATAGGGGGAATACAGTTGATTACTGGTATGTTACATTTACACATCATGAGTTGGGTTGTTTTATTAATCGTCTTTTTTGCAGCATATGAAAACTTCTCAGATCGCTTAGGACCAAGCAAATATTTTAAACCACTGATGATGTTATTACGTATCTTTGCTTTACTTGCTCTAGTAAGTGGAGGTTACATCTTCTTTAAAGCAATGAATGCAGATGCAATGATGTATGGATTTAAATTTTTATTAGGACTAGCAACAATTGCTTTGATGGAAGTAACTTTAGCACGTAAGAAGAGAAAGAAACCTTCAAGAAACTTCTTCTACATTGTGATTTTAGTTGCACTCATTACGATTGGACTAGGTGTTCATTTACCACTTGGACCAATCACAGGTATGTTTAAGTAATCCGTTAAGAATCTCAGAATTGAGGTTCTTTTTTTAATTCATGAACTTTTTATGAATTTCTCCCCACGTTCTGTTTATTTTAGTATAATCAAAGATAACGACTAAAGTGAGGTAATTAGAATGAAAAAATTTATAACACTACTAGCAAGCATTCTTTTATTATTAACGTTTCATCAGAATGCTGATGCTGCTACAAAAAAGGATTTACGTATTTATAGTTTAATAATCGATCGTTTTATGAATGCCAATGCTGCGAATAACAAACATATTCATAACGAAAAAGATAATACACTACCATATGGTGGAGATTTAAATGGTGTTATCAATAAGATGGATTATATTAAGAAGATGGGGTTTAATACCATTCATCTTTCTCCAGTATTCGAAAAAGACCAAAATGATTATTTAGGTTATAAAGTTAAGAATTATAATACGATTGATGATGTTTACGGTGGCGAGAAACAATTTAAAAAGATGATTAAACTCGCTCATAATAAGAAGATGAAAGTTATTGTAGATATTCCGTCTACTGTGACAGAAGGTTATACTGAGACAAATGACACGAAGATGAATGACTTTCAAAGAGCTTATTTTAAGGACATGAAAATCATAGACTTAAAAAATAGTAATAACCAAAAAAAATTCAAAACATCAGTGACGCAATTTGTTGATAAATATAATATTGACGGTGTTTCGATGTACGTTATGCAGGATGGCATCGATGCAAAAGCAATATTCCCTGAGAATGTTGAAACGATTGCAATATTAAATGAAGATATTAATGTGACAGGTTTCAAACACATACAAAAATTAGCTACTACAAAAGCAATCGCTAATGCTTTTAAGACAACTGATCAAGATATTCCTAAAAAGTACGAAATGAATGAATTACTAGCAAGTGATAACTTCTTTATGCCGAGGTTTACAAATTATGCAGCGAATGAAAATATGTTTCCGGGTACTCGTATAAAGCAGCTTATGAGCTATTTGATGGTTCAGAAAATGCCTATTAGTATGACGTATGGTACTGAAATAGCAATGAACGGAGATAAAGCACCTGATATTCATCAGTTACTTGATTTCCGTGTTGATAAAGAAGTTATTGAATACTTAGAAGTTACGAGTGGTGTTTACAAAAAGTATAATGAAATGTTTGATGGTAAATCTGAGGTTATCTATAATAATGAAGGTAATCAATTAATTTATTTTGATACAAACAAGGTTGACTTTATCTATAACATTAATAATACGAGCAAGGCAACGAATATTAAGCTGGATAGCAACCGTGTCCCTAAAGATAAAATGTTAAGTGGATTATTAATAGGAGACCGTATTCATTATAAAGATAATAAGTTTTCACTGATTACAAATCGTGAAGAAGCGGAACTATATGCAGTTGTGAAGAATCAAGGATTTAACAATGGTTACCTAATTGCTGCTGGTGCGATTATCATATTATTCACTTTATTTATTATCGGAGCAACTCGAAACAGAAAAAGATATATAGCGAATCAGCAAAATAATCAAAAATAAAAAAACCGCAAAATTGAAGTGCACCCCTAAAGTTGAACCTTAAAATTCAACTTTAGGGGTGTTTATTTTGAATAAAAAGCATGATCTTGATTTTAAATTAAAACTAATCAAAGAATATAAAGAAGGAAATATTGGTTATGATTCATTAAGTAACAAATATGATATCGATCCTTCACAACTAAAAACATGGACTTACCAATTTGATACCTTCGGTATTGACGGCCTTATATCTAGTATGACCAGAAAGAAATATTCAACAGATGAAAAATTAAGAATCATTCAGTATAGAATTACTAATCAACTTTCATATAAAGAAACTGCTAGAATCTTTGAGATTACTAATCCTACTTTAATAGCTCAGTGGCAGATGAAATACAATCAATATGGTATCCTAGGTTTAGAATCAAAACCGAAGGGTCGTGCGTCTAAAACTATGAAAAATAAAAAGGTTGATAACACTAGTTTAAACGAAAGTGAACGACAAGAATTAATACGCTTACGTGAGGAAAACAGGAGATTAGAAATCGCAATTGCTCTCGAAAAAAAGTTACAATCCTTAGCTCGAAAAAATCAAACAAAGAAATAGTAGCTGCTATTATTGAGTTAAGGAATGAATCTAACTATAAGTTAAAAGAAATATTATCAGTAGCTATGATAGCGAAAAGTGTATACCATTATTGGAAATTACGACTTAGTGTCACTAAACATAAAGACAATTATTTAATTACTTTGATTAAAGAAATCATTAACAAACATAAAAATAGGATAGGTTATCGTACAGTAACCGACGAACTAAGAGAGTTAGGTTTTGTAGTTAACCATAAAAAAGTTCTTAGAATAATGAGAGAAAATAATTTACTTTGTACAAAGTTTAAGCATAGAAATAGAACATATAAGTCGTACAAAGGGAAAGTTGGCAAAACAGCTAAGAATAAATTGAATCGCAGATTCGTAACTAATCGCCCATATCAAAAATTACTTACTGATGTAACACAATTCAACATTAAAAATGGAACTAAGCTATATCTGTCAACAATTTTTGATGTATGTTCGAAAGAGATTATTTCTTATTCAATTAGTAAGCGTCCAACATTGGAATTCGTTATGGAATCATTGTTAAAAGCAATTAATGTAATTCCAGACCTTCCCTATAGAACTACAATCCATTCCGATCAAGGGTGGCAATATCAGCATAAATCTTGGGTACAATCTTTGAAAAAGAATAGAATTATTCAAAGCATGTCTAGAAAAGGTAATTGTCTTGATAATTCTCCGATGGAGAATTTCTTTGGTATTTTAAAACAAGAAATGTTTTATGGAGAAACATTTGATTCTTATGATGAACTAGAAGAGGAGATTATTGACTATATGGAGTATTATAATTTAGTCAGAAAGAAGAGAAAATTAAAAAGCAAGACTCCTGTAGAATACAGAAATCTTGCTTTAATGAAAGTAGCTTAATAAAAAGTTCAACTTTTTGGGTTCACTACAAAAGAAGGCACTCTCTTCGGGTTTTCGGTCTGTACTGAAATCAAGGTATTATTGGGAATCCCAGCTTAAATCATAGATACCGTAAGGGATTTTATTCTTTATTTAAAACTTTGCAACAGAACCTTTTATACCTTATTAGCTTTTATTGTTCTTGTTCATTGATATGAGTTAAGACTTGTTCGAGAATACTGAAAACATGAAGATCATCAAGACTGTAAACCATGCTTTTCCCTTCTCTTCTTGCCTTCACTAAACGTGAATCTTTCAATATTTTTAGTTGGTGTGAAATCGCGGACTGTTCCATATCCAATGCAAGCACAATGTTTCCAACACTGAGCTCTTCTTTCTGTAAAAGAAAGAGAATTGACAAGCGTGTAGGGTCACTAATCACTTTGAATACTTTGCTTATTGATTGGATCTTCTCTTTATTGATTGGCGAAGTTGTTGATGTATCCATATGATCTTATTCCTCTCACATGATTTTTCATTCATATATATATAATACCACGTGAGTAAAACGATGCTAGTTTTTTGTTTATAGACAAAATTAAGACTTTTGTATCAGCAATAGTAGTCCATTTGAATAAGAAGCATCTTGTCTTGACAAAACTCATACAGTGAGTTAATATGATTTTGTAAACATATGAATATAACTTCATATCTTTATCATAATCATTCCGATTTACAAATAAAAGGAGATGGAGACTGGATAAGCCCAAACCATTTGAATCCTTGCCTTACTTAAGCAAACAAACGAGCTCAGAATTTGCAAGGCACAAAAAAAGTCAACAAAAATCAAAGAAATTTAATAGAAAGGTGATAGAAATGGAAACTACCAAAGAGCAACATTCACAGGAAAAAGAGAAACATAACCACGACCATGATCACAATCACGGGAAGATGCCTATTATTCTATACTTTATTGGTTTGGCATTGGCAATTGTTGCATTGTTCTTAAGTGGAGAATATCAATTAATTAAAAACATCATGTTCTCACTCGCCACAATTAGTGCGGGCTATCATGTCATTGTTCTGGAAGGTCTTGGAGAGACAATTGAGAATACAAAAGCAAATAATAAGTTTACGCCTAATTCTCATATTTTAATGGGATTAGCGGCTATAGGAGCTTCAGCGATAGGGAATTTTTGGGAAGGAACGTTGTTGATTCTCATTTTTTCAGGCGCACATTTCCTGGAAGATTACGCTGAAGGAAGAAGTAGACGAGAAATAACGAAATTACTCGAAATGAACCCAACAACTGCTCGGTTAATTTTGCCTGATGGGAATACAAAGATTGTTGACGTCAGTGAATTAACAGTTGGGGACCAACTTCAAGTACTAAACGGTGACCAAGTACCCATTGATGGAGTCATTTTATCTGGCTCTACTTCCATTGATGAATCGTCTATTAATGGTGAAAGTATACCCAATGAAAAAACAAAAGGAGATACCGTTTTTGGGAGTACGATTAATGGGACAGGCACGTTTACAATGGAAGTCACCAAAGAAAACGAAGATACAGTATTTTCAAAAATTTTACAATTAGTGAACCAGAACCAAGATAATCAAACAAAAGCTGCGAGTATTATCCAAAAATTCGAACCGAAATACGTCACAGTTGTTTTAATTGCCATTCCCCTGTTCGTGTTATTGGCTCCTGTTCTACTTGATTGGACATGGTCACAAAGTATTTATAGGGGATTGGTTCTTTTAGTTGCAGCTTCACCCTGTGCTTTAGCAGCAGCTACCGTATCGGTAACCTTATCAACAACCTCTAACCTGGCCAAAAAAGGTGTCCTTTCAAAAGGTAGTTCTTATCTGTCTCAATTAGCTGATACTCAAGCAATTGCGTTTGATAAGACGGGAACTTTGACCAAAGGAAAACCAGAAGTAACCAATTATTATTTTGCCGATTCTGTGAATGAAGAAAATATTATTGATATCGTAGTGGCTCTTGAAAAAGAATCCAATCACCCTTTAGCAGATGCCATTCTAAGAAAGTTTGAACAAAAAAATAAGCTTACCATTGAAGTAGAAAATCAGATTGGTAAAGGGTTGACGGGAGATTATAACGGAAGAAATTATCGGATTGGAAAACCAACTTCGTTTGACAATGTTGAAAATGAATATATTCGTTTAAATAAGGAATGGGCATCAGAAGGTAAGACAGTCGTATACGTAGCAGAAGATGAGAATGTCATTGGACTTATAGCTCTCATGGACATTCCAAGTGAACATGCAAAAGAAACTATTAATTACTTTAAAGAACACGGCATACACACCACTTTAATTACTGGTGACTCAGAAATGACAGGAAAAGCAGTTGCAGAACAATTAGGAATAGATGAAGTAATCGCGAATGTCATGCCAGAAGATAAATCTCGAATTATTGACGAGCAAAAAGAGAAATACGGCGTAACAGCAATGGTGGGTGATGGTGTAAATGATGCCCCTGCCCTTGTTAATGCAGATGTAGGTATTGCCATGGGGGACGGAACAGATGTAGCAGTAGAAGTGTCTGATTTGGTTTTAATGCAGAATAATTTATCCAAATTGGTACAATCTCATAATATTGCAACCAAAATGAATCGTGTCATTTGGCAAAATATTTTTTTCTCAATGGCCGTTGTTGTCTTTTTAATTATTGCTAGTTTCTTAGGTTTGATGGATATTGCAATTAGTGTCTTCCTTCATGAAGGAAGTACGTTGGTCGTTATTCTGAATGGACTTCGTTTATTAAAATCTAATTAATTCTATCAAAACCCATAAAGCTAGGGTATAGTAATAACTGTCTGAAGTTAATATGCCTTTAACGTTCTAAAAACGTTAGAGGCATATTTTTTATAAATTACTTTGTCTCAAAAACAGTCGATTATGATACGATTTTTAAGGACTGTTTTTTACTAAAAAAGTAGTCCTTTTCAGTATCAAAACTTTTTTCTTTATGTATGAATCTTTAACCACCATTTATGATACAATAAAATCAAAAAAAGGATGAGTTTTATGAATGGATATATATATGGCTATGCTAGAGTGAGTACACGATCACAAGAGTTAAACCGACAACTAGATTTACTCAATGAACAAAATTGCAATGAGATCCTTACTGAAAAAATGACTGGAACAAAATCCGATCGGCCTCAGCTGAACCGACTAAAAGATAAGATACGCCCTGGAGACACAATTATAGTGGAAAGTTTCTCGCGTCTAGGTCGTAGTACTAAAGATTTAATTGATCTCGTTACTTACTTTGAAGAGCATAAAGTGAAGCTTGTAAGTCTGAAAGAAAACTTCGATACTAGTACACCCCAAGGACGCTTAATGATGACCGTTTTCCAAGCATTCAGTCAGTTTGAGCGTGATTTGATTGTAGAGCGTACGAAAGAAGGTTTAAAAAGCGCGCGGGCTAGAGGTAGAAAAGGTGGTCGCCCACGCGTTAATCAACGAGATATTGAAAGAGCAGTGAAACTATATGACAGTCAGGAATATAGTGTAAAAGAAATTACGGAAATGACTGGTATTAGTAAAGCTACACTCTATCGATATTTAAAATAGTAAAAAAAAAAAGCATTTTAAGGCAGTTTCGAATCTCCGAGTGGATGACTCTCCACGAAACAGTCTTAAAATGCGTTTTAGTTTATTCGATTCTACAGATATTATATAACTCAATTGTATTCTTTACGTATATCTACATCTTTATACCAATCTAAATGAGGAGCCAGTTCTAACTCTGGCATATCAGGGTATCCTGACCCTCTAAATGCTTCTACCACTAATCGGTGAATATACCTCTTTTATATTAGGTCTAATAGCAAAACCATCCCCTAACATTTTCTGAGAAAACACATCATCTTTCACCTCTGTAATTGGAACAAATACCCCTGTATTTATGCTATGTAGGGTTAATTGGTTCGTCTTCTTTTTAAATTTTTTAAATAAATTCACACTTTATCTTCCCTTCAAAGAAACAATTACTCCATTTCTAGTAATTCTCTCATTTCTGTCTTATAGACTGCTGCTTTATTACCATAAATAATTTGAATACCAGATGGAACATTAACAACACCATTTGCCCCTAGTTTTTCCATGAAATGAGTACTTGATTCAACTTTACTTGGCTCTTTTAAAGTTATTCTCAAACGTGTAAAACAAGCATCTACTTTTTCAATATTATCTTTACCACCGACAGCAACAATGATCGCTTCTAAAAGCTCTTTAGAATCTGTAGTATTTTCAACAGTACCAGAAATAACAACATCCTCTACTTCTCTACCTGGAGTTTTTAAATTCCATTTAATAATAGCAAATTTAAAAATAAAATAATATAAACAAAAAGGTTCTGTTGCAAAGTTTTAAATAAAGAATAAAATCCCTTACGGTATCTATGATTTAAGCTGGGATTCCCAATAATACCTTGATTTCAGTACAGACCGAAAACCCGAAGAGAGTGCCTTCTTTTGAAGTGCACCCCTAAAGTTGAAC
>NZ_JAEPRF010000008.1:0-155895 GCF_022501545.1 Macrococcus sp. PK
TTGCTTTAATGAAAGTAGCTTAATAAAAAGTTCAACTTTTTGGGTTCACTACAAATGCGGTTTTTTTATTTTTGTTCTGCTTTATAGCCGAGCATATTGATAATATCTTTTGGACTACTATATACGGGGCTATATGCGATTTCGATATCTTTAAATTCATCTATCGTCAAATTTCCGATCATAGCTGTAGCTATTATATCGATGCGTTTATCTACACCGACTCTGCCAAAGGCTGAAGCGCGTAATATTTTACGAGATTTCTTATCGAAATAGACATTGATTGAAATTTGTTCTGCACCTGGCATATAACCAGCATGATGCTTTTGTGTTTGTTGAACAATTTCATATTCGAAGTTATCCAGCATATTCGGTGTAATACCCACACTTGCAAATGTAAAATCAAATAATCTAATGATATTTGTACCTAGTAATCCTTTAAACTGTACAGACTGGGATTTTACTATATTATGCGCAATAATGTTTGCCGCACGATGCGCACCCCAGGCAAGTGCTATTTGAGCTGGATAATCAACATGTCGATATTTCGTCTGGATAGCATCACCTAAAGCATAGATATAAGAGATATTCGTTTCAAAATATTCATTAACTTTAGTATGTCCACTATCTGTTAATTTTATGCCACTAGACTGTAAAAATTGTGTATTGGGTTTAATGCCAAGCGCTGTAATAATCATATCAAAATTAAATTCGCGACCTGATTTTAGATGCACAGTTTTGCCTTCCAGCGTATCCACTTCATCATTTAATAATACTTCTACACCGTTAGCTTCAAGTATTTCTGGTATATGTTTTGTCATATCTTCATCGACAGATTTAAGTAGATGTGAACTGCGATGTAACAATGTAATGTTTATGCCGCGATTTTTTAAATTTTCGATGACTTCTAAACCGATGTATCCTCCACCGATGATCAGAATATTTTTCACATTTTCAGAAGTGATAAACCTTTCGATCTTATCAGTATCTTCTAAATTACGGAGCGTAAATACATGATTTCCTTGTAATACTGGTAATTTAATTTGAGTTGCACCAGGTGATAAGATTAAATAATCAAATGTATCAGTAAAAGTACGATCATTTTTAATATCTTTTACAACAATCTCCTTATTTTCAGCTGATACTGAAACAACTTTATGATATGTTTTCACAGTAATTGATTTATTCGTCTTAAATGAAGATTCAGTTGCAGCAATCAGCTTATTGCGAGGTGCAACTTCACCACCTAAATAATAAGGTAAACCACAGTTGGCAAAACTCATATCACGATCTTTTTCATATACAGTAATTTCTGCGTCACTTAATCTTCTGAGTTGAGAGGCTACAGTAGCACCGCCTGCTACTGCGCCTATAACAATAACCTTCATATTTAAAGCCTCTATTCTATATTAAAATAACGTGCTAAGTATTTTCCGATACCGTCTTCGTTGTTTGAATCGGTAATATCATCTGCAATTTCTTTTAAATCATTAATCGCATTACCCATTGCAACACCGGTATTCACAAATTGAATCATTTCATGATCATTATCTTCATCACCAAAAGCAATTGTATTTTCTCTTTTAATGTTAAGATAATCTAGTGCAATTTGAACACCGACAGCTTTATTTATGCCTTTTTTAACAATTTCAATAACCGGGAAAGGAGCCCCCCATCGTCTATGTTCTAAATGCTCAGCATAAACATCATCCAGATGTTTATATATATTAGGTATTTCTTTCTCTTCAGCCTGAATGAGTATTGAAGTAGGTGGTTCTTTAATACTATCTAAAAGATTGCCGACCTGAATTAACGGGTTACCCATACTAAAACCTTCAAATAAATATGCATCATGATAATGAAGATAAACATGATCTTTTACTTCTGCGACGATATTCTGAATATTTAAGTGTGGAATCTTTTCGAATATTTCACGTGCCACTTTAAAGTCTAAAGGCTGATGAAAAGTTTCAAAGTTCATATCTGTAGGATGGTGGACGAAAGCACCATTAAAATTAACGATAGGTGTTGTTAATCCAAGTTCTGTATAATATGTCTGGCTTGCACGATATGGTCGTCCCGTTGAAATCATAAAATGATGACCTAAAGCCTGTACTTTCTTTATTATTTCTTTTGTATAGGGTGTAATCTGTTGATTGCTATTGAGTAAAGTACCGTCTAAATCGAGGCAAATGAGATGTTGTTCCAAAGTAAAAACTCCTTTAATCAGTATGAAAATTTATTAATTTGAAATAAGACTGATATTTGTTATATTAAGATTATAACAAAGAATGAGGTGATATAAATGGAAGAAGCAATGAAAGATAGTATTATGGGTGCATTAGAAAATGTAATTGATCCGGAATTAGGTATAGATATCGTAAATTTAGGACTAGTTTATCACGTTGATATGGATGATGATGGATTAGTAAATGTAGATATGACATTAACATCGATGGGATGTCCGATGGGACCTCAAATTATCGATCAGGTTAAAACTGCTCTAGGAGAATTACCAGAAGTAAAAGATATTGAAGTAAATATCGTCTGGAATCCAGTATGGTCAAAAGACATGATGAGCCGTTACGCTAAAATAGCATTAGGTGTAAGCTAAAAAAAGAGACATATTTCATGTCTCTTTTTTTTTATTCTATCTTACATATATTGATTGGACAATTTTCACAATTAATCTGATCTTTTAAATAGTCAATATGTTTTATAGTAATTCGTTTACCTTGAGTTGTTATGATATTTTTTACCTTCAACTCGCTGATAATTCGGTTGACGCCTTCACGTGTTGTACCCCCAAAGGTAGCTAACTCATTATTCGTCATATCAATATTAAGCTGGATGCCGTCATCAGTAGTGATGCCATAAGTATTCGATAGTCTTATTAGAGTCGAGTATACTGCACCTTTCTTACCCAATGTGTATAAATCTCTTAATTTATATTCCTGCTTAGCATTTTCATTTTGAATCCACAATAACCATTCGTAGTTTAATACTTCGTCATTTAATATAGCATTCTCAAACTGTTCAATATCAAGCTTATAAACAGAGACTTTTGTCTTTGTTTTAGCGAATAGAGAATGTTTTTTTAATCCGCAAAATAAGGTTGTAGAACCAAAGATATTTCTTGGGCCAAGTAATTTCATTGAAAATTCTTTACCATCTTCTAATACACGATGAATAACTACATTTCCACTTTTAATGACATATACTGCATTCGCAGGATCCTCTGCCTGATAAATATATTGATTTTGATCATATGTCTCAAGCTTTCCTTCTTCGGTTATATAATTAATTATACTTATTGCTTCATGGTATTCAGTATGTACCATTTGTATCACCCGTAACTTTATTAGATTTATTATATTATATCATACAAGAAATAATGATTTCTTATAAAATTATTACTTTGTGTTTGATTCGAGGTGGATAATTTGTTTTTTATATGAAATGGTTTTATAATGAAATTATAGTCAAAGATAGTCAAACTTTTTTGAGGTGATTTCATGAATATAGAAAAGATGACATATAACGTACAGGCTGCCTTAGAGTATGCTCAAAATGACGCAGTAGAAGAAAAACTACAGGCGATTGAAGTAGAAAATCTAATGAAACATTTTGTATTGCAAAGTGACAGCATGTTAAATACTGTATTTGAACGCAGTAATTTAGAAATTAAAGCATACGAAAGAATTTTAAATGAAGCGTTAACAAAAATACCTCGAGTAGAGGGTAATATCCAATATGGACAATATTTAAGCAATGGAATTAATCAGTTACTGAATGCATCAGAAAAAAAGATGGATGAAATGGATGATCATTATATTTCTGTAGAACATATTATTTTGGCTGCAATTGAAACGCATGAACCTACAAGATTGTTTGTCGGTAATAAAGCTGAAGTAATACAAGAAATTATTAATCAGATTAGAGGGGGAAACCACGTGACGACACAAAATCCGGAAGTTCAATATGAAGTATTAAAGAAATATGGACGTGATTTAGTAGAGGAAGTAAGAAACGGAAAAATGGATCCTGTAATCGGTCGCGATGAAGAAGTGCGTAATACGATTCGTATATTAAGCCGTAAAACAAAAAATAATCCGATTTTAATTGGTGAACCAGGTGTAGGGAAAACAGCAATTGTAGAAGGATTAGCACAACGTATTGTAAAAAAAGATGTGCCTGATGCATTACTAGATAAAACGATATTTGAACTTGATTTATCAGCACTTGTTGCAGGCGCAAAATTCCGTGGCGAATTTGAAGAACGTTTAAAAGCAGTGTTGAAAGAGGTAAAAGAATCAGACGGTAAAATTTTATTATTCATCGACGAAATCCATATGTTAGTTGGTGCAGGTAAAACAGATGGTGCCATGGATGCAGGTAATATGTTAAAGCCAATGCTCGCGCGCGGGGAGTTACATTGTATCGGTGCAACAACTTTAAATGAATACCGTCAATATATTGAAAAGGATTCAGCTTTAGAACGTCGCTTTCAGAAAGTTAATGTAGCTGAACCAGATTTAGAAGATACAATCTCTATTTTACGTGGTTTAAAGGAACGTTATGAAGTGCATCATGGTGTAAGAATTCAGGATACAGCACTTGTAGCAGCAGCTGAGTTATCAGACCGTTATATTACAGATAGATTCTTACCAGACAAAGCGATTGATCTTGTAGACCAGGCATGTGCTACGATTCGTACTGAAATGGGCTCAAATCCAACTGAACTTGATGCAGTGAATCGTCGTGTGTTACAACTTGAGATTGAAGAAAAAGCATTGAAAAATGAAACAGATAGTAAGAGTCAAAGCCGTTTATCTGAACTACAACGTGAACTTGCAGATGAGAAAGAGAAACAGCAGACTTTACAGGCACGTGTTGAGAAAGAAAAATCTCAAATTAGCGTCGTACAGGAAAAACGAGCTGAGCTTGATAAATATCGTACAGCGCTTGAAGAAGCTCAAAGTAACTACGATTTAGGTAAAGCATCTGAATTACAATATGGTAAGATACCACAAGTTGAGAAAGAATTAGCTGATCTAGAAGATAGTTTAATTGAAGAAACGAAAGGCACTGACCGTTTAATTCGAGAAGTCGTTACTGAAGAAGAAATTGGCTACATTGTGTCTCAGTGGACAGGGATTCCGGTTAGTAAACTTGTAGAAACTGAAAAAGAGAAATTATTAAAATTATCTGAGATTCTACATGAACGTGTAGTTGGTCAGGATGAAGCCGTTGATTTAGTAGCAGATGCAGTTGTCCGTGCACGTGCAGGAATTAAAGATCCAAATCGTCCCATCGGTAGTTTCTTATTCTTAGGACCAACGGGGGTCGGTAAAACTGAACTTGCTAAAACGTTAGCCAGCACTTTATTCGATTCTGAAAAACATATGGTACGTATCGATATGAGTGAATATATGGAGAAACATGCTGTGTCACGTTTGATTGGTGCACCTCCTGGCTATGTTGGTCACGAAGAAGGTGGACAATTAACGGAAGCGGTTCGAAGAAATCCTTATACTGTGCTTTTATTAGATGAAATTGAAAAAGCACATAGCGATGTATTTAATGTATTATTACAGTTATTAGATGAAGGCCGTTTAACAGATTCTAAAGGAAGAATCGTTGATTTTAAAAATACAATCATCATTATGACAAGTAACATCGGATCACAATATTTATTAGACGGTATTGAAAATGAAGAAATTACAGAAACAGCAAGAACAAATGTGATGGATGCATTACATTTACACTTTAAACCTGAAATATTAAACCGTATGGATGATATTGTATTATTTAAACCATTGAGTAGAAATGATATGACGTTTATTGTTGATAAAATAGTGCGTGAATTAAATACGCGTTTAGATAGTCGTGGTGTAAAAGTTGAATTAACGGATGAAATCAAGAAATGGATTGCCGACACAGCGTATGAGCCACAGTTTGGAGCAAGACCATTGAAACGATTCGTTCAAAAAGAAATCGAAACACCGTTAGCAAGATTATTGATTAAAGAAGATTATTCAGAAGGATCAGTAATTAAAGTAGATCGCATTAATGATGAAGTTAAATTTATGGTATAAAAAAACGAGACAGATGTCTCGTTTTTTAATGCTCTTCGTGTGCTGGAATAGGCTCATTCGGAATTACGTGTGCAATAATAATTGCTAAAATACCAAAAATTACACTAATAATTGTTGCGAATGGTAAGTTTAAGTCATTACCGCCTGCTAAACTCATTAAAACGAAGTTTGCCATTTGAACAAGAATAAATGCCCAAACGAATGTCATAATATATTGCATATGTTTATCCCCCATGAAAGATGTTATATTAATTATTATAAAAGAGTGTACGTCAATTGTATACCCCTGACATTGAAAGGAACTAAAAATGAAAAAATTTCTTGTTTTTCTTGTAGTGCTTATAACGGTGCTTGGTACAATTGTTTATTATAAAATACCAAAATATAGTGAAATAAATAGTGTTGGTTTTATTTTCCCGGAATCAATCAATGATCAGACTTGGGGGACAGAAGGATATAAGGCAGTATTAGACATTGTTCAGGATTATGATACAAACTTCTATATTCAGGAAAATATTGATGATGAAGAAAAAACTAAACTTGTACTGAATGAATTTCTTGATAGAGATGTTTCTATTATTTATGGGCAAGGTTCTATGTATGAGAAAATTTTTAATGAATATGCAAAAAAATATCCTGATGTTCATTTTGTTTTTACAAATGGGATAAGTAAACATAAAAATGTTTCTGCACTTAATATCGAAGCATATAGTATGGGATTTTTTGCCGGGTACTTAGCCAGCCATGAATCAAAGACTCATCAAATTGGTGTAATAGGAGCTTTTGATTATCAGCCTGAAATTAAGGGATTTATGGACGGTGCATACTATGAAAATAAAAAGACTATCATTCAGGCTTCTTTTGTAAAGACGTGGGAGTATAATAATGATGTTGGTGTCATTACAAAGAAAATGATAGAAAATGACGTCGATGTTTTTTATCCGGCTGCCGACGGTATTAATAGTGAAGTTATGGGGATTGTTAAAGAATATGATCGTAAAGCAATCGGATATATAACTGACCAGAGCTATCTAGGTGACTTTGTTCTGGCAAGTACTGAGCAGGATATTTCGAAGTTGTATCAGGATATTGCAAGAGAATACTCGGAAGGTAGACTAATAGGCGGAACTAAATACTATGGCATGAAAGATAATATTACTAGCGTACATGGTTATTCGCCATTAGTTACATCAAGTACAATTGAAAAAATGGATAAACTGATTGAGGAATATAAGAAAACAGGTAAACTACCAAATGGTAAAAAAGTACCTGAAAATAACGTGAATGTATATCTCGAAAGTGATACTGAAAAACAAAGGACTTCTATTTGAAGTTCTTAATTTTTTATGTTAAATTAGTACCAGATACTAAAAGTAGATATAAGAGGTGCATCACATGAATGTAGGTATAAGAGGAATCGGGGTTTATATCCCTGAAAAAATAGTAACCAATGAACATTTTGAAAGTTACTTGGATACTTCAGATGAATGGATTTCAAAAATGACAGGTATAAAAGAAAGAAGATTTGCAAGAGCTGACCAGGATGTAAGTGATTTAGCATTCATTGCATGTGAAAATGCAATTAAAAATGCTAAAATAAATAAAGAAGATATAGATATGGTTATTGTAGCAACTGCAACAGGCGATCATAAATTCCCTTCTGTAGCAACGATGCTTCAGGATAAACTTGGATTAAGAAATGTTCCCGCAATGGATCAACTCGCAGCATGTACAGGCTTTATCTATAGTTTAATTACAGCAGAACAATTCATTAAAACAGGGTTATGTAAAAATATTTTAGTGGTAGGCGCAGAAAAGTTAACTAAAATTGCAGATTTAAATGATCGTAATACAGCAATTTTATTTGGAGATGGGGCTGCAGCTGTCATTGTGAGTGAAGTTGCTGAAGGATATGGCTTCCTATCACATGAATGGGGAAGCGATGGTTCTGGCGGTAAATATTTATTTGATAATAAGGAAACAGGATTACTTGAAATGAACGGTCGTGAAGTATTTAAATTTGCTGTACGTGTTATGGGTGATGTTTCATTGAAGTCAGTTGAGAAAGCGGGTCTAAACTCAGAAGAAATTGATATATTTATTCCACATCAGGCAAATATACGTATTATGGAATCAGCACGTGAACGTTTAGGGATACCTCCAGAGAAAATGAGTGTTACTGTTGATCGATATGGTAATACATCAGCAGCTAGTATACCACTTTCATTATTCCATGAATTAGAACAAGGGAAGATTAAGAACGGTTCTAAATTAGTTTTTGTTGGATTTGGTGGAGGTCTGACTTATGGTGCTATGACATTAATTTGGGGAGATAAGGAGAGAAAATAATGAAAAATAGAGTTGTAATTACTGGAATTGGTGCACTAAGCCCAATCGGTAATGATGCACATACTACATTTGAAAATGCTGTGAAAGGCGTTAACGGCATAGCGCCTATTACACGTATTGAGCATGATGATATGGCAGTGAAAGTAGCGGGTGAATTGAAGGATTTCAATATTGAAGATCATATGCCTCTAAAAGAAGCACGTCGAATGGATCGATTTACGCAATATGCGGTGGTCGCAGCACGTGAAGCATTAAATGATTCGAAACTAGAAATTACTGATGACAATAGTGATCGTATTGGCGTTTGGATTGGATCAGGCATTGGTGGTATCGAGTCTTTTGAAACTGCACATCAAACTTTAGTTGATAAAGGACCAAGACGTGTTAGTCCGTTCTTTGTACCGATGTTAATTCCTGATATGGCTGCTGGACAAGTATCTATCGATTTAGGTGCAAAGGGACCAAATGGATGTACTGTTACAGCATGTGCAACTGGAACAAATTCTATCGGTGATGCTACTAGAATGATACAATATGGAGATGCAGATGTAATGATAGCAGGTGGTACTGAAGCACCAATCACACGTTTAAGTATCGCTGGTTTTACATCTAATCGTGCACTCAGTACAAATCCAGATCCAAAAACAGCATGTCGTCCATATCAGGAAGGACGTGATGGGTTTGTTATGGGTGAAGGGGCAGGTGTCGTCGTACTAGAAAATTTAGACCTTGCATTAGCGCGCGGCGCTCATATATACGCAGAAGTTGTAGGTTACGGTAATAATGGAGATGCACATCATATTACAGCACCAGCACCGAATGGTGAAGGTGGAGTGCGTACGATGAAGATGGCACTTAAAGATGCTGGTATAGAAGCAGATAAAATCGACTATTTAAATGCACATGGTACGAGTACACCGATTGGTGATGAGTATGAAGCCTTAGCAATCCAGACAACATTCGGAGAATATGCAGAAAATCTATTAGTATCTTCGACAAAATCAATGACGGGTCATCTATTAGGTGCAACAGGTGCAATCGAAACAATTATTACAGCACTTTCTATTGAAACAGGAAAGATTGCACCAACGATCCATCAGGAAGATGAACATGCATTTGGATTGAATTTTGTACCGAATAAAAGCGTTGAACGCGACATTGAATACGCGATGACAAACAGTTTAGGATTTGGTGGTCATAACGCAGTATTAATCTTAAAAAAATATAGTGAATAGGAAAAAGTGAGAAATTAATTTTTCTCACTTTTTTCTTGTGTTAACAAATGTTAATTTTTATAATATGGATGAGGTGAATATATGTTTATTAAAGCACATCATCCAGACAGTTATTATCAATATTTACTTGCAGTAGAAGATAGAATAACATTACAGGAAAATGATCGCATCAACCTATATAGATATAAGATGGGAGTAGCTGGAGAAAGAATGTTTTACGAGCTTTTAAAAATTATACTTGAAGGTATAAAAATCTGGGACATTACTTTGGAAAATAACGGGTCATCACAATATGACTTTATTATAGTAGTTGATAAAGTGATCTATCATTTTGACGTTAAGAACTTTAGTGGTGTGTATACATATAAAAATGATAATTTCATTAGTGAAAATGGACGGAATTATAAAAATATTATGGCACAACTCGATGCGGCACATGACAGACTCATTAGAATTGTGGAGTTAAACAATTGGGGATATAAAGTGGAAAGTAAAATAATATTTATTAATAAACAATTTTCTATTCGAAATTATGATGGTAATCCATTGATACTCTTTCATAATCAAATCGATAGTTTTATTCAGTATTTATTAAAAAGTAAAACATATAAGAAAGATCTATACGTAGCAGAAAAACTTGTTGAATTAAATAATCCGAAAGCATTTGAAAGGATATATTATTATCCGTTCGAAAAGATGAAATCAGGTCCACGTTGTCCAAAATGTCTGCAATTTAATAAGGTAGAAGTTTTGAACAAATATAAAACTGTATCATGTGCATGCGGACATACGTATGAGAAATCAGAGATGCTGCACAACATAATTGATGATCTCTTTCATATTAATCAAGGTATTATTAAGACTAAAGACGTAGTTTATTGGAGCGGCGTACCAGAGAGAAGTGTGCGAAGGTTTTTAAAACAGAATTATCATTCTCAAGGGAGCAATAAAAATAGGAGTTATAAAAAGAATAATGGCCGATAAATCGAAAATATCGGCCATGAAATCTCAAAACTAGTTCAAATCCCAGAATGATGGGCGATAAATCGAAAATTTCGGCCATGAAATCGTAAAACAAGTTCAAATCCCAGAATGATGGCCGATAAATTAAAAATATCGGCCATGAAATCTCAAAACAAGTTCAAATCCCAGAAATAATGGCCGATAAATTAAAAATATCGGCCATGAAATCTCAAAACTAGTCCAAATCCAAGAATGATGGCCGATAAACTAAAAATATCGGCCATGAAATCTCAAAACTAGTCCAAATCCAAAAATGATGGCCGATAAACTAAAAATATCGGCCATGAAATCTCAAAACTAGTCCAAATCCAAAAATGATGGCCGATAAACTAAAAATATCGGCCATCAACTTCATCATCAATATTCTACACCATGCTATACATAGCAATTAAACTTATAATCACTAATCCAAGCGATACAAATAAAATCGGGTTAGTCCACATGTACTTTTCCTGTCTGATGTGCAATTTTTTATTGAAGTCTGGATCTTCATCCATTGTTTCTTTAATTCTTTTAGGTGCCATCATGTAATTAAACTTTCTAAAGGAATGGCCCATAATACTATATGCCCCGTCACTATACATCATCATAAATAATCCGATACATAACCCTATCATTGAAACGGTAAAGGTACCGTTTAAAAAATTTAATAAATTCAGTCCGCTAAATAATGCATAAATAATAGCTAAACCTGCTTCTATCACAAAAATAATAATGTAATTTTTCACAATTATTCCTCCTATATTAACTTTATTTATTATATCCTTATTTTCATAAAATGCATATAAAATGTTATAAAAATGAATAATCATTATACAATATAATATAAAACTCGATTATTACGACAATACAATAATTTTTATATACAAAAATACGTATAAATATACCTTTCGTTTAACGCTTTAGTGCACTATACATGTATAAAAAGTATTAAAAATATTAAGAAAAATGTATAAAAAGTTATTGCTATTTATTTACTATAACATTTATAATAAAGTTAATCTTCTGAAAATTAACAGAGGCATTTTTAGAAATGGGGGAAAGAAATGAAAAGACAGGTAAAATCTTTATTAGTTTTATTTCTAGCAATTACTATGGTACTTGCTGCATGTTCAGGTAAAAAAGGTGGCTCTGGTGATACTACTGGTGGCGACGATAAAACATTACGTTTAGTTGCTTCAAGTGATATCCCAACAATGGACTCATCTTTAGCAACTGATGCTGTATCATTCAATGTATATAACCAAACGATTGAAGGTCTATATACATTAGATAAAGATGACAAAGCGGTTCCTGCAATTGCTAAAGGTGAACCAAAAATTTCAGCTGACGGTAAAAAATGGACAGTAGAATTACGCGATGATGCAAAATGGACAAATGGTGATCCTGTTACAGCTAAAGACTTCGTATTTGCTTGGCAACGTGCATTAGATCCAAAAACAGCTGCAGAATATGCTTACATCATGTACGACTTAAAAAATGCAGAAGCTGTTAATACAGGTAAAATGAAACCTTCTGAATTAGGTGTTAAAGCAGTTAATGATACAACTTTAGAATTTGAATTAGAAAAATCTAAGCCTTATTTCAAAGAATTATTAGCATTCGGTACTTTCTTACCTCAAAACGAAAAATTCGTTAAAGAAAAAGGCGAAAAATACGGTACAACAGAAAAAGATACATTATATAATGGTCCTTTCGTATTAAGCGAATGGAAAACTGAAGACAAATTTACTTTAACGAAAAATGATAAATACTATGACAAAGATAAAGTAAAATTAGATAAAATTACTTACAAAGTTTTAAAAGATGCTAACTCAGGTGTTAACTTATTTACAACAGGTAAAATTGATCGTGTCGGTTTACCTGCAGAATTTATCGATAAATACAAAAATGATAAAAACTATTCTACAGAATTAGATGCTTCAACATTCTTCATTAGAATGAACCAAACAAAAAATAAAGATTTACAAAACAAAGATTTACGTATGGCTTTAGCGAAATCTATCGATAAAGAAAAATACGTTAAAAACAACTTAAATAATGGTTCTGTAGCAATTGACACATTAATGCCAAAAGACTTTGTTAAAGACAAAGCAGGTAAAGACTATGTTGATGGTGTTAAATCTCCATTAAACTACGATGCAAAAGCAGCAAAAGCTTCTTATGCAAAAGCGAAAAAAGCTTTAGGTAAAGATAAGTTCACTTTTGAATTCTTAACATTCGACCAAGAGTCTTCTAAGAAAGATGCTGAATACTTTAAAGAACAAATTGAATCAACTTTACCAGGTGTAACATTAAAAATTAAACAACAGCCATTCAAACAAAAATTAGATTTAGAATCTAAAGGTAACTATGAATTATCATTAGGTGGTTGGGGTCCTGACTATCCAGATCCAATGACTTTCTTAGATATGTTTGTAACTGACGGTCCACATAACCAAACTGGCTGGTCTTCAAAAACGTATGACAAAGCAATTGAAGAAGCGAATGGTCCATTATTAACAGATGTTGAAAAACGTTGGACGACATTACAAAAAGCAGAAACTGAATTCTTAAATGATGCAGTAATTATTCCAATCTATCAACGTGGTGGCGCATTCTTAACGCAACCATACGTGAAAAACATTGTTTCTCATAAATTTGCTGGAGATTATTCATTCAAAGAAACTGAAATTAAGAAATAGTATCTTGAAACCAATTTAGAAGGAAGGATATGCAACTTATATCCTTCTTTTTAAATAAATAAAAAAAGTTGTATGAATTATGAGAAAATTTAGTTATTATAGTATTAGAGCAAAAAATGATTTTGCGCTATATGATTATAAGGAGGAAGAAGTGCATGTTAAAATATACGATTAAACGAATTTCTTATATGCTCTTAACATTATTCATTGTTACTACGGCTACATTCTTCTTAATGAAATTAATGCCAGGTTCACCTTTTAACGATGAAAAGTTATCAGCTGAACAGAAAGCAATCGTGAATGAAAAATATGGATTAAATGATCCGATTGGTGTGCAATATCTAAATTATTTAAAGAAAGCAGCAACAGGTGATTTTGGAGTTTCATTCCAATATGATAATAAAGATGTGGTTGGATTAATTATCCCCCGTCTAGGACCATCTGCAGAAGTTGGTCTTTACGCAATGATCATCGGTGTAACGCTTGGGATTATATTAGGGGTTATCGCAGCAGTGAAACAGAATACTTGGGTGGATTACTTAGCAACTGTGTTCTCTGTACTTGCTATTTCAGTTCCATCATTCGTTTTAGCCGTTTTATTACAATATTTCTTAGCAGTTAAAGTGCAATGGTTCCCTGTTGCAGGTTGGGAAGGCTTCGATTATGCAGTATTACCAGCTATTGCATTATCAGCGGGTGTAATTGCGACCATTGCAAGGTATATCCGTTCGGAAATGATTGAGGTATTAAGTTCAGATTATATTACGTTAGCACGTGCGAAAGGGAATTCAACTTCAAAAGTATTATTTGGCCATGCATTACGTAATGCATTAATTCCAATCATTACATTAATTGGACCAATGACAGTTGGTATCTTAACAGGTGCACTTACGATTGAAACAATATTCGGTATTCCCGGTCTTGGTGATCAATTCGTGCGTTCTATTCAAATGAATGACTATCCAGTTATTATGGCACTTACATTATTTATCTGTGCTTTATTCGTAGCAGTATTATTTATCGTAGATATTTTATATGGCATCATTGACCCACGTATCCGTGTTCAAGGAGGTAAAGATTAATGGCAAAGTTTAATGAAGTAGAAGAAAATGTTAGTCATGCAAATTTAAATCAAAATTTAGCGACATCTCCTGGTTCATTTGTATTAGCGAATCGTGATGAAATCAACGAAGAAAAAATTGAACGAGAATCTAAAACATTCTGGCAGGATGCATGGTTACAATTAAAAGCTAACAAAGCTGCAATCTTTGGATTAATCGGATTAATCGTATTAACATTAATGGCATTGATTGGACCGATGATAAGTGGACATACATATAAAGAACAAAATCCTGATCATATCAATTTACCACCCAAAATAATGGCACTTAAAGATGTTGGATTTTTACCATTCGATGGAAAAGATAAAGATGGATTTGATGCTTATAAAAATAAAAATGTTAAAGAAGCTTATTGGTTCGGTACAGACTCGCTTGGCCGTGACATCTTCACACGTACATGGAAAGGTACACAAGTTTCTATCTTTATCGGTATCGTAGCAGCATTTTTAGATGTTGTTATCGGGATTACTTACGGATCTATTTCAGGTTTCTTTGGTGGCTGGGTTGATACTTTGATGCAACGTATCATTGAGATTATTGCATCAATTCCTAACTTAATCATCATGATTTTATTCGTAATTCTTTTCGGTGGTAGTCTATGGACAATCATCCTAGCTATGTCACTTACCGGCTGGATTGGAATGAGCCGTATCGTACGTGGACAATTCTTAAAATTAAAAGGTCAGGAATATATTTTAGCATCAAGAACATTAGGTGCTTCAAACATGAGTTTAATCTTTAAACATATTTTACCGAACACTCTAGGACCAATTATCGTAACAGCGATGTTCTCGATTCCTGGTGCGATTTTCTTCGAAGCATTCTTAAGCTTCATCGGTTTAGGTTTAGAACCGCCGATGACATCACTAGGGGCATTAGTTAACGATGGACGTAAAATGTTACTCATTCATCCATACCAAATGTTTGTGCCATCTGCAGTATTATCATTATTAATCTTATGTTTCTATCTATTTGGTGACGGTGTACGTGATGCATTCGATCCAAAAATGCGTAAATAAAGGAGGAAATTAGAATGGCAGAAAGAATTTTAGAAGTTAAAAATTTAAAAGTTTCCTTCGATATTAACGCGGGGGAAGTTCAGGCAGTACGTGGAGTTGATTTCCACTTAGATAAAGCTGAAACATTAGCAATCGTTGGAGAGTCTGGTTCAGGTAAATCAGTAACGACGAAAGCGATTATGAGATTGTTACCATCACCACCTTCACGTATTAAAGAAGGAGAAATTTTGTTTGATGGTAAAGATATTGCAAAGCTATCAGAAAAAGAAATGCAGCAAGTGCGTGGTAAAGATATTTCGATGATCTTCCAGGATCCAATGACTTCATTAAATCCGACAATGAAAATTGGTAAGCAAGTTATGGAGCCGCTGATTAAACATCAAAAGTTATCTAAAGCAGAAGCGAAAGAACGTGCATTAGATATTTTACGTTTAGTAGGACTTCCAAATCCAGAAGGTCGTTTCAATAACTATCCTCACCAATTCTCAGGAGGACAACGTCAACGTATCGTTATTGCAACGGCACTAGCATGTGACCCGAAAATTCTAATTGCTGATGAACCTACAACAGCACTTGACGTAACAATTCAGGCACAAATTTTAGAATTGATGAAAGATTTACAGAAGAAAATTGATACTTCAATTATCTTCATTACACATGACTTAGGGGTAGTTGCAAACGTAGCAGATCGCGTTGCAGTAATGTATGGTGGACAAATTGTTGAAACAGGAACAGTAGATGAAATATTCTACAATCCTAAACATCCATATACATGGGGATTATTATCATCTATGCCAAGTTTAGATACACATCAAGATACAGAATTAATTGCCATTCCTGGTACACCACCAGATTTAATTAAACCGCCAGTCGGTGATGCTTTTGCACGACGTTCAGATTACGCATTACAAATTGACTTTGAACAGGAGCCACCTTGGTACCAGGTTTCAGATACACACTTTGTGAAATCTTGGTTGATGGATCCGCAAGCACCTAAAGTTGAACCACCAGAAATGGTTAAACAAAAGCTGCGCCCTATGCCTGGTGACTATGCAGAACCAAAACGTGTTGAGGGGGTTAGCTTCTAATGAGAGACGATAGAGTTCATAACAATACAGAAGGTCGCGTTAAAGTAATTGACGATACAGGAAATACAACACGAGATGTTAAAGTTGAAAAAACTGTTACACATACCACAGAACCTGTAGTAGATCATACAGTAGAACATACAATTGAGGATGGTCCAATTCAGGTTAGTGAAGATGCAATTAAAGAAGATGCGTCACAATATAGTGCATCTGAATTAAATAAAACACAACTTACTGAATCTGAAAAAAGAGCAACGGGTACTAAACCATATGCTGAAGGTAAAACAAAATTAATCGAAGTTAGAAATTTAAAGCAATATTTCAATGTTGGTAAGAAGAATGAAGTCAAAGCTATCGATGATATCACATTTGATATTTATCGAGGTGAAACTTTAGGTTTAGTAGGTGAGTCAGGTTGTGGTAAATCAACAACTGGCCGTACACTTATCAAATTGTATGATGCAACAGGCGGAGAAGTTATCTTTGATGGTACTGATATTCAGTCGATTAAAAATAAAAAGGATTTATTAAAGTTTAATCGTCGCATGCAGATGATCTTCCAGGATCCTTATGCTTCACTTAACCCGAGACTTAAAGTTATGGATATTATTGCAGAAGGTATTGATATTCATAAACTTGCAAAGAATAAACAAGATCGAGCTAACCGTGTTTATGAGTTACTTGAGACTGTTGGTTTATCGAAAGAACATGCTAACCGTTATCCACATGAATTCTCAGGTGGGCAACGTCAGCGTATCGGTATTGCCCGTGCATTAGCAGTTGAACCTGAATTTATTATTGCCGATGAGCCGATTTCTGCACTTGATGTATCTATTCAGGCACAAGTGGTAAACTTAATGCAGAAGTTACAGAATGAACGCGGCATTACATTCTTATTTATCGCCCATGATTTATCAATGGTTAAGTACATTTCAGACCGTATCGGTGTAATGTATTTCGGTAAATTAGTAGAAGTAGGACCTGCGGATGCAATTTATAACAATCCACTTCATGAATATACGAAGTCATTGTTATCTGCAATTCCTTTACCAGATCCAGAATCTGAGCGTACGCGTGTACGTAAGACATATAATCCTGATGTACATGCGTATACAGCTGATGATGTGTTAGAGTTACGTGAAGTAGCACCTGATCATTACGTTTATTGCTCACCTAAAGAATACGAAGCATTAAAGAAATCATACAATCATAATTATTAATAATAAAGGATATAGAGATGTAATACGCTCTATATCCTTTATTTTTATGCATAAATTTTTATAATATTATAATATGTTGCAAAACAGAAAATCTACACTTTATAAATGTTAACAAAACGTAAGAAATATAACTTCTAGTTATAAAAGCATTTATAAAGAGTTTTAAAGTTATACTTAATAAAATAAATTGTATAAATATAAAATAATAAAATATTCAAAAAAATCAAAAAATGTATAAAAAAAGTATTGCTATACACTGAAATATAAAATATAATTAATACAAATCTTCTGAATATTTCAAACAGCAGATTGAATAATTTATATGTAGGGGGAAGTTGAATGAAAAAGAATTTTCAATGGTTTTTAGTTTTATTATTAGCTTTAACTGGCTTTGTATCAGCTTGTTCTAGTTCTGGCGGAGATAACAAATCTGCTGGTGAAAACGGTAAAGACAGCCAAGTAGTAAACTTTGTAGAAGGTTCTGATATTCCATCTATGGACTCATCACTTGCTACAGACCAAGTATCATTTAATGTATTCAACCAGGTAATGGAAGGTCTTTACACTTTAGATAAAGACGATAAAGCTGTACCAGGTGTTGCAGAAGGAGATCCTGAAAAGTCTAAAGACGGAAAAACATGGACAATTAAATTACGTAAAGATGCAAAATGGTCTAATGGTGACCCAGTAACAGCGAAAGACTTTGAATATGCATGGAAACGTACAATCGATCCTAAAACAGGTGCTGAATATGCATATATTATGGCAGATTTAAAAAATGCTAACAAAATCATGGAAGGTAAAGCGAAACCTGATGAGTTAGGTGTTAAAGCAATTGACGATAACACATTAGAAATTCAATTAGAAACAAATATTCCTTACTTCCAGGAATTATTAGCATTCGGATCATTCTTACCACAAAACGAAAAGTTCGTTAAAGAAAAAGGTGAGAAATACGGTACAACTAAAGAAGATACATTATACAATGGTCCTTTCGTATTACATGAATGGAATACTGAGAAAAATTTCCAGTTAACACCAAACAAAGAATATTGGGATAAAGATAAAGTGAAATTAAAAGAAGTTAACTTCCAAATTGTTAAAGAAACACAAACAGCTTTAAACTTATATACAACTGGTAAAATCGATGCTGTAGGTTTATCTGCTGAAAACGTAGATAAATACAAAAATGATCCTAAATACAAAGATCAATTCTCAACTCAATTAGGTTCTTCAACATTTTTTGTTCGTATTAACCAATCGAAAAACAAAGACTTACAAAACAAAAACTTACGTTTAGCCTTAGCGAAAGCAATCGATAAAGATAAATACGTTAAAAATTTATTAAATAATGGTTCTGTAGCAACAGATGCTTTAATGCCTAAAGAATTCGTTAAAGGACCGGACGGAAAAGATTATAGTGAAGGTGTTAAATCTCCATTAAACTACGATAAAGATGAAGCGAAAAAGTTCTATGATAAAGCGAAAAAAGAATTAGGTAAAGATAAGTTTACTTTTGAATTCTTAACATATGATCAAGATACATCTAAAAAAGATGCTGAGTATGTTAAAGAACAAATCGAAACTAACTTACCAGGTGTTACTTTAAAAATTAAGCAACAACCATTCAAACAAAAATTAGCATTAGAATCTAAAAAGAACTATGAATTATCATTTGCTGGTTGGGGTCCTGACTATCCAGACCCAATGACATTTATCGATATGTTTGTAACTGACGGGCCACATAACCAAATGGGTTGGTCAAACAAAGAATTTGATATATTAGTAAAAGATGCTAAAGGTCCATTATTAGCAGATCCAGAAAAACGCTGGAAAGCGTTACAACAAGCTGAACAAATCTTCCTAGATGACGCAGCAATCATTCCAATGTATCAACGTGGTTCTGCACGTTTACGTCAACCTTACATCAAAAACTATGTTGTTCATAAATTTGCTGGAGATACTACTTTAAAAGAAGTTACAATCGAAGGTAAAAAATAAATAATAAGTATAATTAATACTATGACAATTGAATTAAGTTTTATATTAAGAAATTAAGGACAAACTCATTTTAGAAATTTGAGTTTGTCTTTTTTTGACGAAAATTTCAAAAGTGAGTTAGTTATAACAACCAAATTAACAAAGATAGTAACTTAAAGGTTCACTTATTAAGCTTTCGGATTTTTAAAGACTTTGAAACAGGTATTAATGTGTTTCATAAACTAGGTTTTTTCTAGGATAATTGTTTATCCAGTTTCGGATATGATAATTTATCTCATCAATACTGATTCCTTATACTTTTTAATTTTTTTGACTAGAGTTCGTATATGTATTTGGCTTTAGTAATATCTTCTCTTTAAGGTCGATAAATGTCGATATTTGAATTCTTTATAAATGCTATTTTAAGAATGTACATTATTGATTGATTTAGTATGTACAATAGTCCGAAGGACTAGGATAATTTTTCATGAGGTGACTATCATGAAATTATCTATAAATGTGGAAAGTGAATTTACTTTGAAAAGATTATCAGATTTATCTAAGTACAAGGAGATAATGGATAACTTGAACATGAAAATTAATATTAGTGAAGTAGCAAGACAATTGAAAAAAAACAGGAGAACTGTTAAGAAGTATTTGGATTGATTTGAACCTTCGGTCACTAGAAAAAGAAGATCAAAAGTCCATGACTATTATGATGTCATTAAAGAACTTCTTTCTGATGAATATAGGCAAAAATATTATTCTAAACGTATTCTATGGCAGTACTTAAAAGATAATGAAGGACTTGAATGTGCAGATTCAACTTTTCGAGCTTATATATCAAGTGTCCCTGAATTTAATGATTATTTTAAGTATAACCGACCAGTTAAAAGCATTAGTGGAACAACTAAATTTGAAACAAAATATGGTAAGCAGGCACAATTTGATTGGATAGAAAATATTAACTTTATTACTAGCGACGGAGAACAAGTAAAACTTAATCTAGCAGTATTTGTTCTTTCGAGATCAAGGTTTAAAGTTATGCAAGTTAGTTTAAGTAAATCTCAGCCATTACTAAAAGATTTCTTAACAATGGTATTTGAAAATTTAGGTGGAGTTCCAAATGAAATTGTATTCGATAATATGAAGACGGTAATGGGTATTCCAAGAACTGAAAGGTTTTCATGAGAGGTTAATAATAAGTTTCAGCAATTTGCCGATGATCACAATTTCAATGTATAACCATGTATTGCTGGACAACCAAGAACGAAAGGCAAGTTTGAAACACAAATGAAATTGTTAGATGAGATTTATGCATACCAAGGAAAATAAAAATAGAAGAAGTCCCGCAATTAATTAGTAGAATAAATAATAGAGCTAACAGTACGGTCCATAATGGAACTGGCAGAATATCATTAATAGAATTGGAACAAGAAAAGAAGCTCTTACAGCCACTACCACATGAACAAATAAGAGCTTCTTATAAAGTTAAGCGTAGACGTTTAAAAGTCAACAAATCTAATATGATTAATTATAAATCAAATCAGTATTCAGTACCCGCTGAATACAATAATAAATTTGTTGAAATTCAAGTATACGATAACAAAATCTATGTGTATTATAACATCAAATTAATCGCAACACACCAAATCACAACAAGAAAATTAAATTATAGAAAACAAGATTATATAGAAACATTACGTGTCTACTACGGAGAAATGGATGATATTACATCTATGGCAACAGAAAATTTAAATATAATTGGAGAGATGTATAATGAATGATCTTACTATCTATAAGCAACTAACATCAAACTTAGAATATTGAAGCTCAAACAAGTGTTGTTAATTTTAGATGAATCATTAGAGTTTAGTATAAAAAATAATTTGTCTTTGGTAGAAACACTTGTAAAATTAACAAACTATGAGATTGATGTCAGAGAACAAAACATGATTGTTTCAATGGTTAAAGTAGCTGCTTTTCCACATAAAAAAGAAATACATGAATTTGATTTTGATTTTCAACCATCAAACAATAAGCAAGAAATTTTAAATTATACAAGCTTAGACTTTTTAGAAAGAAATGAAAACATTGTATTTTTAGGAACAAGTGGCGTTGGAAAAACACATTTAGCCACCTCTATAGGTATAGCTGCAGCTAAAAAGCGGGTTAGTACATATTTTATTAAATTTCATGATTTAATACAAAATTTTCGCAAAATTTAAAGAAAGCTAAGATTGAAAATAGACTAGAATCTAGGTTAAAACATTATAGAAATTTAAGTTACTGATAATTGATGAGATTGGATACTTACCAATTGAAAATGATGACGCAAAGTTATTTTTTCAACTTATTGATATGAGATATGAAACGAAAAGTACGATATTTACAACAAACATCAATTTTAACCTTTGGAATGAAGTATTTGAAGATCCTAAAATAGCAAACGCAATTTTAGATAGAATATTACATCACTCAAACGTAGTAAAAATAACAGGTAAATCATATAGACTCAAAGATCATTTTCCGAAGGAAAATAATTAAGCAATTTTGTACATTCTTAAGTAGACGTTTTTGTACATCTGGAACTTGACATTTACAAATTCTTCATCATTCCTCTTTCAATCTATTTATTTAGTGTTGAAGCACAAGGAATATATGAGATGATTTACTATTTCCAGCGCTTTCATATAAACTTGAAAGAAGTCCCGAATATGAAGTGAAATTTCCAGCTGTTTTTAAAAGCCTCTAAATTCGGATCAATTTCATTTAAAACATCAGGACTTTCATCTTTTACTGACACTAGTAACACTTTGAAGCTTTTCATACATCTCTTTGAAGTGTATTTTATTATAGTAACCAATTTCTTTCGAATCTCTTTTGATTCTTTCCCCATTTAATTTCAACTCATCAAATGATTCTTTGAATAGCCAATCATCTATTTGATGGAAGTTTTCCATCTTATGATTAAACTATTATATGAGTTATGGTCCTCATTTTGCCGTGTTTACATTTAAATACAGGTTTCACTTCAGGTACTTCACCCTTAATGATTATTTTTGGTAACTCTCTAACTGATTTACCAAAAAAATCTGCTAATACTGAAGTTAGTTTTATTTTAGCTTGCTGTAATAAATTATGAATTTCATATTCGCATTGTGTAGTATTTCAAAATATTTCTTTCTAGGTATTAATAATCTCAGTTGCACTTCTTCTTAATCAGATATATTTGAAGGATCTATTAATCCACAATGTACTAATTGAGCAATCTGTTCTGCATCTCAAATATCAGTTTTTCTTTAGGGAACACTTTTTGGTGCAAAGGGGTTTGATAGATCTAGATGGATGTAAGTGTCAGAGAAAATATTGTGTACTGGAATCCATTACTGATCATTGCTTACGAAGAAAACCTCTATAATTTCATTTTTGATTAACTATGTTAATGCATTTCTTAAATAATGGTAGAAGTTTTAAAGATTCTGGATATCTTTTTATATTTATTAGAATCTAATAGACCTATAGAATATACTGAATTGAAAGGATATCTGATACATATCAATTTCAAAACAATTTTCGACCATACCATTTATGATACTTATCTTTAAATTAATATTATTGTGGGAAGGAAGTTTTTTTATACAAGTAATTTTATTTCCACATATAAGGTGTATTCAGTTTTTGCAAAATAATAATAACTTAATTTGATTTTTATACGGGATTCGTCAATATTTTCTATAGAATTGTTTTTTTGGTCACCTCAATTACTTTATAAGAGTAATTTCATTTTCAATTAAGGCTTAGATTGCAAAAAGTATTCTTAATGTTTTTTATGTTCCATTAATTTTTAAATATTTCGTTTGTCAAAATAAGCTAGACAAATTCTCATCTTCGATGAAACTCATAAATACTTCCAATGGTGTTTTATAGCCCAGCGATTTTCTGGGGCGATGATTAATATTTTGAGCAACACTAATGATATAATCATCAGTGACTGAATTAAAGTCTAATTCTTTATCTAATCCACTGCGTCTAAGTATCCCGTTAGAATGTTCATTCAATCCACGTTGCGAAGGAGTGCCGGGGTCAGCAAAGAATATCGAAATATCGTGTCGGTTACAGATTGTTTTCCAGTTGGAGAACTCCTTACCACAATCGAAAGTAATCGATTTAAATATATGAGGAGGTAAAGCTGAAAACATAGAGTGAAGAGCATCTTCAATATCATCTGCCTTGCGACCTTGAGGTCGTATAATGATAATCATCTTAGAGATTCTTTCTACTAAGGTTATGACAGCACTCCCATGATTACGGCCAATGATAGTGTCACCTTCAAGATGACCAAATTCTTGAAAGAAGAAAGGAAACTCTTCTATTCTTTCAGAAATGTGTCTTTTGAAAGCCTGTCTACCTCTTTTTTCATAATGACCATTTGGCTTCCTTTTACCTTTCATAGGTAAAGATTGTACCGAAAAGACGTTTTTCTTAAACATTCTATAAAGAGTTTTTACAGAACAATCAATCGGGTGTTCACCTCTGCCAATAATGGTGTCAGGTGTCCAGCCATTGAATACTTTTTCTCGAATATAAGCTGACTGATTTTCTGGAAGTACTATTCTATGTCTGCCACAATTTGATTTTCTTTGCTTATACTCTTGGTAATTTTCCAGTGCAGTTATGCCTGTCTTAAGTGCATTTATTACGTTATAAATTGTCTGTCTTGATTGTTTCAATCTCTTTGCGATTTCTTTTACCGAAAGATTTTGATGATAATATGATTCTATGAACGTGAGTTCATCCAGGTTAAGATGTTTATAGGCCATTCTGTACTGACTCCTTATGTTTTCTTTGGTCGGAAATACATATTGAGTTTAGCACAGATGGCTTTTTTAGTTGTCTAGCTTAATTTTACAATCGACGATATTAAAAAAATCAAATTATTAATAGTGTTATCTTTGTTTTATTCTTAAATTATCAGATTATGTCAATAGTCAATGATGATTGTTGTTTATTGGCTGTTGAAAATGATTTGTATAGCGTTTTAAGTTTCAAACATAATTTAAAGCATTCTCGTTAAAATAATTTTATTTAAAATTTATTGAATTCAGAATATTGGACATAATTTCATAAAATTTTTGAAAGTAATTTCAATATTTTTACGTTATATACTAGTTTTTTCAAATAATGTAGAATAATTTTAAAAAAATAGTATAATATGTGAATAGGAGGTGTTATTGAAATGAATAAAATATTTAAAAAATCATTTCTATTAGTGTTTACTTTAGTTTTAGCGGCAAATGTAATTTTATTTAGTCAGTCTGCCTATGCAGCAGACAGTATTAAAAAAGCTCCAAGAACAGTAGGAACTCATACTTTCGTAAATGATAAGTATATTCAAACTTCTACGGGGCCAATTTATGTTAAGATGACAACAGTCTATAAAGTATCTAAAACAAATGGTCCTGTTTATGTTGACAAAGTGACTTTGTTAATCCAAAACAGCTCTAGACAAACGCCATACTCTAAAGCCTTTTATATCGATAAAAGGAATAGTGATTCAACAAGTAGATACAGTAATATTATGATAGCGCCAAAAACTTCAAAATCATTTTCTTGGGATGCTAATACTTCTGATGCACAATCAGTAAATTTACATCTAGTTACAGATTTAGCTTTTCAAGGTAGAACTGATTTCGTAACTGGATTTTACTAGAATTAAAAATTACTAAGATTTTTCTGATAATCATTATTGAAAATACTTATCTTGAATCGTCAACTTTGCTGTTCCAAAAAGACACTCGGTGATAGATAGGTAACTTAAATGATAAGAACACCACTTATAAATTAAAATTAAAGTGGTGTTCTTTATTTTTTTTCATTTATTATATTAGAATCTGTTCTTAGGGCAGTATATTTTCTCATATTGGTTGAGATTAAAACGATGCCAAGTTCGTTATAAACTTTTGTTAACCTCGGACTGTGAATCGTGTGAAACCTAAATTTGCCTTCAGATTTCCAAAATGTGGTTCTACATCAATTTTTCTTTGACTGTAGTAGTTAGCATTTTCTTGTTCTAAAAGTTTTTCTTTTATATTAAATTTATGTTGTTCCCTATTCTTATTTTTAGAAATTTTGGAAATAATTTTGAATTCAGTATTTCCTTTTATATACTGGCTTTTTAAGGGGCAGTATATATATTCATCAAGTAGACAGAAAAGCTTTACTTCAAGTCAGATTTTTGAGATAAAAGAATAAAAAGATTCTTACAAATTCTGAAGCTGGATATTATAAAAAAGAAAAGAGAGAAAAACGATTTGCTTTTAGTATACATGAATACGTTATAGAAATGGCTTTTTTTGTAAAACGTTATGTTACACCAGAAAATGGACACGATAATACAAAGTTGACCTCTTTGGGTTTGTGAATGAAAAAACAAAGTAATTAAAATAGAAATATTAGCTATTGATCTAGGATATAAAATACCTTTTAATGTATACTTTTTATTAAATGAGTCAATCATTCCATTTATGTCTTATTCAAGTCCACATGATCCAAAAGATAGTTTTAGGAAGAAAGAATTTGTATGTGATGAGTATTACAATGAATATATTTACCCTACCAATCAACATCTTAAATATATATACTGATTGTGATGGTTTTAAGGTATATCACTCAAACCCGATTATATGTAAAGCATATCCATTTCTTAAGCAGGGTAAAAAAAGTAAGAGATATAAAAAATAGAATCAAAGATATATATTCTATTATTATCTAGAAGATGTAGAAGAAATAAGACATACTTAAAATGGAAGAAATGGTTAAAGATTAAGATGCCAAACTATTGAAAGAAAGTTTGCAGATGTTAAGTAGGAACATAGAGATGGACTTGATTCAAACGACTAAATCAAATAAAAAATATAAAAAATAGACAAACCCTAAAAGTGAGTTTGTCTACAATCTGAGAACTTCATTGAAGGTTGTCAGAAATGTACCTTTATAATTTATTCTTTAGGGTTTATCATTTACGTCCTAAACCCATTGCGTTTTCCATCTTTTTAAGCATTTTATTTGCTTTAAATGCTGCTTTTTCAGCACCACGGTCAAGTATTTCATCAAGTTCTGGTGAATTCATGTAGTATTCATATTTTTCCTGGAAGGGGGTAATAAATGCGACTACAACGTCTGCTAAATCTGATTTAAAGTCGCCATAACCTTTACCTTCATACATACTTTCAAGTTCTTCAATCGTTTTACCGGAGAAGATTGAATAAATACCTAATAAGTTAGAAATACCAGGTTTATTTTCTTTATCATATTTTACGATGCCTTCAGAATCAGTAACTGCACTTTTGATTTTTTTCGCTACAGTATTCGGTGGGTCAAGGAGAGATATATATCCTTTCGTATTGCTATCAGATTTACTCATTTTTTTCGTTGGATCCTGTAAACTCATCACGCGTCCACCGACTTTAGGCATTCTAATTTCCGGAATCGTAAATATATCATTATATTTATTGTTAAATCGTTCAGCGAGATCACGTGTTAATTCAAGATGTTGTTTCTGATCATCACCGACAGGAACGATATGTGTGCCATATAATAATATATCCGCAGCCATAAGTGGTGGATAAGTTAATAATCCTGCAGGAATACCTTCTTTACGATCCTTTGCCTTATCTTTAAATTGCGTCATACGTTCTAGTTCACCAATCGTTGAAATCGTTGTCAGCATCCACCCTGCCTGTGCATGAGCTGGTACTTCTGATTGAATGAAGAGCGTTACTTTTTCCGGATCTAATCCACTAGCAAGATAAAGTGCTGCCAGTGAACGGATATTTTTCCTTAATGCTGCTTTGTCCTGTGGTACAGTAATCGCATGCTGATCAACAATACAAAAGTAGCAGTCATAGTCATTTTGAATTTCAACAAATTGTTGTAATGCTCCGATGTAATTTCCGATTGTAGGAACACCACTCGGTTGAATTCCTGAAAATAATGTTTGCATATATAAAACTCCTTTAATAATAGTAAGTATATTGTACTATATAAACGGATATAATAAATAAACAGATATCATAAATATTATGATTAATTTATTATGTGACAAAAATGAAAATAGATGAAAACGTATTGTAATAAGGATTTATAAGGTGTATAGTGTAAGAGTAAATAATAAAATTTTGTGAGACTATCTTGAGTGATTTATGATTGAATGTTCAGATAATTATTTTCATTTTATTAGAGAATTCTCATTAAATTTTAATGTTCAGATAATATAATAACAATATCAGGTTAGAACAAACATCTATAGCATTTATCTTAACATTAGATTGCTTAATATAATTTTATAATTATTTTTAAGTTTTATCATTTGACAATGTTTAAGTTAACACGTATAGGGTAAATATAATTAAGTGTTTAAGATAAATTATGCAAATAATAATCTAACCGATAAATAACATAATTAGGAGAGTGAGATGTATGGTAACATTATTTACTTCACCAAGTTGCACATCTTGCCGTAAAGCGAAAGCATGGTTACAAGAACATGACATTCCGTATACGGAGCGTAATATATTTTCAGAAAACTTATCAATTGATGAAATAAAAGCAATCTTAAGAATGACAGAAGATGGTACAGATGAAATCATTTCTACACGTTCAAAAACATTCCAAAAATTAAATGTTGATATTGACGCATTACCATTACAGGAGTTATATGAAATTATTCAAAAAAATCCTGGGTTATTACGTCGTCCAATCATCTTAGATGAAAAGCGTTTACAAGTTGGATACAATGAAGATGAAATTAGACGTTTCTTACCACGTAAAGTGCGCACGTTCCAATTATTAGAAGCACAACGTATGGTAGATTAATTTTAATTAACAAGCTGTCATAATTTGTTCACATGAACGAATTTGACAGCTTTTTTATGTATCATTTTAAGGTTTATTCATTGTGAGGATATACCCTTTAATGTACAATAGACTTACAATTCTATTGATAGGGGGAATAGACCATGAGAATTGAACGCGTCAATGACACTACATTAAAATTTTATTTAACATATGCAGATATAGAGGCTCGAGGATTTAAACGCGATGATTTATGGACGAACCGTAAAGCTGGTGAAGAATTCTTTTGGTCTATGATGGAAGAAATCAACGAAGAAGAAGAATTTTTTGTTGAAGGACCATTATGGATACAAGTCCATGCATTTGATAAAGGTATTGAATTTGTTGTAACAAAAACTAAACAAGATGATGTTTTACATTTACCGGATGATGAATCACCTGAAAATCTTGAATATCAGGTAAACGATTTCTTAAACAAATCAGTTCAGGATGAAAAAGAATTACGTGATTTATTAATGAAAGCATCTGAAATAAATGATATTGATAATGAATTTATTGCACACTTTGATGATCTTGAGCATGTTATCCAGTTCAGTTATGATGATCATCTTGAAATTGACATTGAAGACCTGCTTTATATGCATGAAGGAAGATATTATTATTATGTACAGTTTGACGAACGTTTATCAGATGATGAAGTACATACATATGTTGCGCATGTATTAGAGTATGCTGATGAATCACGTATTTCTAAAGAACAACTTGAAGAGTATGGAAAAGTTGTGATGAGTCATAATGTGAAACATCAAGTACAAAAATATTTTAAATTGTAGTGATTTACAATATTTACACAATTGTAAAAAATACTTTAAGCACTTTCTACTATATATAAGTAGGAGGTGCTTTTTTATGCTTGTTGCTTTAAATGATGCCGGAGAATTAATTGAGGCAAATCGTGCATTGCCAGGACGATACACTTGTCCAATTTGCAACAGACCTGTTGTATTAAAAAAAGGAAAAGTTAAGTTACCGCATTTTGCACATCAAACTTTAAAAGATTGTTTTATGTACACATACAAAAAAGAAACAGTGGCCCATATAGAAGGTAAATATTGCTTATATGATTTGTTTCATCCTTCTACATGTTTTATGGAATATTATTTGTCATCAATTGAGCAGATACCTGACTGTTATCATACTTCTTCTATCGCATTTGAACTGCAGATGTCAGTAATACCAGTTTCTCACATTGTTACAAGAACGTCTGGCTACAATTCAATCGGTGTAGAAGTAATATGGATTGCTAAATTTGAAGATATTAAAATCAATGATACTCAAATGAAACTTACACACTTTCAAAAATCATTAATTCATTTAGCAAGTAATGTATTGTTTGCATATCATACGCAGTTAAAATCTTTTTTTGCCTTACAGATTATCCGTGTACTGAATCATAATGAATTTGAAATTAAAATTATTAGGATTATAAATGGAGAAGCGATACTTTCTATTATTACTGATAATCAGCTAATGTTGACACATCGTGTATTGAGCAAGATAGAAACGAAAAAGCATATTCAAAATTGTTTAGCCAAAAAGTCAGTGCTGCAGCCCACATTAAGTGGTCTTTATCAACTGAGAATAGATCATAGAAATATTCCGGAATACTTACGTATAGTAATTCCTGAACAGATTTATATTGATAAACATCCAATTGAATGGCAGGTTGAATTGATGGTGATGATTCACAATCAACAGTTTGATTTTCATAAGTGGATGGATTGCTTAAATTTATCTGAACAAAGTAACTTCATGATGTCACATCCTGAACTCGCTTTACACATCTTAAAAGTTTATCAGCATATATCAAGTCAAATGCGTGCATTAATAACAGAAAAGTGAGAAAATTATATGTATTAATGAAATGGAGGATTTAAAATGACAGAATTAATGACAAGAAGCGAACAACAAGAGCAAAATACATGGGATTTAACGACAATATTTAAATCCGATGACGCGTGGGAAAGTGCCTTTACTGAGCTTTCAGAGTATCTTGGCAAAGAAAAAGCATTTCAAGGTAAACTAAGTACTTCAAGTGAAACTTTATTAAATGCATTATTATTAGATGCTGAAATTGATGAACTATTAGGTAAAGTCTATGTATATGCACATCTTAAACATGATGAAGATACAACGAATGCAAAGTATACTGCTTTTGAGCAACGTGCTGCAACACTTGCAAGTCAATTCTCATCTGCTTGGAGTTTTATGTTACCGGAACTGATGACAATTGATGAATCACAGTTAAATACATTTATTGCAGAGCATAAAGGGTTAGAACGTTTTAAATTTGATCTTGAAAAAATTAATAAACGACGTGAACACGTTCTTAGTGAAAAGGAAGAATTGATATTAGCTGAAGCTCAGGAAGCACTTTCTGCTTCAAGTAATACATTTAGTATGTTTAACAATGCCGATTTAACTTTTGATAACATAAAAGATAAAGATGGTAATTCATTACCGTTATCTCATGGTAACTATATTACTTATTTAGAATCTGATGATCGTGTATTACGTGAAAATGCATATAAAGAGGTTTACGCTAAATACGGTGAGTTTAATAATACATTGTCACAAACACTCGCAGGAAAAGTTAAGGCAAGCGTATTTTCAAGTAAAGTAAGAAATTATGAAAGCGCTCGTCATCAAGCTTTATCAAACAATGATATACCGGAGTCTGTATATGATACGTTAGTTCAGACGATTAATGATCATCTGCCATTATTACATCGCTACACAGCATTACGTAAAGAATTATTAGGTCTAGATGAGATGTATATGTATGATATGTATACGCCTTTAATAGAAGATGTTGAATTCAAAGTAACTTATGAAGAAGCGAAAGATTGGATGCTGGCATCACTTGAACCGATGGGTAGTGAATATATTGAAGTAATTAAAGAAGGATTAACGAATCGCTGGGTAGATGTTTACGAAAATAAAGGAAAACGAAGTGGTGCTTATTCATCTGGTACTTTTGGAACAAATCCATTTATTTTAATGAACTGGACGGATAATGTAAACAATACATTTACATTGACGCATGAATTTGGACATAGTGCACATAGCTATTTTTCTAGAAAGAATCAGCCGTCTAATATGTCAGGTTATTCAATATTCGTGGCTGAAGTGGCATCAACATGTAATGAGGCATTACTGGCAGATTATATGTATAAAAATTTAGAAGATGAAAAGAAAAAGTTATATTTACTTAATTATCAATTAGATGGATTCAGAGGGACTGTATTCAGACAGACGATGTTTGCTGAATTTGAACATATCATCCATACAATCGTTGAAAATAATGAACCATTAACTGCTGAATGTTTAAATAAAGAGTATGCTGCATTGAATAAGAAATATTATGGAGATGCTGTTATAACGGATGATAATATTCAATATGAGTGGAGCCGTATACCACATTTTTATTACAACTATTATGTTTATCAATATGCAACAGGTTATAGTGCAGCATTTGCGTTAAGCAAGCAAATTCTTGAAGAAGGCGCACCTGCTGTGGATCGTTATATCAATCATTTCTTAAAAGCAGGTAGTTCTGATTATCCTATCGAAGTGCTAAAAAAAGCTGGTGTCGATATGACATCAAGCGCTGCTATTGAAAATGCTTGTAAAGTGTTTGAAGAAAGATTAGATGAATTTGAAAGATTAATAAAGTTATCAAAATAATAAATAAGTAATGAATGCGTTTGCAATATGTCAAATTTGTGAACAGTATCCATTTTATTTGAAACAGAATAAATAACGTGTTATATTAAGTACATGAAATTAATCACATACCAAACATACCCCTTTGTTTGAGTGAAAAATTTCTCCCATCCCCTTTGTTTAAATACCGTGTAATCAGACACGGTATTTTTTTTATGAGATTTTTTAATATTATATTTTAAGTGCACAAATAACTGTTATGAAAAACAATGAAACTGTACTAATAAATTCTTTGGAAAAACAAGCACACAAAAACCGATATCGTATACGATATCGGTTTTTGTGTGATATATTATAGTGATTTATAACGCCAGAATAAATCATGATCATAATAAACATCTTCAATAATATTCTGGAGCTTTAATTTTCGTAACTCATTCATCAAAATATGATGTGGCCACTCATAAACAGTTTCGAGTTCATGTTCACTTACCATTTCCTGATCTCGAATATATTCTGAAAGCGTTGGTGGTAACTTTTTTTCTATCGGTGTTTCTACAAGTTCATTGATGATATATGTGTAAATATGATAAGCGTGAATACCTTCAACTTTTAATCCTTCATCTTCATAATTTTCGTTAAAGAAAACAAGTGTAGGTGTAACATTGACATCCATTTCATTCGCGATATGTTGGTCACACTTTAATGAGGAAGTAACATGATTACTACGTATGTCATTAGTGAAGACTTCTATATCTAATCCTGCTTTTTGCGCACAATGCATAATCAATTCTTTTGTGATTATATCTTGTTTTGGCATTATTTCATTCTGTATAAAGTTCAAAAATAGATTCGCTTTCTTTCTTCCTTGTAATTCAGCTGCTTTAAATGCTAAAGCGATATTATCATCGCAAGTTGTACTTTGTGCCTGGCATTTTGTAAGTACTTTCAAAGTAGGAAGTAGAATTTGTTTAATATCTACGAATTGATAGTATTCAATTTGCAATTTACGTAAAGTTGCTTTAAGTTTCCAAGAATCTTTACAAAAAGGATCAAAGAAAGAATAGATCTCTATTTTTTTATTAGGCGATAATTGTTCTCGCGTTTGATTTACCATTAATTGTAGTTGTCCCATTCTACATCACCTTCATCCTTTAATCGACATTTTTCATATGTTCAGCAGTAAGTGTTAAACGTTGCAATAAGTATGTTCTAACATCTTCATCCATCGGTACTTTATATGCAGCTTTCGTCATATTTTCGAGCCATGCCTCTTTTTCAAATTCTCCAATCACAAAAGGCATATGACGTGCACGCATCATGGGATGACCATGTTCGTCAGAATAGAGCGTTGGTCCTCCTAAAAATTGTGTTAAAAATTGCTTTTGCTTTCGAGCTGTTTCATTAAAATCACCAGGAAATAAATGATTAATACGTTCATCTTCTTTAACATAAGAATAAAAGATATCTATCATTTGATATAAATTATCCTGGCCGATGCGATCATAAATCGTATCCATCTGACATCTCCTTACTTTCATACTAATATAGCATGTATATTACAATTTTAAAGTATTTTGCTTGAAAGTTTACTGTAGTGGTTATAAAATCTTTGCACTTTGCTCATTGTTTCTTGTTTGTCAATGTTATAATATTCAAGTAACGCATCAAAGTGTACTTTTCCTTCTTCGTAGTCGTTTACTTCATATTCCAGCTCGTAATCGCTCGTATCAAGATAATAACTGGCATCAAGGACAAGTAGACCGGATTTATACTCTATTTCGCGACGTTCTGTCGATAGCGCACCAAATACACGAAGTGAATTATCAGCTATATTCATTTTTTTTAATTGCTGTTCAATATTTTCAGGGATGTAACGTTGTTCGATGTATTCCTGATTTAAGATACGCTCATCAATCACAGCAGAATACTCCATGACACCAATTGTTTGTGGTATTTTTAATGTCATCATTTTAGATGCTCCATTATCACGAATTCTAAGTGCACATTTCTGCGATTTTAAATCGAATTGATTCGTATCGATATAAAAATTGGTTTGCGTAATTATCGGCGCATCGATAAATAACGCGTTTTTTAATTTTTCGTAAGTTGAATAGTCAAGTAGATTCTTGAATTCAATTTCAAGTTCTTCCATGGTGAACCCCCTTTTATATATTTTAATTATGTACAACATAATATATGAAGTAAAGTATATTACATTCTATTCATGACTAAATCAAGAATCATTAAAACATTTATAATAATTATGTTAAAATATTCATGTTAAGGAGATGACACAAAAATGAATTTACATGTCAATGAAATTAAATTAGAAGAAAATAAAGTGATGATATTTACAGAAGAATCACCAATTGAAGCAACAGCCACAGGTACTATGGTGGTAGATAGTGATAATTTTCAATTTGTTTATTTATTAGATGGTGGCGAGAGCTTCGCTAATTTACGATTTGTTGAAGAGACCTGGCATATGATGAAAGCTTATGAATCATATCCGTGGTTTTTATACGGTACAATTGAACTGATTAATTTTAAAGAAGAATTTGATGAACTCATTGAAAATATTCAAGGAAATTTTAATTATGGTAAACCTTTTGTTGAACGTGTTGAAGAGGTATTTGAGCTATAGAATGAGGTGTTGTTATGAACCAATGGGATTTATTTTTATCACCATACAAACAAGCAATCGACGAACTTAAAATTAAATTAAAGGGTATCCGTAAACAATTTCAATCAGAAGGTAAATCATCTCCGATAGAATTTGTAACCGGCAGAGTTAAACCGATACCAAGTATCATTGAGAAAGCAAATACACGAGGTATTCCGTTTGATCGTTTAAGTGAAGAAATGTACGATATTGCTGGTCTTAGACTGATGTGTCAATTCGTAGATGATATAGATGTTGTTGTACAGATGTTGCGAAATAGACATGATTTTGAAGTAGTTGAAGAACGAGATTATATTAAAGACACAAAAGAAAGTGGTTATCGTTCATACCATGTCATTATTAAATATCCAATTGAAACATTAACAGGTCAAAAATTTATACTGGCAGAAATACAAATAAGAACGTTAGCGATGAACTTCTGGGCAACTATTGAGCATACATTACGATATAAATATGCTGGAGACTATCCACCAGAAATTCAAAATCGTTTAGAGCGTGCAGCAGAAGCAGCATATCTATTAGATGAAGAAATGTCTGAAATTCGAGAAGAAATAAAAGAAGCTCAAAAGTTTTACTCAGAACAACGTAGTGAGATTAGAGACTAAGAGGGTGAGAGAATGCGCTTTAATATATTGTCTAAAGGTGATTCAAAAAGCAATGCTTTAAAACAGAAAATGACAGGATTTATGAAAGATTTTAATATGACTGAAGATGTTGAAACACCCGAAATCGTAATTTCTGTAGGTGGGGATGGTACATTATTACAAGCCTTTCATACATATAGTCATCGATTGAGTGAAACAAGTTTTGTTGGAATACATACAGGACATCTTGGTTTTTATGCAGACTGGCTACCACACGAAGTTGAAAAATTAATTCTTGCTATAAATAATGATTCTTTTCAAGTCATAGAATACCCTTTAGTTGAAGTTATTGTTAGATATGAGGAGGGAAGACCTTCAAGATATTTAGCCCTTAATGAAGCAACAGTGAAAACACACAATGGAGCAACACTCGTAGCTGATTTGTTTATCCGTGGGGATCAATTTGAACGTTTTAGAGGAGATGGTTTATGCATATCGACACCGAGTGGATCTACTGCATATAATAAAGCACTCGGCGGCGCATTGATCCATCCTTCATTAGAAGCGATGCAAATAACAGAAATAGCATCGATTAATAATCGGGTGTTTCGTACGGTAGGATCTCCTTTAGTATTACCAAAGCATCATACTTGTAAGGTTGTTCCAGCTAATCCTAGTACTTTACAACTTACTTTTGATCATCTGACAGCAGATCATAAAGGTGTGGCTTCGATACAATATCGTGTTGCAGATGAGAAAGTTCGTTTTGCAAGATTTAGGCCTTTTCCATTCTGGAAAAGAGTTCATGATTCTTTCATCGCAAACGATTGATTCAAATTAGATACACGATTAAAGAAGCCACAACTGTAAAAATATTTTTACAAAGTCAGCGTTATAGCAAGAAATCATTAAGCGCCATTAAACAAAATGGCGCTTTACTTGTAAATAATCATCCTGTAACTGTTAGAGCAAATATATCTCAAGATGATACATTAACTGTGCGACTTCCTGAGGAAATAAGAAGTCCATACTTAATAACAAACCACATTCCAATTGAAATATTATATGATGATTCTTTTATGATCATAGTAAATAAACCTAGTTTTATGAACACAATACCTTCTCAATTACATCCACATAATAGTTTATTAGAAGCAGTATATGGATATCTCGAACAAAAATTTGATAACAGTGTGCTTCATCCTGTTAGCAGGCTTGATAGAAATACGAGTGGTATTGTAGTATTTGCTAAACATCAGTTGATTCATCATTTGCTGACGAATGAAATAGAGAAACACTATTTATTAATATGTCTTGGTGAAATGAAGCCTAAAGGTAATATTTGCATACCGATTGAAAGAAGTGACACTTCAATCATCACCAGGCAGGTTAGTGTCTATGGTCAAAATGCTCGAACTGAATATCAATTACTTCAATATAATAAAATCATGAATATATCATTGGTAAAAGCACGTCTACACACAGGTAGAACACATCAAATACGTGTCCATTTTTACACATTAGGACATTCACTGATTGGTGACACATTGTATGGGAATGACAAAAAAATCGATAGACATGCACTTCATGCTAACGAAGTCCGATTTAATCATCCAATTTACGGTAATCAAATAAATATAAAGTCATCATTACCAAAAGATTTAAGTCATTTTTTTGATGTGTTATAATAAATTGTATTTTGGAGGTGAGATTATGGCAGAAGAAGAAGTTGTTTTAGAAGAAGAAATGTATAACAAAGAAGCATTAGATGAACTATTGTTGAGTGGTGATATAGACCAGTTTAGAGAAGAATTCCTCGAACTTCATACATATGATCAAGGTGAGTATTTCACCGAGTCCAGTGATGAATATCGAGATAAAATTTATCATTATTTATCTCCAAAAGAAGTTGCAGAATTTATGGAAACAACTGAAATGGAAGATGATGAATATGATCACATCTTTGAAGAAATGGACGCACGTTATGCAAGCAGCATGTTTGAAGAGATGTCTTTCGATAATGCAGTTGATATTTTAAAGATGCTACCAAAGACGAAGATAGCGAGTTTGCTTCTGCTCATGGAAAAAGAGACAGCAGGTGAAATCAAAGCACTGTTACATTACGAAGAGGATACAGCCGGTGGTTTGATGACAACTGAATTTATTTCAGTATCTTCACTAAGCACTGTGCGTGAAGCAATGATTCAATTGAAGGAACAAGCGCCTCAAGCGGAAACGATTTACTATATCTTTGTGCTGAATGAAAAGAAACAACTTGTCGGCGTAATCTCTCTTAGAGATCTCATCGTTGCAGAAAATGATGAATATATCGAAGACATAATGAATGAGAGAGTTATTAGCGTGAATGTTGCTGATGATCAGGAAGATGTCGCTAATATTATGAAAGACTATGATTTCTTAGCGATTCCTGTTGTAGATTATCAAAATCATTTGCTTGGTATCATTACTATCGATGATATTTTAGACGTTATTGATGAAGAGGCAAGTGAAGACTACTCAAAACTTGCCGGGGTAAGTGATATTGATTCTACAGATGATTCTATGTTTGCGACAGCCCGTAAACGTCTGCCATGGCTTATGGCATTAACTGTTATGGGAATGATCACAGCATCAATATTAGGACAGTTTGAAGATACATTAAGTAAGGTCGCTTTACTTGCAGCATTTATTCCGCTTATCGGTGGGATGGCAGGTAATTCCGGTACGCAAAGTTTAGCCGTAGTAGTTCGTGGTATTTCAACAGGCGAGATTGATGAACAAAGTAAGTTTAAATTAGCATTGCGAGAAGCGGGATCGGGATTTATTACCGGGTTAAGCTGCTCAGTTATGTTATTTATTATCATTTGCGTATTATATAAAACACCAGTGCTCGGGTTGATTGTCTGTTTTAGTTTAACGATTGCAATGACGGTAGCTACATTAGCCGGGGCAATGGTTCCTTTAGTGATGCATCGATTAAAGATAGATCCTGCTGTTGCCAGTGGTCCATTTATATCTACTACCAATGATATTATCAGTATGTTAATCTATTTCGGATTAGCAACCACTTTTATGAGTTATTTAACTTAGGAGGAAAAGATGGGAAATCATGCAGAATTATTATCACTCGTAATTGTTGTCGTTTGTGCTTTCTTAACACCAATATTACTAAATCGATTACGTATTAATTTCTTACCGGTAGTTGTCGCAGAGATATTGATGGGTATTATCGTAGGAAAGTCTCTATTTAACTGGGTAGATCGTACAGCGATGTTAAATATGTTATCAACTTTAGGATTTATATTCTTAATGTTCTTAAGTGGTTTAGAAATTGATTTTAAAGCATTTAAATCATCACCGAAACAGAAAAAAGCAAAACAAAAAGAACCAAACCCAATTGTAATCTCATCAATTATATTTACCGGCATTTTGATACTGTCGATTATTGCAGCTTATTTATTTAAATGGACGGGTATTATAGACGATGTATTATTGATGATCATTATTATTTCTACCATTTCTTTAGGTGTGGTAGTACCTACCTTAAAAGAAATGAATATTATGCAGACTACAATTGGACAAATCATATTGTTGGTAGCAGTAATCGCTGATTTAGCCACAATTTTATTATTAACCTTATATGGTACGCTTTATGCTGAAGGCGATTCACCGATTTGGTTAATTGGCATATTAATCGTATTTACCGGATTATTTTATATTACCGGTAAGAATTTCAAAAAAGCGCCATTCCTGGAAAAACTGATGGCAGGGACCACTCAAATTGGAATTCGTGCAGTATTTGCCTTAATTATTCTGCTCGTTGCACTTGCAGAAGGTGTAGGTGCTGAAAATATATTAGGCGCCTTTTTAGCTGGATGTGTTGTGAGTCTTCTAGGTCCAGATAAAGATATGGTTAATAAACTAGATTCTTTTGGATATGGCTTCTTTATTCCGATGTTCTTTATTATGGTAGGTGTTGATTTAGATATACCAGCTTTATTTAAAGATCCTTCAGGATTAATTATTATTCCATTCTTATTAATTGCATTCTATTTAACTAAAGTCATTCCGATAGCAATATTAAAAAAGTGGTATGATACTAAAACAGTTATTGCGTCTTCATTCTTACTGACATCAACGCTATCACTTGTTATCGCTTCGGCAAAAATCGCTGAACGATTAGGTACAATTGATGGTGCTACAAGTGGTACTTTAATATTAGCAGCAGTAATCACTTGTGTCATTGTTCCTATATTATTTAAGAAGACTTTCCCGGTTGCAATTACTGAAGAAAAAACGATTAAAGTGGCATTTATCGGTAAGAACCAGTTATCAATACCTGTCGCGCAAAGCTTTAAATCAGATTTATATTTACCGACGTTATTCTACTTAAAGAATAATGTCGATAAAAGAACGATTCAGGATCTGGAAACAATTGAACTTGATGAATATAGTTACGAGGCATTATCTGCATCTGGTCTGTTTGATTTTGACATTGTTGTTTGTTCGGCGAATGATGAATCAATTAATAGAAGTGTTGCAGAAATGGCGAAACAAGAAGGCGTACCACGTGTAATCTGCCGTTTAGAAACATTGCAGGAAGACGATAAGTTAACTGAAGCAGGTATTGAAGTATTCAGTGAATTCCAAAGTACAAAAACGTTATTAAAAGGTTTAATCGAATCACCAAACATGTTAAATCTTTTATCTAACGTTGAAACTTCATTATATGAAATTGAAATGTTAAATACAAAATATCATGAGATGCAATTACGTGAATTCCCATTTTCAGGTGATATTATCTTTGTGCGAATATTACGTGGAAATGATTCTATTGTGCCACATGGTGAAACGGAACTTCACTTTAAAGACCGATTAATTGTTACTGGTGAAAGAAACTATGTAGATGAAATAAAACGTGAATTAGAATTATTTTAAGTATCAACAATCTGGCCATGTCCCATAGAGACATGGCCAGATTGTTTTTTGTTTAAAGGAAAGATATGATTCGCTTTTTTTGAGTAATGATTTATGTTATAGTTAAATAAATTAGTACTAGATACTAGAAGTTGCATATAAAGGAGAACGATGATGTTAAATTTTAAGGATAAAGTTTACGTGATAATGGGGATAGCGAATAAAAGAAGTATTGCATATGGGGTCGCACAAGTTTTAGATGAAGTTGGCTGTAAACTTGTATTTACGTATCGTAAAGAAAGAAGTAAGAATGAATTAGAGAAGTTGCTACCTAATTTTAAGAATAATCAGAATGCAGAAATGATACAATGTGATGTACAGAGTGATGATGATGTTGTTAATGCATTTAAACAAATTGGAGATAAATTCGGACGAATTGATGGTGTATTTCATTCTATCGCGTTTGCAAATATGGAAGATTTGCGTGGTCGCTTTATCGATACGAGTCGTGAAGGATTTTTGCTGGCTCAGGACATCAGTTCATATTCATTAACAATTGTCGCTAGAGAAGCTTCAAAGTTAATGCGTGAAGGTGGAACTATCGTTACAACAACATATATCGGCGGAGAATTTGCTGTTCCTAACTATAACGTAATGGGTGTAGCGAAAGCATCGTTAGAAGCTAACGTTAAATATTTAGCATCTGATTTAGGACAAGATGGTATTCGAGTTAATGCAATTTCTGCGGGACCAATCAGAACATTGAGTGCCAAAGGTGTCGGTAGCTTTAATACGATACTAAAAGAAATTGAAGCGCATTCACCATTAAGAAGAAATGTTGATACTATTGAAGTAGGTAAAACTGCATTATATTTATTAACTGACTTATCAAGTGGGGTTACTGGTGAAAATATTCATGTAGATGGTGGATATCATATCGTTGGATAAAAATAAAAAAAGCCGAAATGGCTTTTTTTTATTCCCCTAATTTAAATGTTTCTTTTACATTCCATGTATCATTATCTAATTGATAACATAAACTAATCTTATCGATAACTTCAGAGTGTGTAACATCTTTCATTGATAATTGACCTTTTAAGTCTTCGAATTCCTGCGAAGAAAAACCCTGTCCAACTGTAAAGTGTGGCACGAATGGATATGTGTTCGTACCATAGAATGAACCATCATTCAATAATTCGAATAACTTAACGAGATTTTCATTTGGATTAACTTTTAAATAGATGATATTTTGAGTAGGTGCAAAATCTGATACTTTTTCTACGTTAATTTCTACTGGTTGTATAGTTTTTGCTACCTCTTTTAATTTATCAGTAACAGCGTCAATGTCATGATCATCTACCTCAAATGCTTCTTTAATCGTAATATGTGGTGTGATTAACGCATAATGAGAATCATAGCGCTTACGATACTGATTGATTTCATCCTGATATGCTTTTGATGGGTATAATACAATGCCTAGTTTCATAATGAATCCCCCTTTTTTTCTGATAATTCAATTATATCAGAATTTCAAATTAAGTAATAATTTAAACATTTCTCTATTTCTTTTTGCCATGTTTTCCATGTGTGTCCACCGTCCAATTCATCATAATAATGTGAAATATTATTATCTATTAGCACTTGATGTAATTGTCTAATTGGTGTTAAAAAATCGGCATAATCTCCAGTCAATAGTTTAAAATAATCTTCCTCTTTACCGACAACTAAATAGAGATTCAATTCGCTTTTTCTTTCTTGGGAAAGATTATTTATTTGATTTAATATTTTATTTGTTATCATTGGAGAGAATAGACAACATTTTGAAGTTAATTCAGAATATTCTATAGCAAGTGTTAAAGAGATACTAGCTGCTAAACTATCTCCGATAACAATCGTATTATTTTTATCATGCACGAAATTAAAAGTGTCTTGTATGTAATCCAGCAATTCTTGAGACACAAATTTCTGGAATTTTTCACGGTGTATACCTTCTGGATGATATTCATCTTTTCTCTCATCAACATTATTATAATGTACGAAAAGAAATACTGAAGGGTTATCAAAATCATCTTTTAAAGTTTCATATTTACGATGAATTCTTCCTATCTGACTTAAATCCTGTCCATCAAAACAAATAAACAATGTGTGTTGTACGAATGGAGAGTAATCTTCTGGAAAGTATATGCCAAGTTTTACTGTTCTATTTAAATGTTCACTATTCATAGTAAATGGTGTTATAAGACCATTTTTCATCATCATCAACTCTTTTCATATAATTATTATTTTAAATTAATAATATCATTATTTTTGGGTATAATAGACTATATCATTTCTAGGAGGACATTATGACAAAAAAAGTGTGGTTTAGATTCGGGGTTGCATTATTATTATCATTTCTAATCATCAAGTATTTTTTAGAAATTAATCATATTTTTTACCCTATAATAGTAATTGTTAAGTCGATTATCTTACCTTTATTACTAGGCGGTTTTCTTTACTATGTAACTGTTCCATTTCAGGATAAACTGGAGAAGAGATATAATCTCAAGCGATGGCAGAGTTTAACAACAATTATGTTAACACTCGTTATATTAACGGGTCTATTTTTATCATTTGTTGGACCAATTATTATGAAACAGGGTAATAATTTTGTAGATAATTTTCCAACAATCCAAAAAGAATTTCAATCTTATGTTAATATCGCATTAGATCAACGTGAAAAACTACCAGAAAACGTTAAGGATGGTATCAATAATGGGATTGAAAAATTAAATAGTTTTTCAGGAAAAATTGTTTCAAACGCATTTTCATTTATCACTCAGTTTATTTCGACTTTATTTTTAATTATTTTAGTACCTTTCTTCTTAATTTATATGCTTAAAGATCATGATCGTTTTATTCCTTTTGTTGCTGCACCATTTTCAGGACGAAGAAAATTATTTGTCGTTAATTTATTTAAAGATATCGATAAAACGTTAAGATCATACATACAAGGTCAAGTTACTGTTAGTGTTATCCTTGGTATTTTGTTGTTGATAGGTTATCTAATCATTGGATTAGACTATGCATTGATTTTAGCGATGTGGGGTATGGTGACGAATTTAATTCCATTCTTAGGACCATACCTTGCAATAATTCCAGCAATAATCATTGCTTTAATACAAGATCCGGTAATGGTCGTGTATGTCATCATCATTATGTTTGTTGCACAACAATTAGAAGGAAATGTTATTACACCGAATATTATGGGTAAATCTTTAAATATTCATCCGCTCACAATTATTACCGTTATTTTAGCAGCTGGTAATTTGGGAGGATTTATGGCAATACTTGTTGCTGTTCCAACATATGCAGTCATAAAAACAATTGTACGCAACATCTATATGCATCGTCAGGATATAACTCATGAGGCAGTTAAATCTGTAAACGAGCATCAGAAATAATATTACTTAATAGAAGGATAACCATTTATTTGGTTGTCCTTCTATTATTTATAAATTCTTAATATTAATCCTTGATTAAAGTATGTTAAACTATAATAGATTGAATATAAAATAGAAAATTTAATTTGAGTAAAGGATGGTTTCTCATATGTCAAAAGTTAGAAAAGCTGTCATTCCAGCTGCTGGTATCGGCTCGAGATTTTTACCTGCTACTAAAGCAATGCCAAAGGAGATATTACCGATTTTAGACAAACCGACAATTCAATATATAGTTGAAGAAGCAGTTGCAGCAGGTATTGAAGATATAATTATCGTAACTGGTAAGCATAAACGTGCGATTGAAGATCATTTTGATGCCCAAATGGAACTGGAATTTAACTTAGAAGAAAAAGGAAAGTATGATTTACTAGAGAAAGTACAGCATTCAACGAATCTAGCGAATATCTTTTATGTGAGACAAAAATCACCACAAGGATTAGGTCATGCAATTTGGACAGCGAAACAATTTATCGGTGAAGAACCTTTTGCTGTCTTACTCGGTGACGACATCGTTGATGGTGAAGTACCGGCAATTAAACAACTGATGGATGTTTATGATGATAAACAAAAATCAGTAATCGGTGCTAAAACTGTTTCATATGAAGATACAGAACGATACGGTATGATTGAATCCAAATCACAGGATGGCCGTTTATATGAGATCGATACTTTAATTGAAAAGCCGAAATTAGGAACGACAGATTCTAGATTAGCAATTATGGGTCGCTATGTTTTAACACCAGATATATTCAATTATCTTGAAGAACAGAATATTGGAGCAGGTGGAGAAATTCAACTTACAGATGCAATTGCTCGTGTTAATGAAGATGATGAAGTATATGCGTATGATTTCGAAGGTGAACGTTATGATGTTGGAGATAAAATTGGATTTGTTAAGACAACAATGGAATACGCGATGCGTTCAGAAATGAAAGATCAACTTATTCCGTTTTTAGAAGATCTCGTTAAGAAATACAAAAATTAATTACCAAGCTAATAAAAATTAAAACAGAGCTGATTCATTAATGATCAGCTCTGTTTTTCTGATGGTGCATTCTTAAAAAATAAATCCCGTAAAATAAGGCAAGACTTAAAAATAAACTAGCTGAAGTAAATAAAGTAAAATTAGTATTATGAAATACTTCAGTAATTATGCCGCCTATAACAGGTCCAAGCATGGTGCCAATGCCTTGCAGGGAATTAAATACACCCCATGATTCCTCTTTCAATTTAGCTTCAACCTGACTCGCCATAAATGCATTCCATCCTGGTAATAATAAGCCGTAAAAGATACCGATAAGCACAGCTGCAATAAGTACCAGATAATAGTTATTGATTTGCGTCATAGTAAATATAGCAACACCAAAGATGACAAATCCAGTTAATATAACGATATGAGAATAAATTTTAGAAACTTCATCCATAAATTTTGAAATAAATAGCATTGATATCGTGCAACCAACACCTCCTGCAATTAATAGATAGGTATATTCAAGTGTTGTTACATGAAGGTGTTTAATTGCGTATATTGGTAATATAGGTACAAGCATACCTATGGCAAGTCCTTGTAAAACAATACCAGGAAATAATACTAAGTGTCGCATCATAACATGTTTAATGTGGGCAAATTGTGTCTTTATAGACTTCTTCTCAAAAAATGAGACTTCTACATGTACAAAAAAGTAAAGCAACCATGCAATCAAAACAAATACTGGCATGAGAAAAGTAAATTTTGTCGGATGGATTTTAAATATTAAGTTCATAACAATCATTCCAGCCATCATGCCGACTAACCATGCAAAATAAACATATCCCATCTGTTTTGACCGTTTTGTATCATCAATTGAACTTAACATAATGACCCAAATTGGACTTACAGCAATACCTGTCAGTATTGCCGCAATAATTAGTGCAATCGGGTTATTGAAGCATACCACTATAGATAAACCAAAAAATGCTAATAAAAATCCTAAATTTAAAACTTTCTTCGTACCAAATCTTTTTAACATAAATCCAATTCCAAAGTTTGTGAGCGCATCACTGATAAAGTGAAGTGTGATGGCAAAAGAAACGATACCAACAGTAATTTTAGAATTAGTTGTCGGCAATACTGGGAGATAGCTCAAAACATACATTCCACGTGCAAATTCCATTAAAAACAAAATCGAAATCATTAACCAAAAGTTTTTGCCTGTAAATCTACTTCGCGAAGAGTCTCGCATATAATCTCGCTTTCGATTGAATATCATTGTGGATTAGTGATTCGTTTAATATTTCGATAATAGAACTACAAATGTTTTGTGCAGAATTTGGAATGTAATCTTTTTTCATATTTTGAATTAAGCGTTCTAGCTCACGTTCATGATTTAATAAATCTAATGTGACATGAATTGTCTCAGCATATGAATGGGTAATACGAGCATAGCCTTTATTGCTAAAATAAACTGCATTTTCCCCTTCTTGTCCAGGTGCGGGATCAAAGAATACAAGGGGGATATGTTTACATAAACTTTCAGTAATGGTAATACCACCAGGCTTCGTTAACATGAGGTCACATGCTGACATCCATTCAGCCATCTCCTGCGTATAACCCATAACCAGTACATTTTTACCTTTAAAATGTTGTTGTAAATTGTTTACGAGTGTTTGATTCTTTCCACACACAACAACAAACTGGTGATTACTTTTATCAACTAATGCAGTAAGCATTTCTTTGAAACCATCCATTACCCCGAATGCACCTGCTACCATTAATAATGTCTTCTTTTCTGGATCTAGACCATGTTCAGTTAACCATGTATCTCTATCTACGGAAAAATTAAATTTTTCATGGATAGGTATGCCAGTTACGGTAATATTTGTAATAGGAACACCTACTGCAACTAACTCTTGCTTCAAATCTTCTGTCGCAACAAAATATTGTTCCGAGTCAGGTGTTATCCAGTTTTTATGTAGACGGTAGTCCGTAATAACTGTGCAAACTGGTGTATGAATATTGAAATCACGTTTTAAAATGGATACAACAGGTGTAGGGAACGTTAAGAGAATTAAATCCGGCTTTTCTTTAATGATAAGATTGACAAGTTTATTCAATCCATAATATTTATAAAAGCAAGATTCAGTCCTCTCTGGTCTTGCATAGTAGAAATATTCATATGATTTTCTGAAATATTTATAACTATTAAGATAATATTTTTTAGCGATGCTATTGATGATAGGATGAGCTTCCTGAAACAAATCATGTTCAATTACAGTAACGTTCGGTAAGTGCATTTTATTAAATTGATTAACAAGTGCATTTGTCACTGAAATATGACCATTGCCGAAAGAACCTGTCAAAATCAGTATTTTTTTATTTTTAATCAGCATAATGACACTCCGATTCATTTGATTTATTGTAATGCTATCTTATTATCACATTGATGTGGTAATTTTCCTTGAAAATTACATAAAAATTACAATAATTTTGTTGATTCTTTACAAAACAATACTATTAAGTTAAATCAGTACGTTATATGTTGCGATAACGTTTTAATAATGCGATGTTAAGTATCATTAAAAAGATGAACATAAAACTTAAAACAATTATATTAGGGATAATTTCAATACTTTGTCCTTTTAACATAATACGTGATAAATTATCTGCACCAAACTTAAGTGGCATTATATAACTTATGATTTGTAAAGGTTTGTGCATATTCTCTATAGGTATAATACCACTAAACAGTAATTGAGGTACAATGATGAGTGGAATAAATTGTATCATTTGGAATTCTGATTTTGCAAAAGTTGAGATAAATAAACCTAAGCTAAGCGCAACAAATGCAAGTATAATGTTACTGATGATGAGTAGCCAAATTGAACCTGCTACTTCCATTTTTAATACATATACTGCATATAGCACTAGCATAACAGTTTGAATTGTGCCAAACAAAGAGAAACCTAGCATATATCCTATTACAATTTCATATCTTTTGATTGGTGTTGAAAGTAACTTATTTAATGTACCAGTCGTGCGTTCTTTTAACAATGTAATTCCTGAAATTAAGAATGTAAAGAAAAAGATAAAGAAAGCAATCAATACTGGATTGATCATATCAAAGTAATTACTATTTTTATCGCCATAAATGTAGTGCGTCTTGAAAAGTACATCTTCATTAACAACTATCTGATTGTCTTTGTTATTAGTTTGTGGCAAATCTATGCCAATACGATCTAATAAAGGACCTAATTTTTTTAATTGATCTTTTAATTTATCCATCTGCTGATTAATATCTTCAAATTTCTGTTGCATATTATCAATAACAATTTGGGACTTTGAAAATTTTGTTTTAATTTTATATCCTTGTATTGCTGATTTTAACTTTATATTTTTGTTTGGATCTAGATTCGTATAATAAATTTCAATATCTTTTTTATTAGAAATAATAATGCCATCAAGTTTTTTATCTTCAATCGTATTTTTTAAATTTTTTGTCGAACTGATTTTGACGCGTTCTATATCATTCTCTATTAACTGTCGGTTAAGTTCTTCAGGAATATGATATATTCCAACACGTGCTTCTCCTTCATCAACTGTTTGAAATATATAATGAAGTAAAGTAAGTAACATAATAGGTGCTATAAATAAAAGCAGTAACGTCCGTTTGTCACGAATGATTTGGGTGATAATGCGTTGTGCGATTGTTAATATTTTCACTACAATTCACCTACTTTAATAAATATATCCTCGATTGTATCGACCTGATAATGTGATTTAAGACGAAGAGGTGTACCAAAACCAATCATTTCACTGTTATACAGCAATAGTAATTTATCACATGCTTCAGCTTCTTCCATTACATGCGTAGTAATGATGATTGTTGTACCGTTTCTATTTAAATCAATCAATGATTGCCATATTTTACGTTTTAATATCGGATCGACGCCAACAGTTGGTTCATCTAAAATTAAAAGTTGTGGCTGATGTAATAAACTGATTGCAAGTGATAATCTGCGTTTCATACCTCCAGAGTACTGAGCTACCCGCTTATTGAGATGTGAAGTCAATTCAGTAATTTTTGCTACATTATCAATTGCTGCTTGTAATTCTTTTTTATGCAATCGATAGAGTTTACCGAAGAATCTGAGGTTTTCAAGACCAGTTAAATCTTCATATAATGCGTCAGACTGAGCCATATAACCAATATTTCGTAATGAATTAAGATGCGGCATAAAATGATCATCTATCGTAACATTACCGCTATCACTTTTTAATATACCAAGTATACATTGTATAAGTGTCGTTTTTCCTGATCCAGAAGCGCCTACTATAGCTATACGTTCACCACTATTTACAGAAAAACTGATATCATTAAGTATTTTTTGATGATTAAAGGATTTTGAAAGTTGACTCACAATTACTTTTGACATAATAACCTCCCTTAATTTTATTTTTATTATACGCTTATTTATTTTGAATGAACATGTTTAACTTGTATAGGCGAATGTTTTAAAAAAGTGTATAATTAAGAATTGAACTAAAGGAGGTCACTGAATGGATACGAAAGAACTATTGAAAGTGATTAAAGCGAAGAAAATATATGGTCAATTTCCTCAACAAATTACTAATATTGTAGTAGATTCAAGACAGGCAAATGCAGATTCTGTATTCGTCGCAAGTCATGGATATACCGTTGATAGTCATAAATTCATTCCGAATGTCATTGCACAAGGTTGTAGAATGATTGTTGTTGATCATTTCATTGATGGATTACCTCAGGATGTTGGGCAGGTTGTTGTTAAGGACACACTTAAAGTTGCAAATATCTTCGGTCAATTTCTCATGGATTTTCCGAGTCAGAAATTAACGACATATGGTGTGACGGGGACTAATGGTAAGACAAGTGTTGCCACGATGATTCATCATATCCATAGAGCCTTACAAATTAATTCAGCTTATTTAGGAACAAATGGATTTCAGTATAACGAAGATGTCGCTAAAGGTTCTAACTCCACACCAGAGACAATAACATTAAATCAACATATTAAGGATGCATATCATAAAGGTGCTAAGGCAATGTCTATGGAGATGAGTAGTCATGGTCTGGCGCTTGGCAGAACAAATGGTGTTGATATTGATGCAGCAATATTCACTAATCTGACACAAGACCATTTAGATTTTCATCAGACGATGGAACGTTACGGATTTCATAAATCTTTATTGTTTGCTCAACTTGGCAATGATTATACTAAACCTAAATATGCTATTATCAATGGCGATGATGATTATTTATCTGAACTTATCATTGCTTCTCCTAGAGAGATAATCACATATGGAATTGAAAATGACTGTGATTTTAAAGCAGAGAATATACATGAAAGCTTAGAGGGCATCCAGTTTGATTTACAGACACCGGATGGCAAAGCACTAATTCGTTGCCCTTATATTGGTCGATTTAATGTGTATAATATGCTTGCAGCACTATGTGCGATGTGGACACAAGGGCATGATATTGAGACACTAGCACAGGCTACTGAACGTTTAAATCCAGTAGAAGGTCGCCTGGAAGTTTTAGACAGAAATTTACCGGTTGATCTGATTATAGATTATGCACATACACCTGACGGTATGAATAAGTTAATTGATGCTGTTGAACCATTTAAGAAAGGAAAGCTTATTTTTCTAGTAGGTATGGCAGGTGAAAGAGATTTAACAAAGACGCCTGAAATGGGTGCGATTGCTTGTCGTGCTGATTATGTGATATTCACTCCGGACAATCCGGCAAATGATGATCCTAAAAAGTTAACAGATGCATTAGAGAAAGGTGTTACGCATAATCGATATATTTCTTTTTTAGATCGGGCTGAAGGCATACGTCATGCAATTGCGGTGAGCGAACCTGGTGATATGATAGTACTTGCATCTAAAGGTCGTGAACCATATCAGATAATGCCAGGTTATAAAAAAGTGCCGCATAGAGATGATTTAATTGGTCTTGAAGCAGCATATGAAAAATATGGGAGAGAAACGGATGAAAATAAGAACGAATAATGGTGAGTCATTACAATGCAAAGTATATATCCATGAGAATAAAAAGGAAGAGACAATTCTTGTAAGTGTACCGGATATATTCTTTTCAATTCAATTTGATTATGATATTTATGGTGATGCATTAGTTGACCATCTGTATCATCATTTATTTAACATATTAGACGAAAAAGAAGCAAATCAGCTGGCTTTATCTATCGCCCAGTGGACAAGTGAAGTATAAGGAGTATAAATATGACATTAAAACAAGAAGTAGAAATAAGAAAAACGTTCGCCATCATCTCTCACCCGGATGCTGGTAAAACAACTTTAACAGAGAAGTTGTTATTATTCGGTGGTGCGATTCGTGAAGCGGGTACAGTTAAAGGTAAAAAGACAGGTAAGTTTGCAACGAGTGATTGGATGGATGTTGAAAAAGAACGTGGTATTTCGGTAACAAGTTCTGTTATGCAGTTTGATTATGATAACTTTAAAATCAATATTTTAGACACGCCAGGACATGAAGATTTCTCAGAAGATACGTATCGTACGTTAATGGCAGTAGATAGTGCGGTCATGGTAATAGACGTTGCTAAAGGTATTGAGCCTCAAACATTAAAGTTATTCAAAGTTTGTAAGATGCGTGGTATTCCAATCTTTACATTTATCAATAAGCTTGATCGTGTCGGTAAAGAACCCTTTGAATTATTAGAAGAAATTGAAAAGACTTTAGAAATTGAAACATATCCTATGAACTGGCCGATTGGAATGGGTCAATCATTCTTCGGTATCATTGACCGTAAAGAGAAAACGATTGAACCTTTCCGTGATGAAGAGAATACTTTACATTTAAATGAAGATTACGAACTTGTTGAAGAGCATGCTATTTCAAATGATTCTGCTTTCGAACAGGCAGTTGAAGAATTGATGTTAGTTGACGGTGCAGGTGAAACGTTCGATAATGAAAAATTATTAACAGGAGATTTAACACCCGTGTTCTTTGGTTCAGCATTAGCGAACTTTGGTGTACAGAACTTCTTAAATGCCTATGTTGATCATGCACCGATGCCAAGTGGACGTAAAACAGAAGAAGGAGAAGTTGTATCTCCATTTGAAACAGATTTTTCTGGATTTATCTTTAAGATTCAGGCAAATATGAATCCTTTACACCGTGATAGAATTGCATTTATGCGTGTCGTGAGTGGTGCATTTGAACGTGGTATGGATGTGAAACTAACACGTACAGATAAAAAAATGAAAATATCTCGTTCCACATCATTTATGGCTGATGATACAAAAACGGTGAATCATGCAGTAAGTGGCGATATTATCGGTTTATATGACTCAGGAAATTTCCAGATTGGTGACACGCTCGTAGGGGGGAATCAAAAATTTAAATTTGAAAAGTTACCTCAGTTTACACCTGAAATCTTTATGAAAGTTAGCCCTAAAAATGTATTAAAACAAAAACATTTCCATAAAGGAATAGAGCAGCTTGTACAAGAAGGTGCGATTCAACTTTATAGAACACTGCATACGAATCAAATTATACTTGGAGCAGTTGGACAACTTCAGTTTGAAGTATTCGAGCACCGCATGAAAAATGAATATAATGTTGATGTCATTATGGAACCAGTTGGACGTAAAATAGCACGCTGGATTGAAAATGAAGAAGATATTAAAGATAGTATGAACGGAAGTCGTTCAATATTAGTAGATGATCGATATGGGAATAAAGTATTTTTATTTGAAAACGAATTTGCTACACGCTGGTTCCTGGATAAGTTTCCAGAGATTAAGTTATACAGTTTGTTATAAGCAGATTTACAATATAAAATGAATTAAAAGCGTATAATACAGTCATTAACATTATTATTAATGATACGGAGTGAGAAGATGGATATGTCAATATTGATAACGTACGCTTGGGTTGTAATAGTTCTTGTCGTTTTAGAAGGATTACTTGCAGCAGATAATGCAATCGTTATGGCAGTAATGGTAAAACATTTACCTGAAGAAGAAAGAAAGAAAGCGTTATTTTATGGATTACTCGGAGCATTTGTGTTTAGATTTGCATCATTGTTTGCGATCGCTTATCTTGCTAAGTTTTGGCAAATACAAGCATTAGGTGCTGCATACTTACTATTTATGTCGATAAAAAATTTATATGAATATTTTAAGACAGGTGATGCCACAAGTGAAGCTGAAGAAGCAGAACTAGAGAAATATAGTAAAAAGGGCAGTGGCTTCTGGATGACAGTTGCGAAAGTAGAGTTTGCAGACATTGCATTTGCAATCGATTCAATGCTCGCAGCGATAGCAATTGCTTTAACATTACCAGAAGTTGGACCACAATTTGGTGGGATGAACTTAGGACAATTTTTAGTGATGTTCACTGGCGGTATGCTAGGAGTAATTATTATGCGATTTGCAGCTACATGGTTTGTAAAACTTCTGCATGATAATCCTTCATTAGAAGCAGCAGCTTTTGCAATTGTAGGTTGGGTTGGCGTGAAGTTAGTCGTGATGGTACTTGCCCATGAATCAATTCATATCTTGCCACACGAATTTCCACACAGTATGCCATGGCAATTAACTTTCTGGGGCGTATTATTATTGATATTAGCAATAGGTTGGTTTAGTGGTAAGAAAAAACAATCAAATGCATAAAAAACTTGATATATCATATAAAACTTAGTGTATCTATATTATAATAGATACACTAAGTTTTTTTATGGAGGAAATCATGCAGCGTAAACATAAAATTGTCATCAAAAAGAAAAATTACAGTCGACCTAAACGATTGTTCTTTAAAGGTCAGAAAGTTAGAATGATTTATCCGTATTTACATAAAAAAGATAATATATTAGAAAAAATAGCACCAAAAGAAGATATTGAAATTGTGGATGATACAATAACAAAAAGTGACAAAGAAAATCATATTAATGAAAATAAAGAATCACTGATCAACAGTAATTCAATTGCTACAGAAGAAGCGATTGATAAGGAAAATACTGTAGATGTAACAAAGCATATTGAGAATGAAGAAAGTCCTGAAACTAATGATTCCCAAAAACATGAAAATAATATAAACAAAACGTCTGAGGAAAATGAATTAGTAGAAGCATCTTTCAGTAGAAATGAGATAAATGACGATTTAAAAAATAGTAAAGAAAATCGTTCTTTTGGTTCACAACTGCCAAAAATTTTGATGGGTACACTTGCTGGAATATTGATCGGTATATTACTTATGAGCTTGTTTAATTCGAAGCCACAAGAAGTATCTAAACAATCTGAAGTTAAAACTTCTACAGAACAAGCAATTAAGAAAAATATTAAGAATGTGGTGAGTATTACAAATCTTCAAAAAGCTACTGATAGTGAGACGATAGATCCTGAGAGTGCAGTGAAAGCGCCTGAAGAGGTGGGGATTGGTACAGGTATTATCTATAAAACAGAAAAGAATTTAGCATATATACTAACAAACTATCATGTTGTCGGAAAAGCTAATGCAATTGAAGTGACTTATGAAGGAAAGAAAGAAAAAGCAAAGATGATAGGCTATGATGTCTGGACTGATATGGCTATTCTTACAATGCCTAAAGGTAATATAAACTCAGTTATTGAGATGACAAATAGTAATCATTTGGAACCTGGACAAGAAGTCATTGCATTAGGTAGTCCCTTAGGACAAATGTTTGCAGGAAGTGCATCTTCTGGAATTATATCTGGTTTATCACGTAATGTACCGGTAGACATTGATGGTGATGAGATTTATGATTGGGAAATGCATGTATTACAAACTGATGCTGCAATTAATCCAGGAAATTCTGGGGGTCCTTTATTAAATAAAGAAGGAAAGATGATTGGTCTGAATTCAATGAAGATTTCTATGGAAGGCGTAGAAGGTATTGCATTTAGTATTCCTGTGAACGAAGTAAAAAAAGTATTAAAGGAGCTTGAACAAAAAGGTAGTATAAATCGTCCAAAAATGGGTATTATGATTGAAGATGTGGGTACGCACAGCAACCCTAATGATCCTAACTCTCCGACTGATCAAACTGGTGTAGAAATTATGGAGATAGAACCAAACGCTTTAGCAGAGAAAAATGGATTAAAGTTAGGCGATATTATTAAAAAAATAGATGATAAAGAAATTAAATCTAAAATTCATTTTAGAAAGATTCTATTTAATGAAAAGAAAATTGGGGATACAATTACTTTGACAATCATTCGCAATGGTGCTGAAAAAAATATTAAAATTAAGTTATAAAATCTACATTGATTTAAGAAAGAAGTGAAATAATGAACAAGTTATTCCAAAAGTTAACACCACAACAAGGTATTGTGCTCTATTATCTTGTAGCAATATTCATTTCTTTCTTATTGCTCCGTATGCCATATGTACATCAACCAAACGTTGATATTAGTTACATTGATTCATTATTTGTTGCGGTGTCTGGTGTCAGTGTAACAGGTTTGTCACCTGTGTCTATTGCAGAAACTTATTCGACTTTTGGTCAGTGTGTCATCCTTGTCATTCTTAATCTTGGCGGTATTGGTGTTATGGCGATGGGTACTTTGCTATGGGTTATTCTTGGTAAGAAGATTGGGATGCGTGAAAGACAACTAATAATGGTGGATCATAATCAAAATAAGATGTCTGGCGTTGTAACAATGATTCTTGAAATTGTGAAGGCGATGTTATTTATAGAAATTCTGGGCGCCTTATTTTTAGCATTTTATTTCTATAAAGATATGGATTCAATAAAAGATGCATTATTCCATGGGTTATTCGCATCGATTTCTGCAACTACGAATGGTGGTTTAGATATAACAGGCGATTCACTTAATAGTTACGCCGACGATTATTTTGTACAAACAATTACGATGTTTCTAATTGTATTAGGGGCAATTGGATTTCCTGTTATTATTGAAATAAAAACTTATTTAACAAACAAAATTCCAAATTTCAGGTTTAGTTTATTCGCAAAACTAACGATTAGTACATATTTTTTATTGTTTATTGTCGGAACAGTTGTTATTTATTTATTTGAGTATAATAACGCTTTTAAAAATATTTCATGGCATAAAGGTCTTTTTTATGCATTATTTCAATCTTCAACAACTAGAAGTGCAGGTCTTACGACGATAGATTTAAATCAATTAACAGAGGCCACACGTTTTTTTATGGGGGGACTCATGTTTATCGGTTCTAGTCCAAGTTCAGTAGGAGGAGGTATTAGAACAACTACATTTGCGATACTAATTTTGTTTTTACTGAATTATAGTAATGGTAGAACAAACATTAAAGTATTCAATAAAGAAATTGATCCCATTGATATTCAAAGAACTTTTGCTGTAATGGTTCTTGCTACTATTATCTGCTTTGCAGGTTTATTATTTATATTATTCTTTGAAAATGATAAATTCGATTTACTTTCAATTTTCTTCGAAGTGATGAGTGCTTTTGGAACTTGTGGTTTATCACTTGGTATAACAGGCGATTTAACAAGTGGTAGTAAGCTGGTCATTATGGCATTGATGTTTATAGGTCGTGTTGGATTAATCTCATTTATTATTATGCTCGGTGGTAAAGCAGAACCTGATAAATTTAGATATCCAAAAGAAAGAATTATGATTGGATAATAATATTTAATATAAATAGAAAATATTTTGATAGCAAGAAAGACTAGCATTTGTTTGCTAGTCTCTTTTAATTTTATTATTATTTTGATCATATTCAGAAGGAATAGAGATTAGTGGCAGCTTAATAATAAATGTTGTACCGATATCTACTTTACTAATTACTTCAATTTCACCGTTATTTGCATCGATGATACTTTTAGAGACTGGTAATCCAAGGCCCGTACCAGTGACTTTAGTTGTGAAGAATGGGTTAAATAACTGTTTAAGTACTTCCTCATTCATGCCACTTCCATTATCTCGTATTGAAAGAATAGCTTGATTATGCGTGTGGTCCACCTTGATTTCAATGATCCCTTGTTTATGTTCCACCATAGCATCTTTTGCGTTTTGAATAAGGTTGATGATAATTTGTTTAAATTGGTCGACAGCTACATGAACTAGCGTTTGATGATTGGTATAGCTTTTTATCGTTCGAATGTTGTTCATCGATAAGTCATACTCTAGAAATGTTAATGTCTCTCTCACAATATCTCTTAAATCTACAATTTCTACATCAAGTTTTGTAGGTTTTCCGAGTAACAAGAATTGTCTGACTATTAAATTGATACGTTCTAATTCTGTTTTTACAATTTTAAAATATTGATTTTCATGTTTAGCATCATATTGCATTTCCAGTAGATCTACAAAGCCTTTAATAGATGTTAATGGGTTCTTTATTTCATGTGCAGTGTTAGCAGCAAGTTGACCAATCAATTCTTTCTTTTGAGAATTTATATCTGCAAGTAATAATTCACTTTCTTTCTGTGCTTTATAGCTATGATAGAAAAGTTGTAATGTCGCAATAAGTAATGAAAATACTAATGCTGCAAGTAGAACTTTTTCAAATACTTCACGATAAACATTCTTATTCGAATTGATTGTTAGATTCCAGTCAACTTTTAAAAATTTCTGTGATTCTTTTATATTAGTAAATACGGGGTGATTTGACTGAAAAATGATATGATCTTTAAAATCTGTAATCGTCACAGTATTATCTTTTTGAAGAGAGTCAATGACTGTACCAATCGTATTAATATCAATTTCTGCAACAACAAGATTACTTTTTCTCTCATCTGTAATATTTTTTGTAATGTAGACGACATTCTTATTCATATTATTTTTACGAACGTCACTAATCGCCACATTATTCAAAGTTCTTTTTTCAATATGATTGAAGAATTTCATGGATTCTATTTTTTTACCAATCATTGCTTCAGAATTTGAGTTGATAACCGTTGCTTTATCATCTAGAACATAAATATTGATGATACGGTGGTCACGATTTTTAAGCACTTGTATCTTTTTATCGATATTTACTTTATCTTTTTCATAGATAACAGTAGTAGCGACATTTTCAACTGCAGAAGTTGTTTCACTAAAAAACGAATCAACCTGTTCCGTATGTATTCCGATAGATTTCTTTATGTTTTCACGAAGATGTACTTCTTCGTTATGCGCTAATAAATACCATAATAATGCCGAAAATAACAATGTAATTATGATATTATAAATGACGTATTTTTTGATATTATTCATATATTTCTCCAATTTAAAAAGTCATATTAAAAATCATGCTATAATATCACAAAGAGGTGGAAGCATGAAAAAAGGATTAATTAATATACATATTATAACAACAAATAACATCAAAGGTGCAATGTTTCAAGAAAATAATACATTTAATATTTATAAAGCAGCAACTTATATTAAATTAGCTAGGCAAAGTGGACAAGTTCTGTTAATTAATAATGGTCAGCTGATCACAGGTTCACCAGTGAGTGAGTATTATGCAGGTTTAAAAGAATATAAACGCATTCCATTAATATCACTTATGAATCTTTTGAAATTTAATGCAACTAATATTACGATTAAAGACTTTTCTTTAGGCTTTAATTATTTTAGCCGGGCACATGCGATGAGTGAATTTCCATTTTTATCATGCAATATTTTAAATGAATCTACGAAAGAGCCGTATTTTAATACCCCATATATTATTCATCAATATAAAGGTATTAAAATTGGTGTGATTGCTTTATCAGAAGCAGTGCAAATAGATCATGAAACAATGATTGCATCCAATCCAATGGCATCGATTAAAACTTGGATGAGATACATGTACGATAATGAGAGTCCGGATTATGTCATTGCATTACATAATGGACAAATCTCAGATTTAATTACAGAAGAAGATATTTTATGTGTAGAAGGTGTTCATTTATTACTGACAAATAATATAGCCCAGGGTATTGAGCATGAATACACTGAAATTATTCAATTACCAGAAAGTTCGTCGCTACTACATATAAAACTGATGTTTAAAGAACGTACAGACTCCTTTGAGAACAAAGGATGTTCATATGAATTTATAGATGTTTCTAGATATGAAGAAGATTATTTATTAAAAGAATCCACTTACTACGAAGAAAAAGAATATTCACTTGTCAGAAAGAAAAAAATCCTTAGTGACTAAGGATTTTTTATCTATGGATGAGCGTTAATATTATTATTGCAAATATTTGACCTATAATAGGTGTAATCAAACGTTTTGTATTATGATAGCTCAGAGCTAAAATAAACTGAGTTAAAAAGATGAAAAGCAATAACTCAATACTTAAGGAATACATAAATAAGCTTGTTACACATAAACTGATGATACAAGCTGAAACAAACTGATTAAATCGATCATCAAGATAATTTTGCAACATATTACGAAAGAACAGTTCCTGCAACGGTATAGATATAAATAATGAAATAATAAGCTGCCATTTTACATAAACACCAAGTCCTACAATTACTTTCAGTAAATGAAAATAAGTAATATCTTTCATTATGAAAGATAAGAAGGTATATAATATAACGATCACAAAACTTGCAAGAATACCTGTGATGATCGCGTCTAATAAACGCTTAGAATGAATATTGCGTTCATAGAAGATATAACCGATAGAAGAGAATAACATTAAGCCGGTATATAAATGCCAGAACACCTGATGTTCACTTCTCATTCCGAACAATATAATGTGAAAGATAGTAAATAAAATTAAAAAACCATAGATAGGCTTTTTTAAAATGTTCATTATTTTATGCCTCTGTAATGATTGTATAACGTTTATGGTTAATAACAGTTTTTTCAGGGATTTCTAATTTTTCGAAGTTTTCCATAATCGTACAATCCACAATCACTGAATTCTCATTAACTTTCTCAACGATACCTTGTTTACCTTCGTGAAACTCAATAATATCTCCAACTTTAGCTGCCATAATTTTTCCTCCTTAAAAACATGCTAATTGCTATTATACTAAATTTGATGCATATTGAACATAAAAATTTATTGATTATTCAATAGATTTTTAATGAAGTTTATTTTAATGATTGTGATAAAAGAAGGTTAACTTCTTTTGTGCGTTTTTCTTATATTTTTTTATTGTAGACACACTAACCTTCATCTCATCTGCTATTTCCTTCATTGAATAACCTTTCAAAAATAACGTCAGCCACTGATATTCTTCAAGATTTAAATAATGCTTTATTTCTTTTAATGTCAAATGATCATATGAATCATTGAAATGATTACTATGATATATAATGTCGTCATTCATTAAGATAAACCGTTCATTTCTTTTAGATAACTTTCTAATTTCATCGATAAAGAAAAATTTGAGTTTTGTATAGACATAGTGATCTTTATTAGATGTTTTGTTGGAATCATAAGATTGATCTAATTCCCAAAGTTTTATTAATGCCATTTGATAAAACTCATCAAAGTCATAAGTTAATTGATATTTATGAATGAGGTGAAAGATTAACTTTTCATATTTATTCTTTGTTTCTTCAAACATATTTTCCCCATTGAATATCTAGATATTCTATTTTTATTTCCGGATGAAGTAAGTATATTCAAAATTTTTGTTAATTAAAAATTAACATTTCGATAATAATTGTTTAGTTTATTAAATAAATATAGTTTTATTGTCAAAAATTGATTAAAAAGTGAAGTATTTAGATGGATTTAATTATAATAATGTAGAAATGATAATTTGATAAGAGGTGAATATTATGTTAGAAATGCCGCTTTGTGCAACTGATATGTGTATTTATCAAAGTCCGGAAGCAGAAGGGAAGACTCAAATTTATTCCTTTTGTGGGGAAGTTAGAATGGTTGATGAAAGGCCAGAAAAGTTATTGGATCAAACATTAATTTTCTTTGGAAGTAATATAAAAACCCGTAAGCAGTCTGCAAAAGTATTAACCAGGCATATGCATCATCTTCCAATTATTATCGAACCATCTATTCAATGGATGTATTATCCAATCCATCAGTCAAAAACGCATTTTCAATTATTTATACAGCATCAGATGATTTATCATTTTGAAGGTAAGAAGGATCAGACAAGAATACTTTTTATAAATAATATGGAATTGATTGTGCCTCAAAATATAAATTTTATACATAAGCAACATCAAAAAGCACTGTTACTCGCAGACTTACAATCCAAAATAATAAAACGGCAATTGCACTTAAGCAATTACCGTTAGAAATGTTTTTAAGGATTATAATGAATTTATTATTTGTCGATAAAAAATTTGTGGAAAATTTTATTTTATACAAAAGGTACTTCTTCAGATACACTTTTAATATGAATACGCTCAGTTAACTGATGTGCATCTTTCCCAAAAGCACCGATATTAATTACTGGTGCTTTTAATTTTTTCATAGCTGAAAAAGGTATATCGTAATGTGTTTTGAAACCAGGTGTATTATCAGCAAATATATTAGTATCACTATCATCGTGTGTATAGTTAACATAACTTAAATCTGAAATTCCATTAAAGTAATGAATTTTTGTTGTCTCGCGATTAAACTGTTTCTTCATTTGTTTAATTGCATATTTTGTAATTGATTTTATTAATTTATCTTGACTGCTATTAACAGAAGGATAATAAGGTGTATTAAAGTATGTCACGACCGTATAATCATTACTGTTATCTAAAAGCAATAAATCTTTAATAACTGTCTGAGCATATAGACGATTATCAGATTGTTCTGTATTACTGATAATATTATGGATAGTTTCATAGCCATGTTTCTTTTTCATAGATTTAATTAATGCTTCAAAAGTTATTACTTTTATTTTTGGTGATGTTTCAAATACTAATCCTAAGTCACGAGAACATTCTGCAACAGTACGTTCAACGATTTGATTAAATAGTTTAAAAACATGTGCTGCACTTTGTTCAAATATGAATACGTTGTAGTAACTTGATGCCATAAAAGGTGTCTGTACATTGTAATCTTCTTTTAGATCTTTCAAATAGAGACTAACAGGTAAAGGTGTTTCTTCATTTTTATATCGTTCAAGAAATTGTGTATTGTATTCAATTTCAGAGTTAATACGACTAATTAAATAATTGGCACTAAGTCCATTTAATGGTTCTCCAACATGTGTTTCTTTTCCATAAACAAATACAGATGGCATGACTTTACCGATGCTACCATTATAAATATAATAATTTTCATCATGTGGAAACTGACTAAATGCAGGCTCACCATTCATGATCAGCAATAATTTTAAGTTTTCCTGTTCAATAAATTCCGATAGTTCAGAAACAGCACTTCTCATACCCGAGGAATTTACTTCTTCGTCAGGAACAGTTAATAAAATAATGTTAATTGGCCATTCTTCATGGATTGCTTTTTCAAGTATGCTTAAATGCATCATTAATCCAGATTTCATATCCATGATGCCACGTCCAAATAAATACTGATTTGATAATATATCAGATTGATGATACTCACTAAATTCAATAAGGTTATTAGCAAATGATTTTGCTAACGCATCACTATCGAATGCATATGCTTCAAATGATCCATAATCATTTGTATCAACAGTGTCATAGTGGCTCATAATAATCACCGTATCATCTGTTACATGTGAACGATACATTGCAGCTACAGCATTCTTGTGATCATTCGTCTCAATTAATTTAATATGTGAATCATGCTGTTTAAAATAATCTAATTGTTTTAGTGTCCGTTTAATATAAAAAGGAAAGTTGACTTCACCTTCAGTATCTGTGATGCTGTCATGTTTAACAAGGTCTTTTAAAAGTGCAATTCTGTCTTCTGGTGTTTGCCAAAGTAAACGCATAAAAAATCTCCTTAAATTCATATTTAAAAGCAATATGTAATTTTATTTATATCAGACATATTCGTGCTCTCTTATAACAATTATACATATTTCTTCACAAATAAAAAATATTAAATAAAATTAATTCATATTAAATTTACAAAATTAAAAAAACCTCTAATGAGGTTTTTTAATTTCTACAACCGGTGAGGTTATCTTTTTAGTAGCATTCATACTAAGTGTATAAACTAAGAAGATGGTAACAAGAATCATAAAGATTAATATTGAAGCCACATGATCATTAAAATATTTACCCCAATTATTTGCTCTGAATAACCCAATAAACATACCATGTAAGAGATAAATGAACATGGTTCTTGAGCCTATATACGTTAGAGGAAGTTTTCGGTTCGGTACAACATTTAAAAAGCTTGCAGTGCTAATTAGAATGATTACATAAATAATGGCACGTTTTAAGCCACTATACAGATCAGAAGCTTCATGTTCAAGTTTGATATAGGGTTTGCTCCCGAAAAGCCACTCAAAATTAAAATCTGTTAACATATAGAAAATAAAAACAATCGTCAATATAAATATAGAAACAGGAATATACTTCTTATTTCTAATATATTTAAATTGTTCTGGTTGCGCATAATACCCAATTAAAAACAAAGGAAAGAATACAAATGTTCTTGATAAACTTAAAGTATTATTAATAAATGGTAAGTAGCCGACGATTATTCCAATGATGAATGAAACGATTAGGGTAACCCAAGGATTTATATCTTTTACGATAAATAGCATGACCTGCCATGAAAATAAGCTGAGTAGAAACCACATCGCCCATTGCGGATCGAATGGATTTAAATCAACGGTATTTACGTCATCGATAAAATAATAATAAAAAGCATAAAAACTTTGAAAAATAATATAGGGTAATAATAACTTCTTAGTTACTTTTTTGATATAGCCTGGTTTATGTATACTTTTAGCAAAATAACCAGAAATCAATACAAATGCAGGCATATGAAAGCTATAGATAAACATATATAAAGCTTGTAAAAAATGGCTTTCATTTATGAAAGAACGTAATAAATGACCAAAAACTACTAAAACAATTAATAAAAATCTTGCATTATCAAAATAATGATCTCTTTCTTTATTCATAAAAAATCTCCTTAAAAATATTCTCACAAAAAATTAATTATATTGCACACTTATGAATTAAATCTACAAATTAAATATGCTATGATAAAATATAAATAGCTCACAATTTTTTATTAATTCATTATATATCGTTGCTAAACTAAATAATTGGGCTTATAATCTATATAAGAAAAAAGTTGGGAGACAATAACATGGATGAAAAGCGACTTAAAAGATTTGGACAATTAATTTATTTTATGGATTCTAAAATTGATGAAATTGCTTCTGCAGAATTAACTGATGTAACTTTAACGCGTGAACAATTATATATGCTAGAACTTATTGCATCAGAAGAAAATATGACACAAAAAAAGTTAATCTATAAGTTAAATAAAGAACAGACGGCGGTTTCGAGAGCAATAAAAAAATTAGTTGATAACGGTTTTGTAAAAAAAGAGCAGAGTATTTATGATTTAAGATCTACCGTCTTAATTGCAACTGAACAAGGTGAAAAAGCATTAGAACGTGCAGAAGAAATTAAAGCTAAAGTTGTACGTAGCTTTATGCGAGAGCTAAATTCTGCAGAGTCTGAAGAATTGATTCAGTTACTTGAAAAAATATATCATTCATTTGCTCTTAGAGATCCATTTCGTTTTTAATTGTAAATCATCAGCTATTAGTAAATCGACTTAAATATTCAATTTAGTATTATATAGCCTAAATGCCGAAAAAATAACCTTCCTAATAACTATTAGGAAGGTTATTTTTTTAACATTAGATATATTCATGAACGATATAATTTAATCCATCTAGACCTAATGACTTATATAAACGCGCGATATTTTTCGCGTTGTTAGCAGCCCATCTAACATCTGTTGCATATTGATGTGTTGCAGTATTTTCTGGATTCCAGCGCATTTGATGAAGCGTACGCTGACCGTTGTCAATATATGCTTTACGTACGTATTCTGCACCACCGATGATTGCTTTAGAAACAGAATCCCAACTGTTTTGCTTAGCGTATGTAATACCACCTAATTCTACATTATTATCAGTAGCTTTAGTACCATAAGTATTATAGTATTTCTTCGTTGCATTTTCAATAATACGCGTATTATCGTCACTGATACCTAGACCGTTTGATAATCTGCTTTTTCCATGTCCTGTTTCAACAAGCGCATGTGCGATTAAATAGATTTCATTAATTTTAAATTGTTTTGCAGCAGCTGCAAAAGCAGCCCCCTGATTTTCTAAAACACCTTTTCCAGCAAGTAGTTTATTTAAATTTTTAGCTGAAATACCTTCAGATTGCCCTAAATCTAAAAATTGATACTTTAACTCAGGATCATTTAAAGCATTTTTTGTATCCATATTCGCTTTAATTTCACTATCTTCTGCTAAACGTTCGTTATATACTCTTGCCGGTGTTGAGAATACTACTTTAGGGCCCGCATTACGTGCAGGATTTTTTAAACGAGATTGTTTCGCAACAGCAACATCTAAACTTTCAGGTGCTTTTAATTTTACGACATTTTGTGAATAAAGATAGCTATCTGGAACATATCCAGTTGTTTTATCATCTAATAATACTTTATGCCAAACAGCATTGCCAACTTTATCTGTACGAATGACTTGTATAGTTTTAGAAGATAATGTACTTAATTTTTTAATACGTTGAGATTTAGAACCACCAGGAATTGAATAAATATATCCTGAAGATTTCTTAATCGTATAAGGCATCTTTGTCCATGATACTGTTTTAAATTGCTTTTCTTTAATAAATGTATCACTGATCCAACCTAAAAATTTATTTTTTGGATCGGCTACACCATAATATTGCTTGTTATTTTTCTTTGCTGACTGATTAATGTAGAGTTGCATATTAACCGGCTTTGTCTGTGCTTTTTTTGTAGATTTAATATCTGTATATAAAACAGTATTCTTAGCATCTGTGCGACCAATTAATTTAACATTTTTCATGTCAGTAATTTTAACGGCAGTCTTTGATGGAGAAACTGATTTTAAGGTCATTTGATTTAAATTAACCCAGCCAGTTAAAGCATTCACTGTGCCAAAATAATATGATGTTTGACCTACTTTTACAAATTGAGAAGCTTTAAATTCTTTTCCTGTTAATCCTTTTAAACTTCCAACCACTTGTTTTGAACTACCCCAAGGTGTTGAATAAATACTTTTAGCAGTACTATTTAATGTAAACCTTTTTGACGTTTTTGATGGTGGAGTAATCGAAAATGATTTTGTATCTTTTGCTTTTACCCAACCACGTGGGATGTTTTTATTGTCAGTTAATGAATAATAAGTAACACCATCTAACACAGCTTTCTTGTTTACATAATAAGCGGTGTTTGATTTTGAACCTGCTTTCGCTGTCGCAGGGTTACCAACTGAAGTATACACATCCGTATTTTGCCATTTAATTTTGGCAATACGACGTTCATTCGATGTGACGACTTTGCCCGTATTGTTGGGTGCAGGAGTCACCTTAGGTGGTGTGTTACCCGGTGCTGGCACAGGTGTGGCTGGCATCTTGCCAGTTAACTTATAATTATATTTTTCAGAAACAAGATTGTAGAATTCATCGAAAGTATAGTTGTTGGCTTGGAACCACCCGATTGGATCAGTATGATCAGTTCCACCAAGGAAGTTTGATACGCCTTTATGATTCCAAACAGTACCATTACCATCATAGTGAGCATTATCTAACGGTAAACCGTAATATAATAAATTTGTAGCAAAGTAATCTGCATAATTATTGATAGAGCGGCTAAATGCTTCTTTACCATATACACGAACTAATTCTACGTTGATGAAACGGGGGTTTGCAACAGGACCAGCTCCCCATGAAATATAATCAGTATCTGCAACTTCAACGATACGCTTATCATCGATAAATGCATGTACGAAAGCATTCGTGTAATTACGTTTCATATAAGCAATTTCACCATCAATTTTAGATGTAGGGTTAGCTGTTTCGTGTGCTACGATACCTTCCGGTTTAGCGACACCATTGCGATATGCAATTTTTGGTGAATTGAAAAAGCTTTTTTCATACACAGGAACTGTCCAGTTATTATATTTTATGACTTCATTAACTGACATAGAATCGATATTTTTTGCCTTAGTAGTTGCCGTAGTTCCTAAACTTCTTGTTTTTGTAGTTGAAGTAATTGCTGTTTTTTTAGGTTGAACAGCTGCAGTAGGCGCTTCAGAAGTAGCCGCTTCAACAGTTGGTGTTACCGTAGAAGTCGTATCTACATTAGGCATTTCAGTAGTAACCGCTTCAGTCGTTGGTGTTTCCGTAGAAGTCGTATCTACATTAGGCGCTTCAGTAGTAACCGCTTCAGCCGTTGGTGTTTCCGTAGWWGTYRKWTSTRTAGTRGRMRCTKYWKMAGTAWYMKYTTYWRCNNTTGNGTKWWTSMRTANTTGTTNAGYWRTNGWWGYAGRAKYTGWTWMAKYATTNTKTWKTAMTYRMRTTAANTGRANAYTKTTSANKCAWTAGMWGYANNMTTKGATNAAMTSWTTYGTNWGTMRTSMYATYAAYTGSRWCTTTTKWTWCAWYMKCAKTWYYTGSAKYAWMWGYWKCKKTTGTYGTRCYAKCAANNRCRTCWTTNNYWTTASWRCMKSWKTTTYKKMAKMAWAWKYANKMTSYWKKTGTACYWSCWWWCNTCAWTWWMATTMRTRMWKKYRTTYTSTWMTAWWATNWRKKAYMYWTRTKYAMTTMSTWTMTNAAWKKAWTTSANAWTKTMATNTYWCTTNTAWTATAKGRANNMMTWWATTCANAWTNGTAWATWAANKATWTGNAMWYGTWWWAWKRMTTWAATWYATKWRWTAYTWWMTTNAWAATKTWRWTKAATAWAWRMACNACSWTYAAWKKATNAWATNNWMATTKGTKRTKKTNTTAWANTTTNGTTKAATNRMAWWWYYAMYATYRMWKTATATWKCSAAAWTRRTKGYRKWTKRTWYWTRTNYYARTGMRTYWTKMMYATYGCANTAYMYTGMYRRWRTAANNRSATMTGGWTSWTNNATMCYWSTRARWCNKGCYSMWMKYAWRYMYTGATKRWRTAMAKMWMKKGATGTNGRATRYTTNNCTWAAANNKYTKCANNATYAARTANKWRATYWAATNNNACWTCANARTSANNWRAATRTTNNAMTTWRATTNNWTMWCNCWKSAAWTRCKAANATMTANMWKGCACNNTYCATAANSRRRAWTRTTWMYTKSATNWGWATANTNYRYTRRMAWWGCTNMRTAWWTMKSMTGNANYGWYMATMANNRRSRAWWKWWWMSTSYWTMMGTWTAWTWKATWAAYMAMGMKKYGWARYWMTGMTNKMTKRTAATNYATCAANCAWWWKRWWARTYTKTWCRTWYWTTTSATANNWWTYACGAGKTGNMAKMAAKGATMWCTNSYAATTTATYRWWSATNTTGNGKWAMWKTRTTMWTWYKWTTYAYMGGYTKYMYSASWWSSYWTWRWGGWKCNWSWCCAMTTTNATTGTTRMTATTNWGSAWYRRTATYANTTYTRATNWTANYYGKMTKMSTMACARMRTTWYSWKKTGNMTTGWYYRSWTTRANTTSTNWASTAKYKGNNSMYTGATNTSAYTNTCTNAWTAWTATTTNTRTTNGTRRMAKWAYTNNWSCMTYWGWAWTRWYWGGAKYARSTKCWGNRSTMKYSKRTKMCTGRTNNTGMTTNWTCWGNTWAYWRKYKYRYTKTSKANANTTWYTGGYGCYTCAGTWWYWAYAGRWKYWGRTGMASKYTCWTNTATTASTNKTSGTNNTTGTTNYAKTMWCWRKYGYAYTNTTYTWCWKWTTTTKSYKCTTNWKTKTCTWTNAKMWKTTGWTKAANWWTCWTTWTYARTTTNGTTNWRKKTYAWTCTYTWYTRWANKTATTWWWYTTMYTTTTNWWMKYKWTRWCTTTNATNARTYGWKTAAWRWCKWTTTCNWTYTSTTCANGGTMAWTSTNWWTCTWWRSGTAKWARWTTWSMTWTYWWAKMRATAWSTTYANAATMSWGKAWTNKASKAKTWMWYMYCKTYANNTAMWTRTAANTCTNTWSCKTWKAASTKYAKWTRTYTKAWMWMTANSWTCAWWWRMWGKATWRTAGNWAGYMAAYRMYGTWATAYWTWYAAWSKKTAMMTTNTKWWYTGCATTNTKKYYGANAMTYTMMAYSAKTWSANNTMTAGTNWKGAANMYARWGWTGKWATMTTTYSMWWKKTTAANNATTRYKTYWWKCATTNTNGCMKWYRAYKTYWACSASKKCMTNWAGTYTKKAWMYASANTKKSTANCTTNCNYTWYWWKRRCRAKTGCTTCANTCANYKTKMATTWRWYGTTTWCCNYKKYYTWASTYTGWWTCYACNNWTRTCTAMTTYTNTANSWWSRKCNAWRTSMWWYRKYACMKTWAATTMAWTGNYYWCCTWWTTYWWCKWYGATNTCWACMWWTRYCTNMATNTTTRYASGTKCATMRWWATCAAMWGGWACATTAAANWTSWWTKCMACMKMATKCATMGANGMTWTCWRSAMMWSCCTNCANGYWTRYRCGTGCRTAATNNWATCAWMWKGNNCWTTAMAGAWGKWWTNAWMAGCNTNMAWRKAKCWYKMKGGANYACYCWCARSWYKTRYKTGYKTAWTWYTAYSRTNANNTNTNGCTWKWMWSAWKGMATMYRWRCKWRMKTMWSACRMKKKMTRSYCANYWWSTCTTMTKKRWWTRYTANTNCGNTCAAWWSYWRMKARTAWYAYWGNANNMRTAYGWKCYWYWGAMRSWTYSWSRSCWTTTTCTCTYMWRKWARWKYTATCNWCWATWYYTNMWRAAYRAYAMAKMAATNTGMWCCWTTKRWKGWWCKAYAKMWWTWTSYMKCAWAKKAKAYWKRTNACWATTNNTWWRCTMAAMGANRARTMAAWTKMAYMTTKYKYTGWACNTNWTATWMATATKMWGCWYMKSAWAYWRGTWYAATNWACTANNAAMTYAWAKAGNSTAANNAWKTAAWATWRCWMTRAAMRTCKWAWTSATNTTWKRYTMMTYAANATWAKWYTMMTAAWMWATKAAWTTATWKWGYTWAWWATKWWAAAKWWCAANAANWRTMGAAWWSWTWWWKATNTNAANTTWATWWAATNAMKCMTRWWRWATGANRWTKATWGKGWWWAARATTRTAAANTNMAAAWTRWAKWATNYKTAAATNTNTMAARTTNYAWTARAYKAWKSATGTNNTAYRWTSATNKATANGGGNAWARAGATNRTRAATWMAATYAANTTNTTGWARATTTAAAKWWRCRATWKWYWATKGATRWTANATTYATTNKMTANARRGRWTANRARAKATGNWATTSANWTYWATTTTNAARWTWKMAWTAAAMGATKWKTANTSRAYMAYWAKTWRTTWKCTNYAAAKRKTRYMWAWGATNSRWATYGMKYWWYAYYTYMAATTWKYATKARAARWTSANGNYATCNMYSAMTAKKARTTYWSTSMMATNSTKCMTANGATNMYARAWCRCNSCAWSANCMTYCAMTTYKWATNWGRWWKKSRTGKMRKSMYGAANAKRMAKWCAKTKYYWWSTTSATNKATKATNGAANYAMTCNRTGAWSATTNNNTKYGAAWTKRTTGGNNYRWAGRRASKAAAGACRKRYATTNYTWTRGTTSWTYAKYAKGWRGNTWWWYGTSAAKATNTTKWGMAAYTWTWSRYAAAGRMWSTAMWGNAMKTGYANNAMTAWKSYKCWWMMKYAKGTSRCTWWATRTNAATANAWKYAGCWRYWKWWCRTWWAKKCWMWRCWGNWATTKCMARKAATSYSYRAANNKAWGWCAYTAAAWAKANATAWRSYRGMYGTWKMTCGTTNAKTMARWGCARTRWWWMCANSAWWRWMWSAMGMMGNCRTWMAWAWKAYATNNAWRMTGSACGTTNTMWMGKTRRTANNTGSAAWRANAWWSWMATMMRWWCAYGNYYGCNSTAMANWAWTATANNNTWCMRARTRSAMRWWKTMAANKTKATRTKKWAMAAYAWTGNNWAAWYSGKKCATNWWTSCWMTMARKAAAKAWRAMRYRMYKMGTANGAWWMAYTCARTYKWTRWWKKACANATRATKWYAAANRTGKRGCNNMTAATYMKAWYWGNAAAGAAGRCANKWTWMSTWKRAKKMACTYANTCGNKYWRWKKAMAKAKSAKWTWAMACRTRTWRMTTNTAATNTAKAAWTNWARSMAKKYATNWAWMTTRAARGWACKTATYSMRMTSWYTAWWKAGNCRKRTWWYRSAWWTTMWTWYAAYMTWTANWRYWAGYYATTTNATAWTATWWWRWRTWYGKATTMRRWTYRMKAKKYRSRMRWGYWKWKGWWKKKCWTRYWMCMTTYATTNKYMAKTTAWTNNKTRKATTATNTYSYATNNGGATNTWKRTTTSASAGKCNNAANNKYAKRKGTKGRKCRWGTKCSATTCAWTMKWSANTWKRAYYAGTNRAYTAWWMYSAWRKWTMYKTMWWKYAYANTYAMTTWYRRKTKSATYKANTGNRATWCWWTSRWKAMTMKGNYTARTMACNAWMWTSAAWWTTMYKTMWWKTATNYTAYTTTYAANNYCAYTTAKKANNATRSTKKSATTANWTCTGNTTWATNWYATNTTYAWTATTNNAWKTWWTKYATYTATWTTTRRYYWCTNKMKTAYMATGRKSRCMYTAKTTMTNRYTTRTKYRYKWYAYTANWRMAMRTTWTRCANWWTRTAWTKRGWWTSKCGYTTWTWRTKANCWCCNMTAKTTWKRSTNYKTGMGNRAYRCTAAMMMMATYWTRCAKAAWRTNAATGNSAWTKRMKYYWTTTGKTWYTYYARTANKTWTKKRTMSTTSAGMATKCNAMMMMAAKCNATGYATWAAWTYAMKGYAYTTNNKSCATKWKSWTTTTTRGTNNWGGTMWWTAWCNTTYAKYATTNAMWAWWMGYGNKGYAKTMAKKTWCRSTNYTWRGNNTKWWSAWWTWWGSTTMTNGRTYAWTWAYWWWATTNAKTAAWMWTSKTKRKCASKMARRTNNAMWWTRANTTTRGAWRKAWGYWWATSRRTWAWKTAKAANNAAYTWANGTAWMCANWGTWTATSAYKWAAATANRARYRAWWWRGATNRGATNTAWWTSAKTANNWAGTWKWAGWAASWARWRWATYSMAWSWMYATRMTTTRMATNYGAGMAANRWWASATWWRATKWTKWMRWWRKTKAKTNTKTAGRWAKWAKWRRWYTKMATSRYYMTRSWWWRYMTWSAKWAANGYWACNTTKAWWGYWGAAGWARSWSAWYCWRYMGSTRKTAYTGKWMWWAWTGRWKSWRGAARWTCTNWSATTNNGCWANTNRWYAGCWGRASTAANAYAAYSAANYMRCYGGTRMWGNAAAANTWKAAGRAWGAANWTSTTTGATKSMTRKATYRRCTGRACNAAMWRATKAATNWAASMKKTSAAGAWAWTNWTRAKWWTKMARWRTTKGATRMATKKATTKANTSAACMWMWKAWWARTKAWWSANWKCNNGRTATKSKWKMTYKTTYAGRATTKGMTAWWKYYATWYANCANCYKAWYMARAKKTATTNAAKYGKTNATGNRAKCWCKWTYAGNNTTKGMKATNWRMCATWYWCAMWKAANNAKRTRTAKWAMKWRTKRAWGANNWKCAMWAWCARKKKRAGAYGAWANWTTTTCNNMWMTMAMTSTRYARRWCRAATRAAARAMWTKYRWRAWMAAGSYWWGWSGWTAWWTTTYGKMKMWSWCKYTGMANAKKSARAWWRWAAWAAWGTRWKWYAWAGYYWTGTKRWWWWWWTKWGRASWWKTNNMGYTRAATMYRRAGAANGNAAYAAAKTRAWTNATANNWAWGWYAAATNWTAKRARAACWWYWAMAGCWANAAWCSMWWGAANAASRAATYKAATAYRAWWGANYWWAYGANTAKAWWAACWWYWAYWKYAWYAWWCGNMWTKAMAAKSAWTNSTARYAYSATWSAWTTTAYRAANTAWAKWAWYKWKYAWTTTATWAWKCKSAATTNCNWTYWTTWGTASMWTYATRSWAWWTAWAAMRTAAARWATNTNKARYAWKTTAWRAAKMTSWATWYTTTKYYTKTACMTWTANSRYAAWTWAWAYATAMWATANCTMTAATATGTTAAGAATATGTATATTTTGCCTTTACCTATACACAATTTATATATACTATACTATAATGAAATATGTAAAAAAATTAACGTAGGAGAAGTTATGAAAAAATTTATATTGTTATTTGTTGTTATTTTTAGTTTTGTTTTAACTATTAGTGAATTTAATGTTAATGCAGAAACATTAAATAAAAAAACGCATCCAGGTGTAATGGTAAATACTAAATCATATGTACCATATAAATCACTTAGACCGACTACCAAAAATGCACCAACAGATCATAATCAAGGATTTATTGATGGATGTCACGTTGGTAAAAATGTTGGTTATGCTAAAAAAGTTTGTGTCTATGGTACTAAAACTGGTTATCGTTCAACGATAGCTATTATTGGTGATTCTCATTCAGCACATTGGTTAGGTGCAGTGCAACAATTTGCTGAAAAGTATAAAATTCGTGTTTTATATGCAACGAAAAGTGGGTGTACTTTGTCTTCAACACCAAGACCTGATTACCCATCTTGTACTACCTGGAATCAAAGAATTATTCCGAGAATTGCAAAATATAAACCTGATGTTGCACTTATAAAGGCAAATAATACACAATCAGGCTATAAACATGATCCGGGTATTATTGAAAAGTTTAGAGAATTAAACGCGAATAATATTAAAGTTTTCGCAATTCGTGATACACCTTATTTTAATGTTTATATACCTGAATGTGTAAGAAAATATGGTAGAAATTCTGCGAAATGTAAAGTAGCTAAATCACATATCCCTCCAAAACCTGCTTGGGTGACAAGATTAAGAGCAGAGCCATATGTGAAATATGTAGATTATACAAATTTAATTTGTAACACGGGTAAATATTGTAATCCTACTCAAGGTAATGTGATACTAGTAAGAGACAAACACCATCTTACAAATTCATATTCTTCAACATTTAGTTATTATATTTATAAAGATATTTATCGCTTTTTATTAGAAGCGCATGCAGAACGTGTTGCAAAAGGTGTGGCTTAAAAAAGGATGAGACAAATCATGTCTCATCCTTTTAATTAGTATTTATATTATTAACATGTGTATGGTAGAATAAATATTAATAAAAATAAGCACATAATCATTAGGTGCATTCGAAGGTGAAGAGAATTGAAAAAAGTTACGATGTTTGTCTGGAATCATTTTACGAACGATGCTCGTGTGAATAGAGAGTGCACCGCGTTGTCTGATAATAACTTTGATGTACATCTTATAGCGATCGATGATCCTAAAGATGAAAAAGTATTACAAGAAGAAAGCGTGAAAGATAACTTTAAAGTATCGCGTGTGCAACGCTATCCTTCTTTCATTACAGCATATCAAAAAGACAAAAATTCATTTCTGATAAAAGTAGGTACAGTAAGTACTGTCATTGGCGTTACACTTCTTTATTTTAATCTTATGCTGTTAATATACTTTGCATCTTTATTATTGATGATGGCGCTGAGCGTTAAACTTAGAAAAGTTCGTAAAAATATTGTCAATGCAGCAATTATCGGTCGAATGATAATTAAAGGTTATAAAGATAATGCCGATATTTATCATTCAAATGATTTAAATACGCTACCGCAGGGGATTATTTGTTCAAAATTTAGATTGAAACCTAAAAAGTTAGTTTATGATTCACATGAAGTTCAAACTTCAAGAACAGGTTATAATCCTAAAACGATAAAATTTTTTGAGTCATTCATGATAAAATTTGTTGATGAAATGATGGTAGAAAATCATACACGTGCGAAAAAGAATGAAGAGTTATACGGTTTTTATCCAAAAACACTATATAATTATTCGGAGTTATATGATATTGAAGAAAAACCTGATGTTGACTTACATGCTGAGCTAGGATTACCGAAAGAAGAAAAGATATTATTATATCAAGGTGGTTTGCAGCAAGGTCGTGGTTTAGAACTTCTGATTGAAATGATGCCTCAAGTTAAAGAAGGTACACTTGTATTTTTAGGGGCAGGTAAACTTGAGAAGACACTGAAAGAAATGGCGTCACAAAGTTCTGAAAGTGATCGCATTAAATTTGTTGAAAAAGTTCACTTCAAAGCACTTCCTTCATATACAAAACAAGCATATTTAGGGTTTCAGGTACTACAAAATATTTGTTTTAATCATTATTCTGCAAGCTCAAATAAATTGTTTGAATATATTATGGCTCATGTACCTGTAGTGAGTTGTAATTTTCCTGAAGTTAAAGCAGTGGTGGATCAAGGTGTCGGTATTTCAGTAGATAGTCACGATATCAATCAAATAGCAGGAGCGGTAAATAAACTTGTTGCAGATGAGACATTACGTGATCAATATAGTGAAAAATGTAAAGTGATAAAACGTATCTATAACTGGGAAAATGAAAAACAAAAATTATTAGATGTTTATAATGCCCTATAAAATAATGCCCGTAAATGTTTATATTTACGGGCATTATTTTTGAATTAATGTTTTAATGTATTGTTATAAATATCTTTTATTAATTGGTATAATATAAACAATATATTAAATATACAAAATTTCACGTTAACTATTTAGATGATTGGAGTTATTATATGGGTCGAGTTTTATTGGTTACTCAAAATTTTTATCCTGAAATTGGTAGTGGTGCAAATCGGTATAAAAATATTTTTACATTATTAAATAAGAATGGTATCGAAGCAGATGTGCTGACATCTGATCCTTCATATCCCAATGCTTCGATGTACAAGACTGATGAATATTGGAATGATACATATATAAATGATAACAAGCGTCAAATTTATAGAATTAAGACGTTATTAGACAAACAATCTAAATCTCATATTAAACGTATTATGTATTACATAGAGATTATGCTTCATACGTATAAGTTCATCAATAAAAACGCACATCATTATGAAAGTATTATTGTTACAAGTCCAAATATATTTATGCCACTTGCAATTGCACCGCTTAGGAAGAAGATTGATGCTGAAATTATTTTAGATGTACGAGATTTATGGCCAGATAGTATTTATGCATTAAATATTAAATGGATTAATTTATTTAAGCCTGTTCTTAATTATCTTGAAAGATATATTTATAATCAAAGTGCAAAAATTATATATAACCATCGAGGATTTAAAAATCATATTCTTAAAAGAATGAAAAGAAAAGATAAACCTTTACTATATTTACCTAACAGTATAAATAAAGAAGAATTAAATTCAGTATTAACTAAAAAAGTAGAAGAGTTTACAGTTTTCTATTCTGGTAATTTAGGATTTGCCCAAAATTCTGATGAACTTTTAGCCATAGCACAAAGATTGAATCAATTAAATATAAAATTTGATGCGATTGTATATGGATTACATGCAAATGAATTTAAAGAAAATGTACGCAAATTAAATTTAGAACATGTTACGATTTACGATGTTTTACCACGTTTAGAATGTTTAAAATTTATGAAAGCAAGGCATTTATCGTTATCTTTACTCATTGAAGATGATATTTTTATGAATATTTTACCTGGGAAAATTATAGACTCTATCAGTTTAGGAATTCCAGTAATCACAAATATAGGTAACGAAGCTTCAGAGATGATTAACAATAATTTTCTTGGTTATGCAAAAGAGAAAGCCAGTATCGATGATATTATTACAAACATTCAGACATTCAAATTAGATTCAGAAAAGTATGAACATTATTGTAATAATTGTTCCGACTATACAACGAAACATCTTGTTTGGGATAATAATATTAAAGCATTGATTGAATTAATTAATAAGGAGAATAAATAATGAATCTTTTAGAATTATATGCGACGAGGGATTTGTCATTCTATATTTTATGTCAGGAAAATGAAGATGAATTAATAACAGCAGTAGATGATAAATCTGAAGCGATTGGTGTATTGAGTGAACTTAATCAGAAAGTAGTAAAAGTAATAACTACAGAAAAAATAGATGAACAAGTTTGGGGATTGATTGAACAAAACGGCGAGCTTAGAGGATGGATTAAAATTATTTCGTCAATTTTATTAACGAGTATCGATCCTTTGACGGTTAAAGTAAACTTAGATCATTTCGAAGTCGTACCTATTAATAAAATGATAAATGCGAAACGTGATTATCAGCTCTTTTTTAATACAGGTAGTTTTACAGCTCGTGTAGCGCTTGAAGTAGAAGGTAGAATGACTTTAGGACTTTATAAAAAATCTCAATTCATAGGTTTCGTTTATGAAGATGATATTTATTATTCAAAGAAAATGAGCGAGCCGATGATTGCTAAAAATCTTACTACAGATGTATGTTACAAAGATTCTGATTTAAAATCTCAATTCAGTCAATATATAGACTTTAGTGATGAACCTATAACGATTGTATTAGCTTTTCCATCAATAAATTTAGTTCGTTTCCATCATAGAAATAAATATTATTATACTAAAGCACAAAATTTACATGGCTTTGATATCACTTCAATAGAATTTACTAAACCTATACTAGATAATAATTCAAGTTTAATTAATAATCTTCTCGGTTTATTTGATGAAGAGAGAGAAACTTCGCGAAGTATCATACAAAAATTAATCAATGAAAATATTGCTTTGACGGAGCAAATTTATAAAGCAGAAGAGCGTAAAGCACGTTTAGAAGAACTTTATAATAATTTATCTAATTCTAAATTAGGAAGAATCCAAAGACAAATATGGAAGAGGAGACGTTAGTTGTGGTAAATGATGATAAGAAAGCAATTGAAACTGATCAAACTGTAGAAGATATTAATTTTGAAGAAATGTCTAAAATTGAAAGATATAAAACATACTATGATATGCTGGAAACGAATTATAATCTAGCAAAATTTCATTTACTGAATGATTCTGATTATCATTCTTTCCATAATTATTTTAAATTAGTTGATGAAAAAGCTAAAATTGACTTCTTTAATGAAGTCGAATCATATTTTCCAAATTTAAAAAAAGTTCAACCAAGTACTTATTTCAAAAAGTCGGGTAAAAAAGTGGCGATTATCTGTGATGAGTTTTTGTATAATTCATTTAAAGATGTTTCTGATCTAATATATATTTCACATAATGATATTGACAAAGTCTCTTCATTAGATGTTGATTATTTTATGTATGCAACGAGTTGGCGAGGCATCGATATGTCCTGGGAAGGTAGCGCTAGCCCGAACAGTGAATTGAGACAAGATATTTATAACATCATTAAAAAATTTAAGGACAGAAAAATAAAGACAGTATTTTATTCTAAAGAAGATCCCGTCAATTACAACTTATTTAAAGATGTTGCTGAATTATGTGATGTAGTATTTACTAGTGCAAGTGAGATGGTACCGACGTATGTTGAATTATGTGGTCATGTTAATGTCCACAGTCTTCAGTTTGGAATTAACCCTTATTACCATAACCCTATTGGAACGCGTTCAGATTATGCGAAAAAAGTTAAAGATGAAGTTTTATTTGCTGGAAGTTGGCTAACAAAATATCCGACGCGTAATAAAGAGACAAGCATGATTTTAGACGGTTTAATTCATGCAGAAAAAGAGTTTACAATTATTGATAGAAATTTAAATCTTAAGAAAGATCGTTATCTATTCCCTGCAAAATATATTCCATACCTTACTTATCCGATGAATCATGAAGATTTAATGAATACACATAAATTATTTAGATGGGCGATTAACTTAAATTCTGTAAAATACAGCGAAACGATGTTTGCAAATCGTATTTTTGAATTACAAGCCTTTGGTAACCTGTTGTTATCTAACTATAGTGTAGGCGTTAATAATCAGTTCCCAAATGTTTTTATGATTAATAATAATGCTGATGTTGGTCCGATTGTAAATAGTTATAATGAATTAGATTTACGTGAATTCCAAGGTAAAGCAATACGTAATGTATTTAGAGAACATACAACTTACCATCGTTTATCTTATATTGAAAATATTGTATTAGACACACCACTTTTGGAAGAACATAATCGAATTTTAGTGGTAAACGTAGAAGATAGTGAAGTGGTAAAAGAAAATTTTGAACGTCAGCTATACGTTGATAAAACATTAGTAAATGCATCAGAACTCTCAACAATTAATTTAAATGAATATGATTATATAACATATATGAGTAAACAAAATATTTATGGAGAATATTATTTAGAGGACTTGTTAACGCCATTTAAGTTTGTAGAAGTTGATTTTGTAACTAAAAAAGGAAATGGTGAAGTCCATAACCTAATCAATCAATTCTCTGATGAGACACTAACGATGTTTAAATTATCAAGCTTAAAAAACATTGAAGAAAAAGAGACTTTAACCAATGGTTATTTAGCTGATGACATAGAAATTGAAAATAACAGACGCGTGCCAAAGTCATCTAAAAAATTAAGTGTTATCGTTCCTATTCATAACAATGGCGTTTACCTAGAGGATAAATGCTTTGCAAGTTTAAGACGTTCTAGTATTTTTAATAAAATGGAAATTGTATTTATAAATGATGGTAGTACGGACGAAGAAACGATAAAAATCATTAATCGTATCCGAAGAAGATACCCAAATCATATTGTTTATAAAGCGTTTGAGCAAGGATCAGGCTCTGCATCACGACCTAGAAACGTAGGTATTGAACTTGCAACGTCACCTTACATAACATATCTAGATCCAGATAATGAGGCGATGGGTGACGGATATGCTAAATTATTTGAACGATTAATGAGTGATTCTAGTTTAGATTTAGTAGTAGGTAATATAATGAAAGAAGATAACGTGCGCCGCTCTAATTTCAACTTTGCACAAACGATAAAAAAATATAATCAAAATCAATTGTTGATAGAAAATACGCATCAGTTTATGAAAGATTCTGGTTTAAGAGCGCAAAGTATTCAGGCATTAATTGTTAAAAAATCAATTATTGAAAATAATAATATTAGGATGGTTGAAGGGGCTGCTGGACAAGATACAATGTTCTTCCAGGAGTTGATGCTTTATTCAAATAAAGTGGAAGCGATGAATGTATACGTTCATATGTATTATGCAGCTGTATCAGGGTCTGTTACGAATACAATTGGCGCAAAATTCTTTGATAAATATTACAAATTAGAGACGGAACGTATCCCTTTCCTTAAAAAGCATAAATTATTAGATGCTTACATGACAGAAAGATTTAATTTTTACGTTAAAGGTTGGTACATGGTTAGATTTGATAGAATTAAATCGGAAGAAAGACATCAGGCTATCACAAGATTTTTAGATATTTATAGCTTGTATGATGGTATTAAACGACCTCAGGATATTGAATTAAATGAAACAATTGCTCAACTTAAAAAAGAGGTAAATTATAAGGGGTGATGTAATGCTCAAACTTTCATTTGACGAATTACAACATTTCATATTTGAATCTGAATTCAATGATGAAATTTGTATTAATCACAAAGATAAATCATTCTATTTCTTATTAAAATATAACAAGAATTATAAAAAAATAATTTGTTTTAGTAATGGAGCAATTGATCCATCTAAGAAAAAACCGCCTCTATATCAAAGATCAACTTGGAAGAATGAATTTAAATCAAGTTGTTTATTTATCGATGACATCACATTACACGAAAATGGTTTAAAGATTGGGTGGGGCCAAGGTAAAGTAGATTCATTTGCATTAGAATTGGTTGCTGAAATAATTGAAGTCATATTGAAACGTTTAGATTATAGTCATGAAGCAACACTTTTTTACGGATCTTCAGCTGGTGGATTTATGTCGATGTATTTAGGTATATTAATTAAAGGATCGAAAGTAATTGTCAACAATCCTCAAACGAATGTGTTAAACTATTTAGAAAAAAGTGTAAATCAAATGCTTGAAATCGTATATCCTGGCTTTACAAAACAAGAAGTAATAGATAAATATATAGATAGATTATCTATTACAAAGGCCTTTGAAAAATATCAATATATTCCTGATATGCTATATATGCAAAATAGAGCAAGTTTAGCAGATATGAGAGACCATGTAAAACCTTTTAAAACAGAGCTTTCTGATTTAAATTTACCATTAAATAATATTGAATATTATTATTACAAACATCCGAAAGAAGGTCATAGTCCATTATCAAAAGATCAAACAATTCGATTAATACATCATCATCTTTAATTTCGATTGTTTGTTTTTACTGAAGGAGATAAAATTATGTCTGATTATTTAATCCATAAAGCCTTTTTAATTACAAAAGAAACAATTAAAAATGAACATTTACAAGAAAAATATCGTTTAGACGGAGGATATCAATTATATACTTCAAAGGATTTACGTGTATCCAGTTATGAAACAAGAAATGGAAGTGCTTATTTATTAGGATATGCATTTGATATAAGCATACCCAACATCACACCTTTTGAAATATTAAATCGTGTCCTTAATGAAAAGCTTTCTGCAAGTAGTCATTCAATAAATCATTTAAATGGTAGTTTCGTAATTGTTAAATCAACAGCCGACGGAATTGAAATCTTTTCTGATGCAGCAGGCTTCAGATCTCCATATTATACTTCTGATTTATCAATTGTTTCATCTCATGATAAATTAATCGGTGATAATTTTGGAAATAAAAAAATAACATCACGAACTAATATCCTTGATCATTCCAGATATGAAGATGTTTTTAAACTTGTACCTTCTGTGAAGTTGACTATTGGACAAGCAAAAGTGCGAATATATCCTAATCCTGCTTTGAAACATCATCGTTATCAGGAAATATTATCTGAAATGAAAAAGCATATTAAACACTTGAACCTGTCTTTAAATAAAGTTAATAACAAATTGTTAGTTGGTATTACCGGTGGTATAGACTCGAAATGCACATTAGCACTTACAAAACCTTTGACAAAACCAGTGCATACTTTTACTTATATGAAAGACATTTATTCTATCCAGGAAAAAAGGGCACGACAAATCTATAAAAATGACAAAGTTATCGTAAATCGCTTAACGAAAAATATCAATTTAGATCATGAGATGATTGAATTTAATTTAAATGACGTTGACAAAGAGTTTTCAAAGAATATGTTTGAAATCACTGGAACGACATTCAATCATCCAATTGCTGAAATTTTTGAAGAGAAGTATAAGAAAGAAGAGGAAGATGTTTTACAATTTAGAAGTGTGATTTTCTCAAATGCAAAATATGATTATCCTAAAGCTTACCTGGAAAAAGAGATGTCAATAAAAGATATCTATGAATATTTTCATAACAAAATGCTCAAAGAAGAGAGTTATGATAATGCAGTGAAAGCGGCAGATGATTATTTTGATAGAACGCTTACGAATATAGACACAGATGATTTTATAGAACTATTAGATATTATTCATATTGATTCAAGGATGGGAAACTGGCATAGTCAATTAATAAAAGAAACAGATAGAGTGATGGACTTTTTTAATTACTTAAATGATAGACAAACATTGAATTTATTACTTCATCTACCTGTAGAAGTGAGAAGAAATCATTTATTCCATAAAGATTTAATCGATACGTATTGGCCAATATTAAATTTCTTTGAAGAAAACGGGACAGATACACTGTATTCTTTAGAAAGAAATGATATTATGCAAAATATAGCTTCAGATGCGGGAATATTAAATGAAGTAAATATTGATTTTGATTTAGACGAAGATATGTATGCCTTAATACCAAAAGTAAATCTAAATGATACTGCAAGTTTAATCTATAAAGCAGACGTAAAAAGAAAACTCCCAAGCACATTGCTTTCTTTTTACAATAATGAAAAAGGTAGAAATTATATTAAGGTGCATATTAAGCAAAATGAACAAACAGATATTGTTGATATAGTAGACTTATCAAAAGGGTATCCAATATATCCAGAAAAAAAGTATGAAATAGAGATAAAATATCAAAAACCTACAGCTACGGCTTCATGGATTAAAGCGGGAACGTTATATATAAAATAACTTATTTTAAGATGGACATATGTGCCATCTTTTTTATTATTAATAGTTTAATTTTAATTTTTTTCGTTTTTTTAAAATATGTAATTTTAATGGAATGCATATAATATATATAGAGCAATTTAAGTAGATTATTGTAGCATTTATAGCTATAATAATGTAACATAAGTTTGGAAAAGTATATTTACCGCATAGAACTTTTTAACTTCTTTCAAAAGTAAATATATGAAAAATATACGCAAAGCGTAAACTAAAGGATAGGTGTTTATTTTGAAATTAACAACAATCGGATTAGGCTACATAGGTTTACCTACTTCTATTATGTTCGCTAAACATGGGGTAGATGTATTAGGAGTAGACATTAAACAAGAGGCAGTTGATAAATTAAATAGTGGTCAAATTCATATCGAAGAACCAGGTCTTCAGGAGGCTTTAGATGAAGTACTAGCGAGTGGTAAATTCAGAGCATCAACTAAACCTGAAGAAGCTGATGTGTATATTATTGCTGTACCAACGCCAAATAAAGATGACGAGCACAAATCTTGTGATAATTCGATCGTAATGGCTGGTGTAGAAAGTATCGTACCATTGCTTAAAAAAGGTGATACAGTTATTGTTGAATCTACAATTGCACCACGTACAATGGATGACTTTGTAAAACCTTATTTAGAATCAAAAGGTTTTGTTATTGGAGAAGATATTTATTTAGTTCACTGTCCGGAACGTGTATTACCTGGACAAATTATGCATGAATTAATATACAATAACCGTATTATCGGTGGTATCACACCTGCATGTGTGGAAGCTGGTAAAAAAGTATACGGTATTTTTGTAAAAGGTGAAATGATTGAAACACAAGCTAAAACTGCTGAAATGTCTAAGTTAATGGAAAATACTTATCGCGACGTAAATATCGCATTAGCTAATGAATTAGCTAAGATTTGTAACAAATTAAACATTAATGTTCATGATGTTATTTCTATGGCAAATAAACATCCACGTGTAAACTTACATACACCTGGTCCTGGCGTTGGAGGTCACTGTTTAGCAGTAGATCCATACTTTATCATTGCAGAGGCTCCTGAAGTTGCTAAATTAATTAAATTATCACGTGATATTAACGTTTCTATGCCAGAATATGTAGTTGAATATGCTAAAAAAGCACTAGCTAAAGTTGGTGGTAACAAAGTTACTGTTTTCGGCTTAACATACAAAGGTGATGTTGATGATATTCGTGAATCACCAGCATTTGACATCTATGAAATGCTTAAAGCTGAAAAAGATTTAGAAGTATCTGCATTTGATCCACATGTGCAATTAGATTGGGTTGAAAAAGATATCGATAAAGCATTAGAAGGCAGTTCATTAGTATTAGTATTAAGTGATCATTCTGAATTTAAATTATTAAAAGATGAAGATTTCAAAGCGATGAAAGATAAAGTCATCTTTGATACGAAAAACGTAGTACCTAATGAATTTAAGGAAGTACAATACTACAACTATGGAAATATCCAAAATTTATAATCCATAAAAAAACAGAAACAGCAGCGCTGTTTCTGTTTTTTTATGAGTTCTGGTTAATTACTTCATTCATTTGACCTTTAAATTGGCGATATGCTTCATTCACTTGACCATAATAATTACGATTGATTTCGATTACTTTATTTTCATAAATACGGTCAGCTTCTGCACGCATACCTTCGTGTTGTCTTACTGCATCTGCATTAGAACTACTATTTAATAATGCATCGGCTTTTTGATATGTTGCGTTTCTTTCAGATAAAGCAGCTTGTAACGCATTATTTCGGGTTGATACGGCATTTTGAATAGCTTCATCACGATTTGCCACTGAAGTTTTTATTTCTTCCGGTGTTTGTTCATCATTAGTTTCTGTTTGTGGCGTTTCAGTAGTAACAGTTTCATTTGTTTTTTCTTCGGTAGAAGTGTTTTTGCTATTTTTCTTTTTTTCAGCTTTTAATTCTTCTTCTTTTTCTTTTAATTTGTCTTTTGCGATTTGTGCTTCCTTTTTAGCTTTTTCTATTGCTTTTTCTTCTTTGTTATCCCCTCCACAAGCAGTAAGAAATAATATAGATGACAAAAATAGAATAGAAAGATTTTTAAGTTGTTTGTGCATAATATGCCTCCTTTTATATCTTGTATATCAATATAACATAAGTTCCATTTTATTGGAATTCTGATGTATATCTATGTAAATAATGCTATAATAAATTAAGTTTAAAACTAATGTGTGGAGGATTAACTTGTGATAAAAATAGCTATCTTGCATGAAGGTAAAGCATATATGCCAGAAATCGGTGCTTATGCTTCTTATTTAAATGAATCTGGAGAATTTTTGGTTGATGTTGTAGAAGATGCTGCTCAAATTACGGAAGAATACGATATCGTCTGGAAAGTCATGGGACTAGACCGTAAACGTAATAACAAGCAAGCTTTGATTCATGAATACAACACGATAACAGTAGGAAAAAATGCTAAAATAAAAGACTTCCTAAAAAAATTATTAAATGCAAAACCTGATGGTCGTATTTTCCAAAATAAAAAGGTGCATCAAGTTTTTAATTTTAAAGATAATCAACCATTTATATATAGAGATATGGGGATTAACAAGCAATACTTTCTGCAAAATGATGTAGAAAAAGAATATGATTTTGTATACATAGGTACGATGGATCCATCAAGAGAACTAAATAAGATGCTGGAAATGTTTAAGAAAAATAGTGACCTTTCAATTATTTTAATCGGAACACCTGATCCGAATCTGGAAAAAGATTATGGTGAGTTGCCGAATGTTCATTTTATTGGCCGTGTACCGTATGAAGAACTACCTTTAACAGCAGCGAAAGCACGCTATGGTATGAATTATATTCCTGATGTATTTCCATTTAACAAACAAACTTCCACGAAATTACTTGAATATTGCGCTTTAAATTTAAAAGTGGTAACGACAAGTTATGAATGGGTGAATGAATTTGAGAAAGAAAATAATGCACGTTTTTACAAATTAAATGGTGATTTATCAAATTTAAATCGAGACGCATTAGAAAAATTCGATTTTGTTACACCTGACTTAAGTCATTTTGAATGGCATACATTATTTGATAAAGCTGAATTATTACCTTTTATTAAAGCAGTATATGAAAATCACAAAAGGAAACAAAAGTAATGAAGTTAATCATTATTGGAAATAGCGGACATAAAAAGGTTGTTTCGGAAGTAGCTACTCACTTGGGCTATACAATAGTAGGTATCGCTGATGATGCTTTTGAGAAAAGATTTGAAAAGAATGGTGTGTTATACGGCAACTCACATCACATCTCTGAAATGGTAAAAGAAACAAACGCATTGCTTTTCTTCGGCATTGGAAATAATAAAGTTCGTAAATTAATTATTGAAAGAGAAAATTTAACAGATGAAATGTTTGCTCGGTTACTCTCTCCGCTTGCGATTATTTCTAAAAGTGCCCAAATAGGTAGTGGTACTTTAGTTATGCCAGGCGCAATAATCAATGCTGATGCAAAAATAAATAAACAGGTGATCATTAACAGTGGGGCAATCGTTGAACATGATTGTGTTGTAAATAATTATGCTCATATTTCTCCAAATGCTACTTTAACAGGTGCTGTCAAAATTGGTGAAGGAACACAAATCGGTGCTTCAGCTGTGGTGAATCCCACGATAAGTGTGGGAGATTGGGTGACTATAGGTAGTGGTGCGAGTGTCGTAAAAGATATTCAATCAAATGTAATTGCTGTAGGTGTACCTGCAAAAGTGATAAAGAATACATAAGGAGCATTTTATGAAATTAAGTATAATTATGCCAGTTTATAATGTTGAACAATACTTATCTGAATGTATAGAAAGTATACTTAAACAGGACGTCGATCCTAATTTATATGAAATGATTATTGTAAATGATGATTCTCCGGACAATTCATTACATATTGCAGAAGATTATAAAAAGAATCATTCAAATATTAAAATAATCAGTCAGGCTAATGGTGGAATAGCTGCTGCTAGAAATACAGGTATTCGCGCAGCACAGGGTGAATACATTGTAATGCTTGACTCAGATGATTTTTATTCAAAAGTATTTTTTGATGATATTTTTAGCTTTATTGAGCAAAATAATCATCCAGATATTGTGCTATTTGATTATAATTACTTTTATATGCTTGATAATAAACATGAACGTGTTAAAAGACCATTTATGCCAGAAGATTTTAAAGGATTATCTGGTAAGCAAGTTTTAGAAATGATTTTAGATAAAGAATTGATGTTTAGTTGGTATGCATGGCCATTTTTTGTAAAAACTAAAATTATTAAAGATAATGAACTTTATTTTATTAGGAATAAGAATTACGAAGATATGATGTGGACACCGATTGTATTTGCCTTAGCAAAGTCAGTTGCATACTTTGATGAAGCGGTATTAGAATACCGTCAACAACGAGCAGGTCAAATTACGGGTACGATGAGTTACAAAAATATTGTTGATCCTCTATATGCTTCAAAAATCGTTGATGATTTATTTGAAAGGCATGATATAAAATTGAATGAAAACACTGAATTTAAATTGATGTGCAATATAGCGAATAAATATTTTATTGCTTTCATCTATGGTGCACTATTAAATAGAAATGAGCGAAATCAATTAATAGCCGAATTAAAATCTCATGATTATTTGCGTCAATATGCATATACTAAGTTAACGAAACGTATAAATTTATTGATAAGTGGTATAGGTATTAAAAATACGATTAAATTATTTAGTATCGTTTTACCTATCTACAGAAAAATTAAGGGCAAATAATCGTAGCGATATTGATAAAACATTAATAAAAGAGGGATTAAAATGAAAAAGGTATTATTTTCAGCGAATGTATTTCGTCATTTTACTGCGTTCCATACGCCGTATATGAAAATGTTAATGGATAAAGGTTATGAAGTTTATGCTATAGCGAATGAAGATTATGGCGGTCATAAAGAACAGCTAGATCAAATTGGTGTACATACGATTGAAGTACCGATAAATCGTAATCCACTATCTACAGATAATTTAAAAAGTTATCAAATATTAAAAGAAACGATGAAATGTGAAGATTTTGATATTGTTCATGTTCATACACCTATAGCAGCATTCTTAACGCGTTTAGCAAAACCGGCTCATATGAAAGGAAAGTTAATCTATACAGCTCATGGATTTCATTTCTTTAAAGATGCGCCGCTGATGAACTGGTTGTTGTATTTTCCATTAGAAAAAATGACTGCTGCAAAAACTGATTTATTAATTACTACTAATAATGAAGATACTGTGACAGCTAAACGAATAGGGTTTTCAAATGACAATTCAATACATATTAAAGGTGTAGGGGTTGAAATTGATCACCCACAATTAACAGATGAAGAGAAATTAAATTTGAGAACTGAATTAGGTTTGTCTTCATCAGACAAAGTGATTATTTGTGTTGCTGAAATGAATGACAATAAAAATCAAATGTTTATTTTACAAAATTGGAATAATATCAAGGAAGCAGTACCAGAAGCTGTATTATTATTTGCTGGTATTGGCCCAAATCTGGAATTATATGAACAGTATAAAACTAACAATCACTTAAAAGATGTACATTTCTTAGGGTTCAGAAGGGATGTTCCTAACTTATTGCAAATTTCTGATGTTATGACATTATTAAGTCATCGTGAAGGCTTACCTAAAAGTATTATGGAGGGTATGGCACAAGGTTTGCCATGTGTTGTAACTGATACACGTGGTTTAGTAGATTTAGTAGATGATAATGAAAATGGTTATATCGTAGAAAAAGGAAATGATGAAAGTTTAACTTATGCATTTGTTAAATTATTAAATGATGATAATCTACGTAAGAATATGGGTGATAAAAGTAAGGAAAAGGTTGAATCTTTCACTTTAGATTCTGTAATGAAGGATTATGAACAGGCATATCTTAATTAATATGCACGTGATTGGAGTTTTTTCTAGATGAAAAAAATGAATTTTGTTTGGATGTTTTTAGGCACTGGTATGGGTGCCATTATGGGGTTACTCATGAACATTCTCCTTGCACGTAATCTTGCTAAGGAAGATTACGGTATCTTTGGTATAGGTCTAACTTTTATTAATATATTATCAGTGATAATTGGCTTTGGTGTAGCAGATTTTATTGTTAAAAGTTTCGCTGTAGAAGGTAGAAGAGCATATCGTTATGTGAATGCATGTATTTCATTATTTACCATTAGCTTTACGATCACCTTGTTAATACTTTTAATAGTTGTATTCTCACCAATGTATGATTTTGAAACAAAATACTTTCTATTATTAATTGTACCGAATATTTTCTTGCAAGGTATATATGCCATAAACAATTCAATCAACCAAATTGAAGAAAATTTTAAAGCTGTTTCATTAAGCAACTTCTTATTATACTTTGTACGCTTTTTTGCAGCCGTACTAGCAGTATTAACATTCAAAGATATTATTGCATTAGGATGGTATATTGTAATTCTATCTATACTTGCTATTTTTCCTTTTTGGCGTGTTGTTAGAAAGTTATATACTCGCGAAATAAAAGTACCTGTATTACAAGATGCCAAGATTCCTGAAGATGCTACAGTTTTAGAAACATTTAAAGAAACTTATCCTTTCGGTTTGATAGGTATATTTTATTTTATTTATTATCAAAGTAATGTATTATTATTATCATTTTTAGTTGGAAAAGTAGCAGTAGGTGAATACAATGCTGCATTTGCAATAATTCAACTTGCATTTATGTTTCCTGATTTAATATTTAGACGTATTTTTTATACACGAATACATGTCTGGGCAACCCATGATCCAGTACAGCTAAAAAGGTTTAATCAAAGAAGCTCGATAATATTATTTTTACTTGGTGTAGTAGGGATAGTATTTATATGGTTCACAGCGAAGTACTTAATATTGTTCACGGCTGGAGAAAAATATTTAGATTCAGTGTTTTATCTTCAACTATTGAGTCTGGCGATATTATTTAAATTTGCTACTGCGGTAAATGGCACAATACTTTCTACGCAACATATGGTCTATAAAATGATGAGAATCAATGCGATTATTGCAATCATCAACCTCATTGCAAATATTATATTAATTCCTATATTTAAAGTGGAAGGTGCTATATTTGCTACACTTATTTCTGAATTTACAATGGCAATCATTGTATTTATCGTATCTCATAAATATTTAAATCGATTAGTAGCTAATGCAACTGAAAATAATTTGGATAGTTAGCGACAAATATCTTATTGTAAAGTTTTTGTAAATATCACTTAAAATTTTTGTAAATTCATTTTAAAATAGACATTTTATAAACAAAATTTCTAAAATGTAGTAAAAACATAAATTTCTTATGGTAAAATAAATTGATTATAAAATTAATTAGAACTTTTTGGAGGTAACAAAATGCAAGATACCATGAATTTCACTCAAATTTTTGAGGCATTAAAGAAAGGTTGGAAATTTATTCTCGGTGTTACGATTTTATTTGCTTTACTCGCTGCAGCAATTTCTTATTTTTTACTAACACCAGTGTACAAGTCAGAAGCTACTTTACTTGTAAATCAAGAAACGCGTACAAGCAAGAGTAATGATGCTGTAGATTTACAAACGAACTTACAATCTATTACTACATATGCAAGTATCGCAAAATTACCAGACACACTTTTACCGGTAATAGATAAGTTGAATCTTAATGTATTACCAGAAGATTTAGCAAAAGATATCGATGCAACAGCTGTTCAAAACTCGACATTATTAACGATTACAGTTGAGAATCCTTCACAAAAACGTGCTGTAGATATTGCAAACGAAATTACGAAGACAATGGTAGAAAAAAACTCATTAGATTTAAACAACTTAAAAGTTGCTTCTAAAGCACGTGTTATCCGCAATGCAAAACCAGTTGAACCTACGCCTTTAATCAATATCGGTATTGGTGCAGCTTTAGGTCTGTTATTAAGTCTATTCTATGTTTTAGCTAAAGCTTTAATGGATGTATCTCTTAAAACTTCAGAGCAAGTTGAACGTGAAATTGGCGTTTCAGTAATCGGTAACATTCCATATATCAAATAATCATTGAATGACAAAGGAGTTTTATTATGTTCAAGAAAAGTAAAAGTAAGATAAAAAATAGAACGGAAAAAGCTAGAAAATTAATCACTTTAGAAGATCCTAAATCGCCTGTGTCAGAGCAATTCAGAACTTTACGAACAAACATTTCATTTTCGACACCAGGTAGCCAATTACAAAAGTTACTTGTAACATCTTCTGTACAACAAGAGGGTAAGTCAACAGTTTCAGCAAATCTTGCCTGTGTATTTGCGCAAAATAATACAAAGGTTTTATTCATTGATGCAGATATGCGAAAACCGACTGTTCATAATACGTTTGGAGTAAAAAATGCTGTTGGTCTGTCGACATACCTCACAGAACAAAGCACATTGAAACAAACTATTCAACCAACTGAAGTAGAAAACTTAGATATTATGTCAGCTGGGCCTGTCCCACCAAATCCTTCTGAGTTATTAAACTCAAAAAATTTAGACATAATGCTTGATGAATTATGCACATACTATGATTTAATAATCTTTGACAGTCCTCCAGTATTATCTGTAACTGATTCACAAATTATTTCCGCAAAAGTAGATGGCATGGTATTAGTTATTGATAAACAAGAAAATAATAAATCTAATGTTAAAGAAGCGCGTGATTTATTAACTGTAAGTGAAAACTCTAAATTATTAGGTATAGTATTTAATAATGATGAGTATGACACAGATAAATATTACGTTTATCAATAATTAGTTATAGAGAGGATTTTTTGTATGCAAAAGAATTTCAAAACGTTACTACTCGTCTTAATCGATACCTTAATAGTAATTGGCTCAGTATTTCTTGCCTGGTTAATTATTAAAGGATCGACTCCTGAGCCGAATATATACTTTGTAGTAACAGCTGTATCGATATTATTAGCTTATCTCTTATTTGCCTTTTTATTTAATTTGTTTAATAGATTATGGATTTACGCAAGTGTTAAAGAATTATTATCTATTGTTTATGCCGTAACATTAGCAGTATTTGTCGGTACAGTATTAACATATTTAGTTTTAACTTTGATGAAAGAAACGAACAACATTATCTTTGGTGCAGTAATCATCATTTGGTTATGTCTTATCGTCTTTATTGGAGCAACTCGTATTTTCTTTAGAGTTTTCAATAAGAATAATGAGAATACTGAAGAATTTGAACGTGTATTAATATTTGGTGCTGGTCGAGGCGGTACAACACTCGCACGCCAAATGGAAAATGTACCTTCTATGAAAATGAAGCCGGTAGTATTTTTAGATGATGATGTTAACAAATATAAGCAAGTCATTAACGGTGTTAAAGTGATGGGTTCTAGAAATGATTTACGTGCTTCGATCGATAAATATAATATTGATAAAGTAATTCTAGCGATTCCATCGTTGACTCAATATAAATTAAAAGAACTTTATGATATATGTATTGAATCAGGCGTTAAAGTTCAAATAATGCCTAATATTGATGATGTATTAACAGGAAAAAAAGAAGTTGCCCATCTTAAAAATATTGATTTAGAAGATTTACTCGGTCGAGATCCTGTTAGATTAGATTCAGATGGTATTCGAGATGAAATTAATAATAAAACAATATTAATTACTGGCGCTGGAGGCTCTATTGGTTCTGAAATCGTTAGACAAGCTTCTAGCTTTGGCCCGAAACGTGTGTTATTAGTAGGTCATGGTGAGAATAGTATCTATAACATCACAATGGAAATGAAGAATCGTTTTAAGGATGGACACATTAATTTTGTACCTGTTATTGCCGATATTCAGGATCGTGACAGAATGTTTAAAATTGTTGAGAAATATCGTCCAGACATTGTTTTCCATGCTGCAGCACATAAACATGTACCATTAATGGAAGCTAATCCTAAAGAAGCGATTAAAAATAATATTTTTGGCACAAAAAATATTGCTGAAGCGAGTGATGCATTTGGCGTTAAAACATTTGTAATGGTGTCAACTGATAAAGCAGTTAATCCGCCAAATATCATGGGTGCAACGAAACGTTGGGCAGAAATGGTTGTACAAAATTTAGACAAACGATCTGAAACTAAATTTGTTGCTGTTCGTTTTGGTAATGTTTTAGGTAGTCGTGGATCAGTAATTCCATTATTTAAAAAACAAATTGAAAACGGTGGTCCTGTAACAGTCACACATCCTGATATCACAAGATATTTCATGACGATTCCAGAAGCAAGTAGACTTGTTATACAGGCAGGAGTACTAGCTGATGGTGGGGAAGTGTTTGTACTTGATATGGGAGAACCAGTTAAAATCGTCGATTTAGCAAAAAATGTTATTGAGCTTGCAGGCTATTCAATAGAAGACATAGGGATTGAATTTACTGGTTTAAGACCTGGTGAAAAAATGTATGAAGAATTATTGAATGAAAATGAGGTTTCTGAAGATCAAGTTCATGAAAAAATTTATGTTGGTCGTGCAGTACCTAAAGACTATGATGCGTTAATGGCAGATATTGATCGATTAATGTCAATGTCTGATGATGATGTTAAGGCACTTGTGATCGGTGAAGCAAATAAGAAGTTTTAATTATAACCGAACAAAATAAGTGAGTAGGAGTACAAGCAATGGAAAAAAGTCAAATACGAACTGCTGTAATTTTTACAGCGTTTATTACAATAATGTTTTTAATAACCATCGCCTTGTATTATGTGAGCTTAGCTACTGGATACCATGGTCTCGCTATCCCCATTTTAGGTGGTAGTGATGATGGAGTATTCTATTTAGAAAATGCACTTGAAATTAAGAATGGTGGTAATGCCATTCTTACTTCAGTGCATGTTCTTGTATTAGGCTATGTTTTAAAGCTCTTTAATACAGAATATGTATTTTACTTAAAGATGTTTAACTTTTTAGGTGTTATACTGTTTGCGATTGTTTCGTATTTATTAATACGTACATTAGTTGGTAGTCGACATGCAATGAATCTTTATAGTTTGTTTTTAGGGATGATGTTACTATTTATTAGTTTCGTCTATGTTTCAACCATTTCCATTATCCGTGATATTTGGATATTTGATTTCTTCTTGTTAACGGTTTGGTTATTTGCTATTTTTCTAAAATCAAATAGTATTGCAAAAGTTTTATTAATAATACCTATATTGTTATCTATGTTTCTATTATTTAGTTATAGAGATTATGCGGCAGCCTCATTTTTAGGCGCGGCAGGATTATTTATATTCTTTAATCGCAAAAATAAATCTACAAATACTGGATTCGTAATTATTACTGTACTTGTATTACTTGGGATTTACTACACTGCCTTAAAAGACTTCCAAATTCCTTTTGTTGGCTTAAGCTTAGCAGATGCCTTAAATTATCGTAAAAATGGACAAGAATTATATGCTGGTGCAAGTCAGCTAAATATCTCATTAGACCAACCTAATTATATTTTCTTCTTATTCAGTTATGCTTATAGTCTACTGAGCAATGCTTTAGGACCATTACCATTCCAAGTTCGTGGATTTAGTACACTAGTTTTATTCTTGACAGAATCAATACCTATGACAATTATTTTCTTTTATATATATAAAAATAGAAAATCATTAGAATATATCGATAAAATGTTATTAACACAAAGTTTAATCTGGTTTTTATTTATTGGAATAACAAATGATAATCTAGGTACAGGTTCACGTCTTAGAATTTCAGGCTACTTATTTATCTTGCTCGTATTTGCAAAAATTTTCTATATGAAAAATTGGGGCAAAAAAATAGATGAAAAACATGAAATTTGGAAAAATAAAAGTCAGTTTGTAAACAGAAGATGAGGTGACCTATGGATTTCTTAAAATTAAGAGAAGAGTTTAAAACGCAAAGTTATGATTCAATTGTTCTAGCGACAACTTCTAATCATCGTTCCGATTTTCTTAGATTACCTGATAAATATATTAATGGTCAGAAATGTATGAGTTTCTCAATCGCTAATCCATCGATAGCGACAGAAGTAATTCAAATCTTTGATGGTACTGCAAAATATATTTATGTAGATGTTGAAAGAAAGCAAAATATAGATTTTATTACGATTGCACAAGAGAATATACAAATAAGTCGTTTACGTGAAATGAAGCCTAACGATTTAGCAATGGAAGCGGCAGATATTTTAATCTACAAAACAATTAAAGATAAGAATTCAAATGTATTAATTGTTGGTACAGGAAATATAGGTATTAAACTTGCTATACGTTTAACAGAACGTAACTATAATGTCTTCTTACACGGACGTAATAAAGAAAAGGTCGATAACTTTGTAACGATGATAAATCAAATGTTACCAAAATATAGTAAAAAAATTAAAGCATGGAACGAAGAATCTATAGATGTATTATGCTCGATGGTTTCTGCAGTTGAAGTAATTGATGATTCATATATTCCATACCTTAAAAATGGTGCGCTTGCAATCGACGGAGGCATCGGCAATTTCTCTAAAGGATTTATTAAAAATGCACATTTAAAAGATATCAATGTATTACGTTTAGACGTACGAATTTCAAATGACCTACTAAATGGTATAGATCAATCTTATAATTCTAATTTCTTTACTGATATTAAAGGTGAAAAGGATTTTAATGGTATCCATATCGTATCTGGTGGTATTATTGGAAAAGAGGGAGATGTAATCGTTGATCGAATCCATATTCCTAAACGCGTTATAGGCATTGCTAATGGCATCGGTGGTGTAAAACCAGTTGATACAATCAGTGATAAAGAAAAAGAACAAATCAATATCATTAATGAAGAAATTCGAAAAGAGGCAGATAGAAAATGAAAAGACTATTTGATATCGCAGTAAGTGGGACAGCACTTGTATTACTTAGCCCTGTTATCGTAACTTCTGCAGTGCTGATTAAGAAAAAGCTTGGTTCACCCGTATTATTTAAGCAAACTCGTCCTGGTAAAAACGGTGAACCATTTGAGATTTATAAATTTCGTACAATGACTGACGAGAGAGATACACAAGGTGAATTATTACCTGATGCAGAGCGTTTAACTGATTTCGGTAAAACATTACGTAAACTCAGTATCGATGAATTACCTCAATTGTTAAATGTGTTAAAAGGTGATATTAGCTTAGTCGGACCTCGTCCATTACTGATGCAATATTTACCATTATATAATGAACATCAAAAACGACGTATGGAAGTTCGACCTGGGATTACTGGGTGGGCACAAGTAAATGGTCGTAATAACATCAGTTGGGAAGAAAAATTTGATTTAGATGTATGGTATGTTGACCATCAAAGTTTTATACTAGATTTATACATCATATACTTAACAGTTTTAAAAGTATTTAAGCAGTCAGATATTAGTCAGGATGGGCATGCTACAGTACCGGCATTTACTGGTACAAAATAAAATCGTATTAAATGAAAGAGGGCATTATAATGAATAAACGTTTACATTTATCAATTGCACATATCGGTGAAAATGAACAAAAATATGTTAAAGAAGCATTTGATCAAAATTGGGTTGCTCCTCTCGGACCTAACGTAGATAAATTTGAAGAAGTAGTATCTAATTATGTAGGAAGACATTCAGGTGCGGCTTTAAATTCTGGAACTTCAGCGATTCACTTAGCAATTAAATTGTTAGATATTAAAGAAGGAGACACAGTCTTCTGTTCTTCACTGACATTTATTGCAAGTGCAAATCCAATTTGCTACGAAAAAGCAACGCCTGTATTTATCGATAGTGAACGCGAAACATGGAATATGTCTCCTGTTGCATTAGAAAAAGCATTAAAAGAAGCGAAAGCAAATGGTAAATTACCGAAAGCAGTTGTGATAGTAAACCTTTATGGTCAACCTGCGAAGTTCGATGAATTACTTGCATTATGTGATGAATACGGTGTACCAGTAATTGAAGATTCAGCTGAAAGTTTAGGTGCTGAATACAAAGGAAAGAAATCAGGATCTTTTGGTAAGTTCTCTATCTTTTCATTCAATGGCAACAAAATCATCACAACAAGTGGTGGTGGTATGTTGATGACAGATGATGATGAATTAACGAAAAAAGCTCGTTTCTTATCTACACAAGCTCGTGATCAGGCTATTCATTATCAACATAGCGTGGTTGGATATAATTACCGTTTAAGTAACGTATGTGCAGGTATTGGTCGTGCACAAATGGAAGTTTTAGATGATCGTGTAAATCGTCGTCGTGAAATCTTTGATATTTATGCGCGTGAAATTGGCGATATCGATGGTATTGAATTAATGCCTGAATTAGCAGAAACGAAATCAAATCGTTGGTTAACAGCTTTAACGATTGATCCAGTTAAATTAGGTATTCAACCTAATGATTTAATTGCTAAATTAGCTGAAGAAAATATTGAATCTCGTCCTGTATGGAAACCATTGCATATGCAACCTGTATTTGAAGGTACAAAGTATTATACACATGATGAAGATGTTGCCAAAGATTTATTCGAAAGAGGATTATGTTTACCATCAGCTTCATTAATGACTGACGAAGATGTTGTATTTGTTTGCGATTCAATTAAGAAAATTATTCAAAAATAAATCCAATTAAAAACTGAAATGAAAGTTTCAGTTTTTTTTTGAATAAAGTGAAAAATGAGCTGTTGAAAGTGGGTTTTATATGAAAAACTTTTGGCGACTATTATTAATATTTACCATTCTTTTATATATTGGAAGTACATTAGTATTTACAATCTTTCATCATCAATTCAAACATCTAGCGATAAATGATCATTTAAAATCAAGTAATTGTGTATTGGTATATAACCCTGAGCAAGATAAAGAGATATTAAGCACTGCAAAACAATTATTAGTTAAAAATCCAGAAAGTAAACTTATATATACGCCTTTTATTGTCAATGATGATGTTAATAGTTTACAATTACTGAAAGAAGTAGGCATTAATAAGTCGAGCGTTATTCCAGAATATTATAGTGTTTCTATGAAAGATTCAGCGATAAGTGCTGCTGAAATTATGCATAATGAAAATATGGATGATTGTATTCTTGTTGGGCGTGACTATGAAATGAAACGTTTAGTTTCAACATTTGAGAAAACTAATCCATTATTTAACTTTTATCATCAGTCTGTGAAATTAAAAGGTAAAAATTATTTAGAAACAGCTGAAGGTAGAAAATCAGCAGAACATGAGTTATGGCAATATCCAAAACTATGGTTAAATCGATAACAGGAGGAACAAATCAATGAAGAAGAAATTGCTTGGTATTATCGGTGTGTTATTATTATTAGCAATCATTGCAGTGGGAATTGGAATATGGAGTTATAACAATGTTGATCATGGTGATAAACCGAAAAAAAGCGATGTAATCATAATGATTGATGGTGGAGATAGTGGTCGATATACTGAGACTGGTCGTTTCTATGAAGAGAACTATGCACCTAAAGTCATGATTTCACCTGCAATTGAAGATAAAAATGGTTTAAATAATGTTAAAGCAGTAGAAGAAGCGGGTGTACCAAGTAAGGCTATAATAAAAGAGAAGAAGGCTACATCAACTTGGACAAATGCAACAGAAACTTTAAAATTAATGAAAGCACATAATTTAAAATCAGCTCTAGTTGTAACAAGTGATTATCATGCAACACGTACGAAACTTGCATACGATCGTGCAAATAAAGATTATGGCTATGATATTTCAGTAGTCGGTGTTAAAAGTAAAGATGGACTTAAATGGAATGAATATCAAGCAGGTAAAGATCAAGCATTCCGTGAAGCATATATTCTTCCGGCATATTGGTTAGGTTTGTATAAAATTATTGACCTATAAACATATTGAAAGCACTAGGAGAAATCCTAGTGCTTTTTATAGTGTAAATGTTTTTTTCGCAAGTATATCTTTCAGTGTATATTGATCAAGCACTTTTAAATATGCAGTCAAAGCTTCTCCTAACACACTCATCAAACCGCAATGATCAATAATTGGACAAGTATTCGTCTCTCTATCAAAGCATTCAACAATATTGAAATGTTCTTCTGTTTTTCTGATAAGTTTGCCAATATTGATTTCATCAGGAGCCATCTTAAGAGTAATCCCCCCGCCACGACCACGTATTGTTTCTATATATCCTAAGGTACCTAAATTATTTACAACTTTAGTTAAATGATTTTTAGAGATATTATAAAATTTTGCAATTTCATCTATTTGTGTACGTTGCTCAGATCTCGCCAGAAACATGAGTACTCGTAAAGAATAGTCTGAGTATAAAGTAAGCTTCATGTAATCCTCTCCTCATACCATTATTATAGTCTTTTTTTTATCAAAAAAATATTTATTATTTTACTAATTTATGAATATTATTAAAGGATTATGGTTGAGTTTTTCTCTTTATAGATGTAACATTATAGATGTGTTTTAAAGATATATTTTAAATACTACTTTTAGGGGGAAGAAAAATGTTAACAGAAGAAACAAAAAGTATTATCAAGGCAACGATTCCGGTTTTAGAAGAGCATGGTGACGCAATTACTACAGCATTTTATAAACATATGTTTGAAGAACATCCGGAATTACTGAATATTTTCAATAAAACAAATCAAAAATTAGGCCGACAACAGACTGCATTAGCTCAAACAGTAATTGCAGCAGCAAAACATATTGATCATTTAGAAGCCATTATTCCAAATGTTAATCAAATAGCACATAAACATAGAGCTTTACAAATTAAAGAAGAACATTATCCAATCGTTGGAGAGAATTTAATTTGGGCGATTGGTCATGTATTAGGAGATGCAGCGACACCAGAAATTATTGATGCATGGACGAAAACATATGGCGTTATCGCTGATGTCTTTATTCAAATGGAAAAAGCGTTATATGAAGAAGAAGAATGGCATGATTTTAAACCGTTTAAAGTTATTGATATTAAAGAAGAAAGTGCAGAAATTAAATCATATACTGTTATTTCTGATGATATTAAAGTTCAACCGATTAAAGCTGGACAATATATTACAGTTAAAGTACATCCTGAAAATGAAGAAAATGATGCATTACGCCATTATTCAATTTGTTCAGTAGATTCTACTAAAGGGATTAAATTTGCAGTGAAACGTGATGTAGCAGGCAGTGAAAAAGGAATGGTTTCTAATTACTTACATGATAATGTAAAAGTTGGAGATGAATTATTATTATCAGCACCGGCAGGAGAGTTTACTGTAGATGCACCGCAAGAGAAAGATATCGTATTAATCAGTGGTGGTGTAGGTATGACACCAATTATGGCAATGCTAGAAGATGAAGATAAAAAAGGGCGTAATATTAAATTCATACATTCTGCTTATAATAGAGACGCTGTGCCATTTAAAGCAGAAATAAAGAAATTTCATAATAAAGAAAATGTTCAATTTTTCTTCAATTATTCAGAATCTGTTGGTCGTTTAAATAAAGCAAAATTAACGGATATTATAAATGGTAATGAGGAAATTTATATGTGTGGATCTGTTGCTTTCATGGAAGCGATGTTAGAAGTATTCAATGAAATGAATATTGATCGTAGCCAAGTTCACTTTGAACCATTTGGTCCAAAAATGAGTATAACAATATAAAAAACTGGTACATTTGTACCAGTTTTTTTGTCTATATTTACTTCATACTGCGTTTTGCGGCTAATAATGTATTGTTTAATACCATTGTAATTGTTAATGGACCAACACCACCTGGTACTGGTGTAATTGCACTGGCTACTTCACTTACTTCATCATATTTCACGTCGCCTGTTAATTTACCATCTACTACAGTGTTACCAACATCTACTACAACAGCTCCTGGCTTAACATCTTCTTTAGTAACCAATCCAGGCTTACCAACCGCTGAAACAATAACGTCAGAACGTTTTAATACATCTTTCATATTCTTACTACGAGAGTGTAATAATGTTACCGTTGCGTTTGCATCAGTTAATAATTTAGAAACAGGTTGTCCTACAATATGGCTACGTCCAATTACTGCAACGTCTTTGCCTTCTAAATCCATATCAGCATTTTTTAAGATCTCCATGATGCCAAGTGGCGTACATGGAATATATGTTTCAACACCTGCATACAAGCGACCTATATTGATTGGATTAAATCCATCAACGTCTTTTTCTGGTGCAATTTTTTCTAATACTTTTGTTTCATCAATTTGCTTAGGTAGTGGCACTTGTACTAAAATACCATGAACATTTGCATCATTATTCAATTTTTCAATTTCGTTTAATAAAGTTTCTTCTGTTGTCGTTTCATCTAAGTGAATAATTTCAGATGACATTCCAATTTTTTCTGCTGATTTTTTCTTGTTATTTACATAACTTTGACTTGCACCATCATTTCCTACAAGGATTACTGTTAAATTTGGTGTAACGCCTTGTGCTTTTAACGCTTCTACTTCTTTTGCTAATCCTGCGCGATAATCTACCGCAATTTGTTTACCATCTAACACTTTTGCTGTCATGAAAAAATCCCTCCATCTTTTTTTCGAACGATTAAGTTTATTATAGCAAAAAAACAATCAAAAATACGAACGAATATTAATATTTTCATAAAAAAGTTTGTAATTGTTCGTAATTTACATTGAAAAATCAAACCCTAATTGTTATGCTATATAAGTAATATACACTTAATTTAAAGCGTTTATCAAATAATTCATAAAGGGTGATAAAAGGTGAAGGTAGCAGTAATTATGGGATCCTCTTCTGACTGGTCTACAATGAAGGAAGCTTGCGAAATGTTAGAATATTTTGATATTTCTTATATTAAACAAGTTGTTTCGGCGCATAGAACCCCATTAGAAATGGTTGAATTTGCAAAGAATGCACGTAATAATGAAATCGATATTATTATCGCTGGTGCTGGAGGTGCTGCTCACTTGCCAGGTATGGTAGCTTCTATGACTACTGTTCCGGTGATTGGTGTGCCAATCGAAACGAAGACGTTAAAAGGAATGGATTCATTACTTTCTATCGTACAAATGCCGGGTGGAATTCCTGTAGCAACAACAGCTATCGGTAAAGCGGGTGCTAAAAATGCTGGTATACTAGCTGCGCGAATATTGAGCTTAAAAGATGCAAAGCTAATTGAGCAGTTAGATCGATATGAAGCTTCACTAGTAGAGAAAGTTGAGGCGATGCAGCATGACCTTAAATAAGTTTAAAATTGGTCAGTCGATTGGAATCATTGGCGGTGGACAGCTTGGAAAGATGATGGCACAGTCCGCTCAGAGAATGGGATTTAAAGTGAATATTTTAGATCCAGATCCAACATGTCCAGCAAGATTTGTTGCACATAAATTTATTGAATCACCTTACAATGATTTAAAAGGTTTGAAAGCGTTAAGCAACGTTAGTGATGTAATCACATATGAATTTGAAAATATCAATGCAGAAACATTAAAAGAAATCTGTAGTGAAAACAATGTTCCCCAAGGATATGAAACTGTTGGCATTTTGCAAAATCGTCTTTCTGAAAAAGAAGCAATCGCATCAAGCGGTGCTAAAGTTGTACCATACTATAAAGTTGATTCTAAAGCTTCTCTTGATATTGCGATAGCCGATCTTGACTATCCGATTGTATTGAAAACTGTATTTGGTGGATATGATGGTAAAGGTCAGCTTGTATTAAAGAGTGATGCTGAGCTGGATGAAGCATATAAAATGGTAGAAGATGCAGTACTTGTTGCTGAAAAAATGATCGAACTTGATAGAGAGATTTCTATAACGGCATCACGAAACATACAAGGGGAAATTGTTTATTTTCCTGTACAGGAAAATATTCATCGTAATCAAATTCTTTTTAAGACAACAGTTGAAAAGGAACATGCTTATAAAGATGCAGCAGTTGCAGAAGTTGAAAAAATTATCTCTAAAATTCACTTTGTTGGTACATTTACTGTTGAATTCTTTATTGATAAGACTGGTGAATTATACGTTAACGAAATTGCGCCAAGACCTCATAATTCAGGTCATTATTCTATAGAAGCATGTGATTATTCACAGTTTGATACACATATCCTATCAGTAATTGGCTATACATTACCTAAACAAATCAGACTACACGAAAAAGCTGTGATGTATAACTTATTAGGACAAGATTTAGATGCTATGGAGCATTATTTCAATAATCATCCGGAATGGCATGTTCATGTGTATGGCAAAGAAGTGAGAAAAGAAAATCGTAAAATGGGACATATTACCCTTTTATTAGACGATAAAGAGGATACGTATTATCCTATATATGAGGAGATGATGTCATGACATTAGTTTATGAAGGTAAAGCTAAACGCGTATTCAATACTGATGATAGTAATATTTATCGTATTAAATATAAAGATGAAGTAACAGCTGGTAATGGTGCAAAGAAAGATAAGATGGAAGGAAAAGGGCGCTTAAATAACTTAATTACGAGTTATTTCTTTGAAAGATTAGCAAAAGAAGGCGTTGATAGTCATTTTATTGAACGTACGAGTGACACTGAGCAACTCGTGAAGAAAGTAACGATTATTCCGTTAGAAGTTGTTGTAAGAAATTTTGCTGCAGGATCAATTGTAAAAAGACTGGGCTTTGAAAATGGTCAGGCATTTGAAAAGCCGCTCGTTGAATTCTACTACAAAGAAGATGCATTGAATGATCCTTTTATCTCCGATGACCATGTTAAGTTATTAGGTCTAGCAAATGACGCAGATATCGCTGAATTAAAACGTCAGGCATTAATCGTAAATGAAACATTAATTAAGATAATGGATGAAATGAATTTAAAACTTATTGATTTTAAAATTGAATTTGGTAAAGATAGCGATGGCAATATATTGTTAGCTGATGAAATTTCTCCGGATACTTGTCGTATTTGGGATAAAGAAACAAATGAGAACTTCGATAAAGATGTTTACCGCAATGATACTGGATCACTAATTGAAACATATACTAAATTTTATAATAAACTGGAGGCATTATAATCATGACTAAAATTGAATTACACATCACTTTACAACCACAGGTATTAGATACTCAAGGCCAAGCTTTAACACGTGCAGTACACGATTTAGGATATAAACAGGTTGATGACATTCGCGTTGGAAAAGTATTATATATGACGGTTGACGAAGCAAGTGAGCAGGCAGTAGCGAATGTTGTAAATACATTAAGTGAAAAATTGTTTGCAAACACAGTTATCGAGGAGTACAGCTACAAAATTATTGAAGATGAGGAGACAAAATAATGAAATTTGCTGTTATTGAATTTCCTGGTTCTAACTGTGATAGAGATATGTTCAATGCAGCTCTTAACACAGGCTTTGAAGCGGAATATGTTGATTATAGAAAAACTTCATTAGAAGGATTTGACGGTGTATTAATTCCTGGTGGATTTTCATTTGGTGATTATTTACGTTGTGGCGCGATGGCTCGCGTTGCTCCGATTGTTCCTGAAGTTAAGCGTTTAGCAGAAGAAGGTCGTCCTGTATTAGGTGTTTGTAATGGATTTCAAATTTTAACGGAGATTGGATTATTACCTGGTGCTTTAATGCATAATACAAGTCATAAGTTTATTTGTCAAAATGAATCATTAACAATTGTTAATAATGAGACGAAATTTACGCATCAATATGATAAAGACGAAACAGTCATCTATCCTATCGCACACGGTGAAGGTAATTATTATTGCTCACCTGAAACGTTAAAAGAATTACAGGACAACAATCAGATTATCTTAACTTATAAAAACAATCCAAATGGTTCTATTGAAGATATTGCTGGCATTGTGAATAAAGAAGGTAACGTATGCGGCATGATGCCTCACCCAGAGCGTGCAATGGAATCATTATTAGGTACAGATGATGGCGTGAAGTTATTCCAATCAATTTTAGAAAGTTGGGGGAAATAAGAATGGTTAAATTTTTAGAGCCAAATGAACAAGAGATTAAAGATAATAAGTTATATGCAGAAATGGGCCTAACAGATACAGAATACGATAAAGTAGTAGAAATATTAGGGCGTAAGCCAAACTACACTGAAATCGGAATTTTTTCTGTAATGTGGAGTGAACATTGTTCATATAAACATTCTAAACCTTTCTTGAAGCAATTCCCTGTAACTGGTGAACGCGTATTAATGGGTCCTGGTGAAGGTGCTGGGGTCGTTGATATCGGTGATAACCAAGCTGTAGTATTTAAAGTAGAATCTCATAACCATCCTTCTGCAATCGAGCCTTACCAAGGTGCAGCAACAGGTGTTGGTGGGATTGTTCGTGATATCGTATCAATCGGAGCACGTCCAATCCAATTATTAAACGCATTACGTTTCGGTGAATTAACCGAAAAACAAAATAAACGTTTGTTCTCAGGTGTCGTTGCTGGTATCGGTGGATACGGTAACTGTATCGGAATTCCAACGGTAGCTGGTGAAATTGAATTTGATTCTCGCTATGATGGTAACCCGCTTGTTAATGCAATGTGTGTTGGTATTATTGATCACGACAAAATTCAAAAAGGAACTGCTAAAGGTACTGGCAACCCTGTAATTTATGTTGGTTTAAAAACTGGTCGTGACGGTATTCACGGCGCGACATTCGCATCTGAAGAGTTAAGTGAAGAAAGTGAAGCGAAACGTCCATCAGTACAAATTGGTGATCCATTCGTAGGTAAAAAGTTAATGGAAGCAACACTTGAAGCGATTACTTATCCAGAATTAGTCGGTATTCAAGATATGGGTGCTGCAGGTCTTACTTCTTCAAGTTCAGAAATGGCTGCAAAAGGTGAGTCCGGTATTCACTTACATTTAGAGAAAGTACCTACACGTGAAGCGGGTATTTCACCATACGAAATGATGTTATCAGAAACACAAGAACGTATGTTACTAGTAGTAGAAAAAGGTACGGAACAAAAATTCTTAGACTTATTTGAACACCACGAATTAGACGCAGCAGTAATCGGAGAAGTTACAGATACAGATCGCTTCGTTTTAACATATGAAGGTGAAGTCTTTGCAGACATTCCTGTTCAACCGTTAAGCGATGAAGCACCTGTTTACGTATTAGAAGGTAAAGCAGCTGAATTTGCTGATGTTGATCATAACTATGACAACATTGATGCAAAAGATGTATTTACTCGCCTGTTAAATCATCCAACAATTGCATCTAAAACATGGGCATATTCACAGTATGATCAACAAGTTGGTGCAAATACGATTATTAAACCAGGTTTATCAGCTGGTGTAACGCGTGTGGAAGGCACAAATAAAGCAATTGCTTCAACAATTGATGGTGAAGCACGATATGTCTTTAATAATCCATATGAAGGCGGAAAAATGGTAGTAGCGGAAAGCTACCGCAACTTAATTGCAGTTGGTAGTTTACCACTTGCGATGACAGATTGCTTAAACTATGGTAATCCAGAAAAGCCTGAAATTTATCAGCAATTAGCTGATTCTACTAAAGGTATGGCCGAAGCGTGTGCTGCACTTAATACGCCAGTAGTATCAGGTAACGTATCTTTATATAATGAAACAAAAGGTGATGCAATCTTCCCAACACCAGTTGTAGGTATGGTTGGATTAATTGAAGATGTAAATTATTTAAATGATTTCAAACCACAATCTGGTGAGAAAATTTACTTAGTTGGAGATATTAAACCAGATTTCGGTGGATCACAGATTGAAAAATTATTATTCAATGAAGTATCTCACGTAACGTCAAATATAAATTTAACAGAAGAAGTAGAACGTGGAGAAACAATTCGTAAAGCGATTACTGAAAGTAAATTATCACACGTACAAGCAGTAGGTAAAGGTGGATTAGCGATTAAATTAGCGCAAATCACTGCTTACTTTAATACAGGAATTGATGCTCGAGTGGATGCATCAAACGCAGAAGTATTTGCAGAAACACAAGGCAATTATATTTTAATCGCAAAAGAAGGTTATGTTCCTGAAAATGCAGTTGAAATTGGAACATTTGGTGGAGATACATTTACATTAAAAACAAACCAAGGCGAAATTACTGAAAGTGTTGAAACAATCAGTCAGTCTTGGAAAGGGGCAATCGAAACATGTATGACATCAGAGGCCTAAATGAAGAATGTGGCGTTTTCGGTATTTGGGGTCACCCAAATGCCGCTGACCTCACGTATATGGCACTACATTCATTACAGCACCGTGGGCAGGAAGGTGCTGGTGTTGTATGTTCTGACGAGTCGAATATTTACGGTGCACGTGGTATGGGTTTATTACCAGAGGCGATCAGTCAAGTTAAACTAAGTTCATTAAGTGATTTTAATCATGCGATTGGACATGTTCGATATGCAACAACAGGTGCATCTGAACTGTCAAATGTGCAGCCGTTTATTTTTAAACATTCTAAAGGTGATATCGGTTTAGCACACAACGGTAACTTAACAAACGCAGAACAAATTAAATTAGCACTAGAATCTGAAGGTGCAATCTTCCAGACATCTAGCGATTCTGAAGTATTAGGGCATCTACTTTTAAAGGCGAAATCAAATAATAAATTAGCTAATTTTAAAGCTGCACTAAACCAAATTAAAGGTGCATTTGCATTTTTAGTTTTACATCCGGATCAAATGTTTGTGGCACGTGATAGTAATGGTGTACGTCCGTTAATGTTAGGAAAAGTAGACGGCGCTTATTGTGTTGCAAGTGAAACATGTGCATTTACAGCAATAGGTGCTGATTACATTCGTGATATAGAACCAGGTGAAGTACTTGTATTTTCTCATGACGGTTTAGTAGAAGATACTTATACAACGAACACTGAATCACATATGTGTTCAATGGAATATGTATATTTTGCTCGACCTGATTCTGAATTCAGAAAACACTCGATTTATGAAGTTCGTAAAGCTTTAGGGAAACAACTTGCAAAAGAGATGAATATAGAGGCAGATATCGTTATCGGAGTTCCTGATTCCTCTTTACAAGCAGCAAAAGGATTCTCTATTGAATCTGGTATTCCGAATGAACAAGGATTAATTAAGAATCGTTATGTGGGTCGTACATTTATCGCACCTAACCAAACGCTACGTGAACGTGCGGTACGTATGAAGCACTCACCAGTTAGAGACGTCATTGAGGGGAAGCGTGTCGTTGTCATCGATGATTCTATCGTACGTGGGACAACAAGTAAGTTTATTGTGAAGACTTTAAAAAATGCGGGTGCAAAAGAAGTACATATGGCTATTTCTTCTCCGCCACTTATTCATCCTTGCTATTACGGTATCGATGTTTCAACACATGCCGAACTCATCGCATCCGATAAAAGTGTAGAAGAAATTAAAGACATTTTAGAAGTAGACTCATTAACATATTTATCTGTTGAAGGTATGCACGAAGTGTTTAGTCAATTCGATTCAAAAGGTGAATGTAACGCTTGTTTCACTGGAAATTATCCGATCGAAATTATTGATCACTTATTACCTGAAGACAAAGAGAAAAAGAAGAAGGGAGTCTAACCATGGCTGAGAGTTATAAAGAATCTGGAGTAGATATTCACGCTGGGTATGAAGCGGTAGAAAGAATGAAGAAACACGTTGATAGGACGATGCGTAAAGAGGTACTTGGTGGATTAGGTAGCTTTGGTGCTGCATTTGATCTTTCACAGTTAAACATGAAGCAACCTGTACTTGTTTCAGGTACTGATGGTGTCGGAACGAAATTACGATTAGCAATTGATGCTGACAAACACGATACAATCGGTATTGACGCTGTGGCAATGTGTGTTAATGATATTTTAACGACAGGTGCAATGCCGCTATATTTCTTAGATTATTTAGCATTAAATAAAGTAGACCCAGTCATCGTTGAACAAATTGTTAAAGGTGTAGCTGAAGGGTGTGTACAAAGTGAATGTGCATTAATCGGTGGAGAAACCGCTGAAATGGGCGATATGTATCACACCGGAGATTATGATATTGCTGGATTTGCAGTTGGTGCTGTTGAGAAACCTGAATACATCGATGGTTCAAAAATTGCTGAAGGTGATGTTATTTTAGGATTAGCATCAAGCGGTATTCATTCTAATGGCTATAGTTTAGTTAGAAAAATTATTAAAGATAATCATTTAGATTTAAATGCTGAGTTTGCTGATGGTAAAACCCTTCTAGACACAGTATTAGAACCTACGCGAATTTATGTCAAAGCAGCTAAAGCAGTATTAGAAAATGCAAAAGTAAATGGCATGTGTCATGTTACTGGTGGAGGTTTTATCGAAAATATTCCACGTGTATTTCCTGCTGGCGTTTATCCGGAAATCGATGTTACTTCAATACCTAAATTACCGATCTTTGATTTATTACAGGAAAAAGGTCAAATCGATGCTTTAGAAATGTATAATATTTTTAATATGGGTATTGGTTTCATCTTTATCGTGAATGAAAGTGAAGTTGAAAAAATTCAATCAATTATTCAATCTCAATTCAATGAAGAAATTTATACGATTGGTAAAGTTGTCTCAGGTGATAAAGAGATAGAAATCACGGGGGTATAACATGAAGAAAGTTGCAATTTTTGCATCTGGTAATGGTTCTAACTATGAAAAGATTATGGAAAATATTCAGGCAGACTATTTAACAGATATTAAAGTAGTTGGACTATATACTGACAAAAGAGAAGCTTTTGCTATAGAACGCGCAAGAAGATTTAGAACCCCTATTCAAATCTTTGAGCTTGCACAATATGACAATAAAATTGCTTACGAAAAAGCTATATTAGAACAACTTCAAAAAGATAAAGTAGAATGGATAATTCTTGCTGGATATATGAAACTTGTTGGGGAAACTTTGCTGGATGTTTATGAAGGAAAAATACTCAATATTCATCCTTCACTTTTGCCGAGTTTTCCGGGCAAGAATGCAGTTGGACAAGCTTTGCAATACGGTGTTAAAGTGACAGGTGCAACAGTGCATTATGTCGATATGGGAATGGATACTGGAAAGATTATAGATCAGATGAGTTGTCCGATTTACGAAGACGATACCGAAGCTACTTTACAATTGCGTGTACAAAATCTTGAATATGAATTGTACCCTAGAGTAATAAAAAAATTGATTCAATAAGGAGTCGACAATGAAAAAAGCATTATTAAGTGTATCTGACAAAACTGGCATTATTGAATTTGCACAAAATTTAGTAGCAAATGACTATGAAGTATATTCTACTGGTGGAACTAAAAAAACTTTAGAAGAAAATAATATACCCGTAAAATCAGTGAGCGAATTAACTAACTTTCCTGAAATTATGGATGGAAGAGTAAAAACATTACATCCTAAAATTCATGGTGGTATTTTAGCGGATCGTGATAATAGCGAACATGTTGCAGCATTAAAAGCCCATAACATTGCCCCAATAGACCTTGTTGCAGTAAATCTTTATCCGTTCGAAGCCACGGTAGCTAAACCAGATGTTACTGAAGCAGATGCAATTGAAAATATCGATATTGGTGGACCAACAATGTTACGTTCTTCTGCTAAAAACTTTAAACATGTTATTACAGTAGTTGATCCGTCAGATTACAATACAATAATTGAAAAAATTAAAGCAGATGCGGTTGATTACGAATTCCGTAAATCATTAATGGTAAAAGTATTTTCTCACACAAATAAATATGACGAAGCGATAGTAAACTTCTTTAGCAATAATAAAGAATCATTACGTTATGGTGAGAACCCTCATCAAGCGGCTGAATTCATAAAAACGAGTGACGCAAATAATACATTAGCAGGTGCGAAACAATTGCATGGTAAGCCGCTAAGCTTTAACAATATTAAAGATGCAGATGCTACCCTTTTCTTAGCGAAACAGTTTGATATGCCTGCAGCAGTGGCTGTAAAACATATGAATCCTTGTGGTGTTGGAACGGGCAGTACAATTCAGGAGGCTTTCCAAAATGCTTATGATGCGGATGCACAAAGTATCTTTGGGGGTATTGTTGCAGTGAACCGTGAAGTTGATAAAGCAACTGCTGAAATTATGCATTCAATATTCTTAGAAGTTATTATTGCACCAAGCTTTAGCAACGAAGCTTTAGCAGTGCTTACGCAAAAGAAAAATTTACGTTTACTTGAAATTGATATGACGATTGAAGATAAAGAAAAAGAATTTGTTTCTGTTTCTGGCGGATATTTAGTACAAGATAAAGATTTATTAAACGTTAAAAAAGAAGACATGCGTGTTGTAACAAATACACAACCTACAGAAGCACAATGGAAAGCGATCGAATTAGGCTGGAAAGTAGTGAAAAGTGTGAAATCGAATGCCATTGTTTTAGCGAATGAAAAACAAACTGTCGGTATCGGTGCTGGTCAAATGAACCGCGTTGGTTCAGCTAAAATTGCCATTGAACGTGCAATTGAAATAAATGATAATGTAGTCATGGCAAGTGACGGATTCTTCCCGATGAGTGATACTGTTGAAACAGCACATGCTGCCGGTATTAAATGTATCGTTCAGCCAGGAGGATCAATTAAAGATCAGGATTCAATCGATAAAGCAAATGAATTCGGTATCACAATGGTTATGACAGACGTTCGTCATTTTAAACACTAGGAGGCAGTTATGAAAGTATTAGTTATTGGTTCTGGTGGTAGAGAACATGCTTTAGCGCGTAAGGTTGGTCAATCTGAACGCGTAGATGAGGTATATGTAATTCGAGGCAATGAAGCGATGGCAAAAGAAGCTAAAGTCATTGATATCGCAGAAAATGACCATGATGCAATTGTGAAGTTTGCAAAAGACAATCAAATTGATTTAGTCGTTGTAGGTCCGGAACAACCATTAATTGATGGATTAAGTGATCGTTTAACAGAAGCAGGTATCAAGTCGTTTGGTCCGAATGCAAATGCAGCCCAAATGGAAGGGTCAAAAGATTTTGCAAAAGTATTAATGGAAAAATATAATATTCCGACAGCAAAATATAAAACAATCAACGATAAAACAGAAGCAATCGCCTATGTGAAAGCACAAGGAACACCAATCGTCATTAAATATGACGGATTAGCAGCTGGTAAAGGTGTAGTAGTTGCTATGGATGATGAAACTGCCTTTGACGCTATTAATGATTTTTATACAGAAAAGGATGCTAAAGTTGTCTTTGAAGAGTACCTTGAAGGTGAGGAATTTTCACTGATGGTATTTGTAAACGATGATTTCTGTATTCCGTTTGATACGATAGCTCAGGATCATAAACGTGCATATGATGGTGATAACGGACCAAATACAGGAGGCATGGGTGCATACTGCCCTGTAAGTCATATTAGTGATGAAATAATCGAACGCACAAATAATGAAATTGTTTATCCTATCGTTGAAGCGATGCATAAAGAAGGACTCAATTATTTCGGAATACTTTATGTTGGTGCTATTGTAACTGCAGAAGGTCCGAAAGTCATTGAATTTAATGCAAGGTTTGGTGACCCTGAAGCACAAGTTTTATTACGCCGATTAGAAACAGATTTCATTGATTTGATTGAAGCGGTTGATCAAAAACAACCTCTTGATTTAGTATGGAGAAATAAGACGATATGTGGTGTAGTTCTTGCGTCAAAGGGATACCCGGGTAATTATGATAAGGGAACGGTTGTTAAAGGATATGATTATCAACAAGATTATATTGTATCGGCTTTAAAACAAATAGACGGTGAATGGGTCACTACAGGAGGCAGAGTAATGATTGCTCTAGGAGAAGGTCATGATTTAGCAGAGGCTCAGTCAAATAGCTATAAACTTGTTAAAAATATTAAAAGCGATGGATTGTTTTATCGAACAGATATTGGTAATAAAGGTATTTAAAAAAGTCGCCAATTTGGCGACTTTATTTATTATTCAAATGTTTTTTGGATATCTTCTTTTGTTTGCTCGTTGCCACCATTTTCATTCTCTTGCTCTTGCTTATCATTATTTTCTTTTGCTTCTTCAGCAGCTTCTTTAATTTCTTCGTATTTGTCAGTCATACTAACTACCTCCTATACTTGTTATGTTTTATTTATTCCCTGAATTAAATAGGTTAAACATTCTCATACTTAAGGATGATTTTTTATGATTTAAAAGACATTTAATAAGTATTTTCATATAATGGTAGAGAGGTGGAATTATGAACTGGATTAAAACACATTTTGAAATACTAATTGGCTACTTTATAGCTGCCATAAGTATATTTTTGGGTATTTTTATTATTTATCATGGCAATCAGATTGCGCATTTTAAAGATATAGATATCAATAAATTACATATGTATAACTTTTTTGATTTTATTAATATTTATATTTTTGAATTAATTAAACTATTAAGCCATTATATCAAAAATTATCCTGCTATTTACGGCGTTCTATTAATTATTATAGGTTTATCATTTATCTATATTTCAAGAAAGCTTAAAGAAACGACCATTTTTGATAAAACGATCGCATACTATTATCTTTTAGCAGCAAGTATCATTTTGCTTGTAATCATCATCTTTTTATTTGAAGTATATGGTATATTTTCATTGTTTTATTTATTATTTTTTATCTTTCTTGTTTATTATACGATTAATCGTCGTAAACTCAATGAGCATTACCGTAAATTTCATTTTGTGGTATTGATTGGAGTATACGGGATAGCTTATTTTATGTCACAACTTGCTGTCTATGATAATTTAAATAAAGAAAAAGTATCACCGTTAGATGTTATGAGTATTAACTTTTATTTTATAGTACTACTTTTAATTGCAGCATTATGTTTGTTTAATTATGTTTTCCTGAAAAGAACATTACCAACAAAAAATGATGATCATGAAAAATTAAGTCGCCGCAATAAAAAGAAAAGAGATTTACAAATCAATCAGAAGTTACAGGAAGGAACAAATTCAACGATTGAAAAACTATCAACAACGTCGTTAAAGGTTGATGAAAAAATAATATTATGCTTTAAAAGAGCGATTAATTCTATTAAAGATAAAATTAATCTTGAAGAAGAAGACATACCTTCGTGGTTTAAACGTCCAAGATGGATAAGGTCATTTCATATTGAAATTTTACTTAGTGCATTAATGTTCGTCATTACAGTTATTGAACTGAATAATCGTAATATCTTATTTGATGCAAGTAAATTTAATGTCGTAAAAATGCAATATTTCTATGAATGGATTAATCTTGTTGGACTACTGATGATTATCATAGCATATATTTATTTCTCTATTAGAATTCATTTCAAAAGAAAAGGATACTTTGGTCAACTTTTTACAATTTCTTTTTTGACGCTAAAAATTGTGACGAGTATTTATTTAATGGTATTTAAAGGTATAAACTTAGCACTGTTTATCCCACCTATTTTATTGCTGATGTTTATGTTTGTTGTACCGCTATATATTATTCACATACGTAAACGATATTAATACGCGTGATATAACACACTGCTTAATTAATTTGTGAAATTATTGTTGTGTACTACAACAATACGGTATATAATCAAAGAGTAAACATTAACCCATGGGGATGGGAGTTAATTTTTCCGAATATATATCACGGCAGTTGCCTCTGATGGCAACTGCCGTTTTTGTGTTATAGTAAAATTATCAAACTAAAGGAGTACAAACATGAAAAGCGTATTACTCAAAAAAAATAAACAGGAAAAATTTAAACAAGGTTATCTTTTAATAGAAAATGATGATATTTATCAAAAAGATGATATCCATGAGGGAGAATTATTTATTGTTCAAAGTGATACTGGCCAGCATTTAGGTACATTTTATTGTGGATTACAAAATAGAGGATTTGGCTGGAAAGTTAGTGAAGGCTATGTATCAGCTTTAGAGACATCATACTTTATTAATTTATTTGAAACTGCTAAAGAATTTAGAGCGTCTTTATTCAATGCGACTGATACAAATGCATTTCGACTATACAACGGTGAGGGCGATGGATTAGGTGGCTTCACGATAGATAGTTATGATGGACATTTATTAATTCAGTGGTATTCAAAAGGAATCTATCAGTTTAAAACTGTGATTGTAGAAGCAATTCAACAAATCTTTGAATATAAAAGTATATTTGAAAAACTTAGATATGATAAAAATGTGACGACTCACCAAATAACTGATGAAACTATTGAATTTCCAATAATGATCTTAGAGAATAATCTCAGTTACATGATTGATTTAAATGACGGTGCTATGACCGGTCTATTTCTGGATCAACGAGATGTACGTAAGAAATTATTGAAGCTTGAGACGAAAGGAAATGACTTCCTGAATCTATTTGCTTATTCGGGTGGCTTTTCTATTGCTGCAGCAACGAATAGCTATAAAACTACAAATGTGGACATTGCAAAGCGATCTATTGAACTGATGGAACAGAATTTCGCTATTAACGAATTACCTTTAGAATCTCAGAAGTTTTATACTTTAGATGCGTTCGATGCATTGAAATATTTTGCGCGTCATCTTAATACATTTGATGCGATCATCATAGATCCACCTAGTTTTTCACGTAATAAGAAAAAAGTATTCTCTGTAAAAGATAATTATCATGAACTCATAGAGGCTGCTGTTCCGCTCGTGAACTATAATGGTTATTTAATTTTATCGACGAATGCTTCTAATGTACCGTTAAAACAATTTAAAAAAATGATAACAGATACGCTAACGCCATTATGCCAATTTGAAATTGAATCAATTATGGGTCTTCCTAAAGACTTTAAAACAACTGATAAATATAAAGCTTCGAAATATTTAAAAGTAATTACAATTAAAATCTTATCAGAATAAAACTTTTAGATTAAAACTAAATTATTTAGGGAATATACTTTTAAGAAATTTGATTAAATTTTAGAGGTGATAATATGGGTATTTTAAATTCAGCAATTAATATAGCGACCAATGCTATGAATAAAGATCAAAAAGTTAAGAAAGAAATTAATCAGCTTCCTAAAAATGAAAGTGATTTAATTGATCGTCGTGAACGCTCAGAAAAATTAATTCATAATAAATCGTTAATGAGTTCAGCAGCAGCAGTTGTTCCGATTCCTGGCATTGATGTGACTGCAGATATGAAATTAATGTCAGATATTATTGAGGAAATTAATGCAGTATATGGTTTAAGCCATAAACAAGTGAGTGGTTATAGTGATGAAATGAAACAAAAAATAGTTTTTTCGGCTGCTAAAACAGGCAGCGATTTCATCGGTAAAAAAATTACTAAAGGATTAGTAGCTGTTTTATTTAAAACACTGCTTCGAAGAGAAGTACTGAAACAATCGAAATGGGTACCGGTTATCGGACAAGCTGTCTCTGGAACAATAAGCTATTATATGATGCAAAAGTTAGGCAAAGCACATATTGAAAAATGTGAAAAAGTAGCAAGAGAATTAATGTAAATCAAAAATTAAAATTTTACTATTTTCAGATATTTTGATATATATAATGATAATTGTTTGTTATAAGACGTTGAATTAATTGAAGTTAAGGTATTTATTTGATATATTATCTATCGTATAGACTAATAAAGTTATATATAAAATAAACTGTTGCAAATGCAACCAAAGGAGAGTTTTTATTATGGAACAACAATCTTACGTAATTATTGATGAAACAGGAATTCATGCACGTCCGGCAACGATGTTAGTGCAAACTGCAAGTAAATTTGAATCAGATATTCAATTAGAATATAACGCTAAAAAAGTTAACTTAAAATCAATTATGGGTGTAATGAGTTTAGGAGTAGGCAAAGATGCTGAAATCACTATCTATGCTGAAGGTTCAGATGAGAAAGAAGCTATCGAAGCTATCTCAGATGTTTTAGTTAAAGAAGGTTTAAGTAAATAATGGAACACATTAAAGGGATAGGCGCATCTGATGGTGTAGCGATTGCTAAAGCCTACCTTATGATTGAGCCAGACTTATCTTTTTCAGAAGAAAAAGTTACAGATACAGCTGCTGAAGTTGAAAAATTTAAAGCAGCTGTTAATCAATCAAAAGTAGAGTTAATGCAAATTAGAAATAATGCAGAAGTTGCATTAGGAGCTGATAAAGCTGCTATATTTGATGCGCATTTATTAGTTTTAGAAGATCCGGAACTTATTAACCCAATTGAAGAAAATATTAAAAATAATCAAGCAAATGCTGCAGCTGCTTTATCTGAAGTTGCAACTAATTTTGTTACTATATTTGAATCTATGGATAATGAATATATGAGAGAACGTGCAGCAGATATTAAAGACGTGTCGAAACGTGTCTTATCTCATATATTAGGTGTTACATTACCGAATCCAACTTTAATTGATGAGCCTGTAGTAATTATTGCAGAAGATTTAACACCTTCTGATACAGCCCAATTAAACAAGGCTTTTGTTCAGGGATTTGCCACGAACATCGGTGGACGTACTTCACACTCTGCAATTATGAGTCGTTCGTTAGAAATTCCTGCGGTTGTGGGTACAAAAAGTATTACTGCTCTCGTTGAGCAAGGTGATTTTGTAATTGTTGATGGCATCGAAGGAGAAGTAATTCTTAATCCTGTTGAAGCGACAATTACTGCCTATAAGCAGAAACAATCTCAATTTATTGAAGAAAAAGAATTACTGAAACAACTTGTTAATGATAAAACTGTAACTTCAGAAGGAAAACATGTAGAACTAGCAGCAAATATTGGAACACCTGATGATTTAACTGGTGTTGTAAACAATGGCGCTGAGGGTATTGGTCTATATCGTACAGAGTTTTTATATATGGGACGCGATACTATGCCATCTGAAGATGAGCAGTATGAAGCTTATGCTAAAGTTTTAAAAGAGATGAAAGGTAAACGTGTTGTTGTAAGAACATTAGATATTGGTGGAGATAAAGAGTTACCTTATCTCAACTTACCTAAAGAAATGAATCCATTCTTAGGTTACAGAGCAATTCGTTTATGTCTTGCACAACCTGAAATTTTCAGACCTCAACTTAGAGCTTTATTACGTGCATCTGTTCATGGTAATTTAAGTATCATGTTCCCGATGATCGCGACAATTAACGAATTCCGTGAGGCAAAAGCTATTTTAGAAGATGAAAAAGCTAACTTAACGAAAGAAAATATTAAATTTAGCGATAATATTGAATTAGGTATCATGGTTGAGATCCCATCAACAGCAGCTATGGCTGATATCTTTGCTAAAGAAGTAGATTTCTTTAGTATTGGTACGAATGATTTAATTCAATATACTATGGCTGCTGACCGTATGTCTGAGCGTGTTTCTTATTTATACCAACCATATAACCCTGCAATATTAAGACTTGTGAAACAAGTCATCGATGCAAGCCATAAAGAAGGTAAGTGGACAGGTATGTGTGGAGAAATGGCTGGGGATACAACAGCTATTCCACTATTATTAGGATTAGGCTTAGATGAGTTTTCTATGAGTGCGACAAGTATTTTAAGAGCGCGTCGTCAAATTAAAAACTTAAGTCAAGTTGAAATGGCTAAAATAGCTGAACAGGCATTAAACTGCTCAACGCAAGAAGAAGTAATCTCTTTAGTAGATGCTTATCTATAGTTAAACAAAATAAAGAAGAAGCTGAAAATTTTCAGCTTCTTCTTTATTTGATGTAAATCTTTGTAATTTGTGGTTTAGCGAATATTCTAATTGGTAAATGTGTACTACCAAGACCACGGGAAACATGAAGATACATGCTATGTTTTTTATATTTCAAATTAAATAAACCTTTTAAATATTTTCTTCCTAATGATGGTTTAATTGGTGCACCAAGCATAGGAATAAAAATTTGTCCCCCGTGACTATGGCCAGATAATTGGAGGTCAACATTGAATTTCTTTACAAAATCTGCATAATCTGGTTCGTGTACTAAAGTAATAGTGTAGTCATTGGGATGATTTCTGTTTCGTATTGCCTGTTCGATATTTCCGGAAGCATTAAGAATATCATCAGTACCACATATATATATTTCTTCGCCATCATAATTAATATATTTACCAAAGTTATTCAGCACTGTTATATGACTATTAGTCAATACTGTTTCTAAATCATGTGTTAAGTGTGTACGCTGATCATGATTACCATAAGAAAAGTACACGCCTAAAGGGGCTTTAATTGTTTTTAGTAATGGTATATAATCATTAGGATTTTCTTTAAACACTTCTAAATTATCAAATAAATCTCCGGTAATCATGACGATATCAGGTTGTAGTTTATTGATTATTTTAATGTGTTCTATTAAATCATGATAATTATACTGAAAGCCGACGTGTAAATCTGAGATATGTACAATTGATAGCGGTCGAGCATGGTGTAATCTCAAGCCTTTAATAGTTATATTATCTACATCAACATTTTTGGGATTGGAATGGAATAATGGTACTAAACTTTTTCCGAAGCGGTCTATCATGCTATACATTAATAACTTAAACATTTTTAGTCTCCATATACTTTTCAATGGCTTCGATATCTGGTGTATAGAATAATTTTTCATCTATTTTTATAAGTGGGGTACTCAAAGCATCGTAATCAATCATCTCTATTTTATATGCCATATTTTTGATATTTTTTTCTTTAAATTGAAGTGAAGATTGTCTGAAGTAGTTTTTAATAAATTCGCATGGTGGACAATTATCTTGTGTGTATATTTCAATATTCATATCATTACCTCTTTTACTACTTTTTAATAACTATAAATACTATAGCGATTTCAGACAGAATTATCAATATTAATGGTATTATGGTCAAATGTAATTTAAATCGTTTGAAGATGATCACATATTTGTCACAAAACTGTTAGGCGTTTCGCTTTATATTCCTTATAAGGTGTATTAAACTTAAAGAAATGTGAGTACAATCACAAAAGGAGGATATACATGGATGGTGTTGTGTTAAGTCGTTTATTAACAGCGATGACGTTAGGTTTTCATATTATTTTTGCCACAATAGGTGTTGGAATGCCACTGATGATAATGATTGCGGAAGGATTAGGCATAAAATATAATAATCCGAAATATACGGCAATGGCAAGACGTTTTGCAAAAACATTTACAATCACAGTAGCTGTAGGTGTTGTTACAGGAACGATTATCGGTTTACAGCTGTCATTACTATGGCCATCTTTTATGCAGTTGGGTGGTCAGGTTATAGCATTACCACTCTTTATGGAAACATTTGCATTCTTTTTTGAGGCAATTTTCTTAAGTATATATTTATATACATGGGATCGCTTTAAAAATAAATGGACACATTGGTTACTTAATATACCAATTATTATCGGTTCAACATTAAGCGCGTTATTTATCACAAGTGTAAATTCATTTATGAATACACCGGAAGGATTCAAAGTAAAAAATGGAGTGCTAGTAGATATTGATCCAATACAAGCAATGTTAAATAGCTCATTTTTTGTGCGTTCTTTCCATGTTGTAACAACAGGTGGAATGACAATTGCTTTTTGTATCGCGAGTGTAGCAGCCGTAAAATTATTACGTAATAAATTTCCAGAAGATAAAGATTATCACATGAAATCTTTAAAAATGGCGATGATTGTAGGGTTGATTTTTAGTTTATTGACGATATTAGCGGGTGATTTATCAGCGAAGTTCCTGCACAATGAACAACCGGAAAAATTAGCGGCAATGGAATGGCATTTTGAAAGTGATAAAAATGCTGACTTAGTCTTATTTGGTGTTCTTGATGAAAAAACACAGGAAGTAAAAGGCGCAATAAAAATACCTGGTATGTTAAGTTTTCTTGCTGATAACAGTTTTGATACGACTGTTAAAGGATTAGATGAAATACCTAAAGATGAACAACCCCCTTTGATCATTCATTATTTCTTCGATCTTATGGTGTTCTTCGGTATGTTTAGTTTTGCTGTCAGTGTACTTTATGTAATATTAAATAAAGTTAAAAATAAGTTAGCAACGCATAATTTTATGCTATATCTCATTGCTTTAACTGGGCCTCTGTGCATGTTAGCTATTGAATTTGGATGGTTCCTAGCTGAGATGGGACGTCAACCATGGTTATTACGAGGTTATATGAAAGTTGCTGAAGGTGCTACGCATGCAGATGGTGTGAGCCTTGTGCTTGTTGCTTTTGGATTACTTTATCTTGTTTTAGGTTTTTCATGTAGCTACGTATTACTCCGTATGTATAAAGATAAGCCGGCACAATTTGATGTAGAGCAATTTGCCGAAGGGGGTGCCAAATAATGGATTATCAACATATTGGTATTTTAGTATTATGGACTTTTCTATTTGGTTACGTTATTTTAGGAGCAATTGATTTCGGTGCCGGTTTCTTTATTTTATATGCGAAACTTACATCACAGGAAAATGAATTAAAAGACGTTATATCAAGATATTTGAATCCTGTATGGGAAGTTACTAATGTATTTTTAGTGTTCTTCTTCGTAGGTATTGTAGGATTTTTCCCTGATACAGCTTATTATTTCGGTTCAACTTTGTTGCTGCCTGTAAGTATAGCGTTAATACTGCTTACAATACGAGGGTCATTTTATGCATTTGAAACGTATGGGAAAGACTCTAAACTTGCATGGGTAGCCTTATATGGTATTTCAGGATTACTGATTCCTGCAGCTTTTTCAACAGTATTAACCATATCAGAAGGTGGCTTTATCACAAAGACTGCTCAAGGTGTTGAATTGAAATGGTTCGAATTATTAATGAGTCCATTTGCATGGAGTGTTGTATTTTTATGTATCATCTCAGTGTTATATATTTCTTCAGCATTTTTAACAGTTTATGCACACAAAGCAAAAGATAGACCTGCGTATAAGATACTTCGAACATGGTTTTTAATATGGGCATTACCAATGCTTGTAATTTGTCAGTTTACATTTTTGAGTTTAAGACAGCAAAATAAAGAACATTTCGATGTTGCAACAGGACAATACTGGTGGTTATTTGGACTAAGTATCGTATTTTTCTTAATTGCTTTTGCATTATATTATTTTGAGAAAAATCTTGAAATAGGCCTTATCATGGTCATTCTGCAATTTGCTTCTGCATTCTATGGGTATGGGATTTCTAAGTTACCTTATATTTTATATCCTTATGTCAATATGGACAAAGCTGTTGTAAATGAAACGATGGCATTTGGATTAGTTGTGGTGTTTATTTTAGGTTTACTTTTATTACTTCCTTCTTTATATTTATTATTGAGACTATTCGTATTTGATACTGAATATGTTAAAGGTAAGAAGAAATAACGGAGGGGTAGTATGGAAAAAGAATTTGTAGTTATTGGTTTAGGACGTTTTGGTGGGAGCATTGTTAAAGAATTAAATGCATTGGATATGGACGTAATGGCTATAGATTCTGATGAAGCGCGTGTCAATGAATATGCAGATATTGCAACGCATGCAGTTATTGCAGATACAACTGATGAGAACGTATTAAAGAGTTTAGGTATACGTAACTTTGATCACGTTATCGTTGCAATAGGAGATAACATACAGGCAAGTATATTAACAACGTTAATCTTAAAAGATATCGGTGTAAAAAAAGTTACAGCAAAAGCGCAAAATGATTATCATGCGAAAGTATTAAATAAGATTGGTGCAGATACAGTTGTTCATCCTGAACGAGACATGGGAAGAAGAATTGCACATAATGTAGCAAGCTCTTCTGTATTGGATTATCTTGAACTTTCAGATCAGCATTCGATCGTTGAGATACGTGCCGGAGAAACACTAGCTGGCAATTCTATACTTGATTTAGATATACGTGCAAATTATGGATTAAATATTATTGCAGTTAAACGCGGTAAAGAAATAATTGTATCACCAGATCCAAGTGTAGTTATTGAAAATGGAGATATATTAATTATGATTGGCCATGATAATGACTTAAATCGTTTTGAGAAAAAGATTATTAATGACTAAATTATTCGAAATAAAAATAGACCCTTGCGGGTCTATTTTTATTTTGTCGTTTCTTGTTCAACAAGTTGTTCGTTATTTTTATTAACATCCATAATCATCGGTAAGATCATTGGTTTTCGTTTCGTCTTTTCATATAAATACGGTGATAAATTTTCAGTAATGACATTTTTAATATGATGCCACTCGAGTTCTTCACCAGAATTTAATTTCTCGATTACTTTCTTTTTCAATAGGCGACTTGCATCATAAATTAAATGACCTGATTCTCGCATATAGACGAATCCTCGTGAAATAATATCCGGACCACTAAGCAACTGATTTGTTTTAAAGTCAATACTCACAACGACAATAACAAGTCCTTCTTCAGATAATATTTTACGGTCCTTTATGACAACATTTCCGATGTCACCGATACCACTTCCATCAACGAGTATATTACCCGATGGTACACGACCAGCAAAACGAGCACTGTCTTTAGTCAATGCTAAAATATCTCCGTTCTCATGGATAAATACATTTTCAGGATTTACACCACAATCAATACCGAGTTGACCATGTAAACTTTGCATACGATATTCACCATGAATCGGCATGAAGAATTTAGGTTTCATTAATCTAAGCATTAATTTTTGTTCTTCCTGTGAACCGTGACCTGATGTATGAATATTTGATAGCTTACCATGAATAACATCCGCACCAGCTTTATATAATGCATTGATTGTTCGGTTAACACTTAATGTATTACCTGGAATTGGTGAAGATGAGAATATAACAGTATCATCTGGAATGATTGAGATTTGTCTATGTGTTCCGTTAGCGATACGAGATAATGCAGCCATCGGTTCACCTTGAGAACCCGTACATAAAATCAATAATTTATGTTTTGGGATACTATTAATTTTATTTGCTTCTACAAATGTTTCAGGTGGTACTTTAATATAACCAAGTTCAGTACCGATTTTAATATTATTTTCCATAGAACGGCCGAATATAACGATTTTACGATCGAACTTAACTGCCGCTTCAATAGCTTGCTGAACACGATATATATTTGAAGCAAATGTAGCAAAAATAATTCTGCCAGTACATTTTCTAAAAATTTGTTCTACGTTTTGTCCAACTTCACGTTCACTGATCGTGAAGTTCGGAATTTCAGCATTTGTTGAATCTGATAATAGACATAACACACCTTCTTCACCAAGCTGTGCCATCTTTGCGATATTAGCAGGTTCACCAACAGGCGTGAAATCAAATTTAAAGTCACCAGTATGCACTATTTTTCCTTCTGGTGTATCAACGATTACACCATATGCTTCTGGTATAGAATGCGTTGTTAAATAGAACGACACTTTCAGATGTTTAAATTCAAAGACACTGTCTTCTGTAATTGGATTTAACTGTGCAGTGCGAAGTAAACCATGTTCTTCAAGTTTATTTCGGATTAAACCTAGTGCAAGTGGTCCACCGTAAATTGGAACGTTTAACTGTTTTAATAGGAATGGTACACCACCAATATGATCTTCGTGTCCATGGGTAATGAATAATCCTTTTATACGTTCCTGATTTTGTACAAGATAAGTATAATCAGGAATGACATAATCGATACCAAGTAACTCGTCCTCGGGAAACTTGATACCTGCATCAATAACGATAATTTCGTCCTGATACTCAACGGCGTAGGTATTTTTACCGATTTCACCCATACCACCAAGGGCGAATACACCAACTTCATTTTTTTGTAAAGGCTTCATTTAGATCGTCTCCACGCTGTAATTTTCAGCTTTTTGTTCGTACTCTAAATGAGCACCTTTTAATTCCTGAACAAATTCAATGTTATAAGGACGATCAATTAAATATCTTCTAACTTGTTCTTCGCTTACAGCTTCAAAATATTTAACTTGTGTGTTCTCACGAATAATTACTTCACTTTTGTCTTCTTGAAAAAATACTTTAAAAATTGCCATTAATAAATAGCCTCCTTATTATTATATACATAAAGAATGCCCTAGGAGTCTAGGGCTAAACATAAACCGTACAAGACATTTATATTAAATGTATAAGTATTCTTATCTTACATGAATTAATATGGTAGTGTAAAGTCTTTGCATGCAACTTCTTCATATATATAATAATACATTTTTGAAATAATGCGTACAAAAAGGTAAACTAAAAGTAAAAATATTGTACGGAGGCTTAAACATGAAGCAGCATTTGATTTTCTTTGATATTGATGGAACATTATATAATGACGATAAAGAAATGAGTGAGGATACGAAAGAAACGATTAAAAAGTTGCAGGAAAACGGGCATTTATTAGCGATTGCTACTGGCCGTGCACCTTTTATGTTACAAGAGGTAATTAAAGAAACCGGGATAACAAATTATATTTCATTTAATGGACAATATGCGGTGATGAATGGAGAAGTAATCTATGAAAATCCGTTAGATCTGGAAACTTTGAAGCAATTAGAGAAAGATGCAAGTTCAAATGAACATCCACTCGTATTTTTAAATGAACATGAGATGGTCTCTAATATTGAATTTCATGAGAACATTAGGGAAAGTATTAGTACTTTAAAGTTTGAACATCCAAGATACGAAAAAAAATATTATATCGATAAACCAATCTATCAGACCTTGATCTTCAATGGTGAAGAAGAAGATAAATTATATGACGATCAATATAAAATGATAAAGTTTATTAGATGGCATGAAGTTAGTCGTGATGTTGTGCCAGTAAACGGTTCGAAGTTTGAAGGCATTAAAAAAGTAAGTGAGGCATTGAATATTCCGATAGAAGATTGTATCGCTGTCGGAGATGGTTTGAACGATCTGGAAATGATTCACGGTGTCGGGTTAGGTATTGTAATGGGTAATGGGGTAGATGTATTAAAAGAAGTAGCAGATTATGTGACAGAAGATGTGCATGAAGAAGGATTAACAAAAGCGTTCAAACATTTTAATCTGATAGACTAGGAGATAATTAAATGGATAATATAGCAAATATAAAAAAAGTCATTAGTAGCGCTGCCAATCATGAAACTTTAATACTAGATCATCTTGAGTTTAACAGAAGAGATAACGAAGTTATTATGAACTTTGTATATCAGAAATTTAATCCAGTAGAAGTACACACGGCACCGCATGTTAATGATCCAATATTTATGGATGTAGAAACGATGCGAGAAGTGATTTCGTATTTAGAAGAAGTAGGAATTCACTACGAAAAAAGAAAAGATGAATTTATTTAAAAAAAATTATCTGTTAAAACATTAATGTTTTAACAGATAATTTTTTATTGCACAGCGATAGCGTTGTCCTGAACTGCCATCGGATTTTCTTTGTTGATATAGTCATAGAACATTATACCGTTTAAATGGTCAATTTCATGTTGAGCAACAATCGCAGCAAAATCTTTTAGACGTAATTTTACTTCGCTGCCATCAGGTTTAAATGCTTTAACAGTAATACGAGCATATCTATGAACTAAACCTGGAATGTTTTCGTCGACGCTAAGGCAACCTTCTCCAGTAGGTAAATAAGCTTTTTCAACACTGTGACTGATAATCTTTGGATTAATCAATTGATGTTCAACGTACTTTTCAGTTTTTTCATCATAAAAATAAATAGCAAGCATACGTTTATTATGATTAAGCTGAGGCGCAGCTATACCAACACCGCTACGCAATTTATATTTTTTTGAGAGTTCTTCATCCTGACTCATTTTAAGAAATTCTAGCATATCATCGATTAATTTTTGGTTCTCATTTGATAATGGTAGTTCAACTTCCTGTGCCTTTTCTCGCAAAGTTGGATGGCCATCTCGAATGATGTCGTTCATTGTTAGCATCGTAACATCTCCTCACTTTATTATTATAAAATATATCAGATAATCAGTGGAAATGCATTATATACATTGAAATAATATGTAAAAAAATATAACATTATAAGCAAATAAGAGGAGGCAATGTTAATGAAGTGTTTAAAAGGTTTTATATTATTATTCTTTGTTGTAATACTTGCAGCATGTACGAACAAAACAGCAAACTTAGAAGCTTTTTATCAAAAAATTGATGAAGCAAATACTAAAGAGCAGCAAATAGTTAGTGTCAGTGAAAAATTAGAGAAATTTGAAAATAATAAATTACAGCTATTTAATAAGGTGAATAAAGCGAAATCAGGTGAGATGACTGGCCTTGCAGATCAACTGATAAAAAATACTTCAGAACGTAAAGCAATCGCTAAAAAAGAAGCAGAAATTATGAAGAAATCTAAAGAAATTTTTGATAAATCAAAGAAAGATGCAAAAGCAATTGAAGATAAAACGCAAAAGCAACAGGTTGAGAAGTTAGTTGGTACTTTAGACGAGAAATATGCTAAACACTCAAACTTAATGACTTCATATCAAAATATCCTTAATAAAGAGAATGAATTATTTCAATATTTAAAAGAAGATACATTAGATAAAAACGTGGTTAATGAAAAAATCAATGTTATTTCTAAATTATATAAACAGTTTCAGACAAAGACAGATGATTATACTAAGATAACGCGACTTGTTGAACAAAATAAAAAGCCAATTGTAGAAACATTGAATAAAAACTAATTATTGTGACAAAATTGTTAAAATGAAAGCGTTTACTGATATATAACAGCGGAAATATTGTGGTAATACAGTGCCGACAACTATTGTTGTGACGCTGTTTTTTCTTTTATATCTTTTTCTTTATCTGTAGTACACAAATATGCTATGATAGATTATGTAATTAAAACATAAATGAAAGGTTTGGTGAAAAGAATGGCTCTTAAGAAAAAAGCCCCATTCGACGCTGTTTCAAATTTACGTGAAATCGAAGAAAAATTTGAAGTAGTTCAAGTATTAGATTTAGACGGAAATGTAGTTAATGATGCATATATGCCTGAATTAACGGACGAACAATTAGTAGAATTAATGGAAAGAATGGTCTGGACACGTGTGTTAGATCAACGTTCTATCTCATTAAACAGACAAGGCCGTTTAGGATTCTATGCACCGACAGCTGGTCAGGAAGCTTCTCAATTAGCATCTCATTATGCTCTTGAAAAAGATGACTTTATTTTACCAGGATATCGTGATGTTCCTCAATTAATCTGGCAAGGACTACCATTAACAAAAGCATTTTTATGGTCAAGAGGTCATTATTTAGGTTCTCAAATGCCAGAAGGAATGAATGCATTATCACCTCAAATCATTATCGGTGCGCAATACGTTCAAACAGCTGGTGTAGCGTTAGGACTTAAAAAACGTGGCACTCAATCCGTTGCGATTACATATACAGGAGACGGTGGTACTTCACAAGGTGATTTCTATGAAGGTATTAACTTTGCGTCTGCATACAAAGCACCTGCAATTTTTGTAATCCAAAATAATAACTATGCAATCTCTACACCACGTAGTAAACAAACTGCTGCTAAAACATTAGCTCAAAAAGCAGTTGCAGCAGGTATTCCAGGTATCGTTGTTGATGGTATGGATGCATTAGCTGTTTACTTTGCAACAAAAGAAGCACGTGACAGAGCAATTGCTGGTGAAGGTCCTACATTAATCGAGACAATCACATATAGATATGGTCCACATACAATGGCGGGGGATGACCCAACACGTTACAGAACTTCAGATGAAGATGCTGAATGGGTTAAGAAAGATCCATTAGTTCGATTCCGTAAATTCCTGGAAAACAAAGGATTATGGACTGAAGATAAAGAAAACGAAATTATTGAAAAAGCTAAAGAAGATATTAAAAATGCGATTAAAGAAGCAGATGCAACTCCTAAACAAACTGTATCTCAATTAATCGAATTAATGTATACAGAGGAAATGCCTTTCCATTTAAAAGAGCAATATGAAATTTATAAAGAGAAGGAGTCGAAGTAAGTCATGGCACAATTAACGATGATCCAAGCAATAACAAATGCACTTCAAACTGAACTTAAAAATGACGAAAACGTTTTAGTATTCGGAGAAGATGTTGGTGTCAACGGTGGTGTGTTCCGTGCGACTGAAGGACTTCAAAAAGAATTCGGTGAAGATCGTGTATTCGATACACCACTTGCAGAATCAGGTATCGGTGGTTTAGCAGTAGGTTTCACTTTAACTGGATTCCGTCCGGTAATGGAAATTCAATTCTTCGGATTTGTATTCGAAGTATTTGATTCATTAGCAGCACAATTATCACGTCAAAGTTTCCGTTCTGGTGGAACGAAATCTGCACCAGTTGTTATCCGTTCACCATTCGGTGGTGGCGTTCACACACCTGAATTACACGCAGATAACTTAGAAGGTTTAGTAGCTCAAACGCCAGGTTTAAAAGTGGTAATTCCATCAAGCCCTTATGATGCAAAAGGATTATTAATTTCTGCTATTCGTGATAATGATCCAGTTGTATTCTTAGAACATATGAAATTATACCGTTCATTCCGTGAAGAAGTGCCAGAAGAAGAGTACACAATTGAAATCGGTAAAGCAGCAGTGAAACAAGAAGGTACTGACTTATCTATCATTACTTATGGTGCAATGGTTCAGGAATCATTGAAAGCTGCTGAAGAGTTAGCAAAAGACGGTCACTCAATTGAAGTAATCGACTTACGTACTGTTCAACCATTAGATATCGAAACGATTATTGCATCAGTTGAAAAAACTGGACGTGTTGTAGTGGTTCAGGAAGCTCAAAAACAAGCTGGTGTTGGTGCAACTGTAGTATCTGAAATTTCAGAACGTGCGATTTTATCATTAGAAGCTCCAATTGCACGTGTAGCAGCTGTTGATACAGCATATCCATACACTCAAGCTGAGAATGTCTGGTTACCTAACAAAGAAGACATCATTGAAGCAGCTAAAAAGACTTTAGAATTCTAATTTGAGTTTTAAAATCAAGTAATAAGGTAATGTGAAAAGTAACATTGTTTTAACTATGTTACTTTTCAACATGTAATAAAATGAATTTTATAATTTTTAAATTAATTCTTAGGAGGAATTTATTGTGGCATTTGAATTTAAATTACCCGCTCTTGGTGAGGGGATTTTTGAAGGTGAAATCGTTAAGTGGTTCGTTAAAGCTGGCGATAACATCGCAGAAGACGATATTTTATGTGAAGTACAAAATGATAAATCAGTAGTAGAAATTCCATCTCCAGTAACAGGAACAATCAATACGATCGTTGCTGAAGAAGGAACAGTAGCTAACTTAGGAGACGTAATCGTAACAATTGATTCTGATGATGCACATGCACAAGAATCAGCTTCTGAATCAAAAGAAGAAGCACCGGCTACAGAAGAAAAAGCTACAGAAGAAGTTAAAGAAGAAAAACCTGCACAAGCACCTGCACAAAATGTTGAAGTTGATGAAAATCGTCGAGTAATCGCTATGCCATCAGTACGTAAATTTGCACGTGAACAAGGTGTAAATATTAAAGCGGTTACTGGTACAGGTAAAAATGGTCGTGTAATTAAAGATGATATCACTGCTTACTTAAATGGTGGCGGTAATACTCAAGCTACAGAAGCACCAAAAGCTGATGCGCCAGCAGCATCAACTGAAAAGGCTGCACCACAACCAATCGCAGCACCTGAAGGTGAATTCCCTGAAACACGTGAAAAAATTCCTGCAATGCGTAAAGCAATCGCTAAAGCGATGGTTAACTCAAAACACACTGCTCCACACGTTACATTAATGGATGAAGTAGAAGTACAGGCATTATGGGATCACCGTAAGAAATTTAAAGAAGTTGCAGCAGAACAAGGTACGAAATTAACATTCTTACCATATGTTGTTAAAGCGTTAGTATCTGCACTTAAAGCATATCCTGCATTAAATACTTCTTTAGATGACGCTACAGAAGAAGTGGTACACAAACATTACTACAATATCGGTATTGCAGCTGATACTGAACGTGGATTATTAGTTCCTGTCGTTAAAAATGCTGATCGTAAATCAATCTTCGCTATTTCTGATGAAATTAACGAATTGGCTGTAAAAGCTCGTGATGGAAAACTTTCTCCTAGCGAAATGAAGGGTGCATCATGTACAATTAGTAATATAGGTTCAGCTGGTGGACAATGGTTCACTCCAGTAATCAATCACCCTGAAGTTGCTATCTTAGGTATTGGTCGAATTGCTCAAAAAGCAATCGTTAAAGATGGAGAAATCGTTGCAGCACCAGTATTAGCATTATCATTAAGTTTTGACCACCGTCAAATTGATGGTGCAACTGGACAAAATGCTATGAATCATATTAAGCGTTTATTAAATAATCCAGAATTATTATTAATGGAGGGGTAAGCACATGGTAGTTGGAGATTTTCCTATTGAAACAGATACTATTGTAATCGGAGCAGGTCCTGGAGGATATGTTGCAGCAATTCGTGCAGCTCAATTAGGACAAAAAGTAACAATCGTTGAAAAAGGTAGTTTAGGTGGCGTTTGTTTAAACGTCGGTTGTATTCCTTCAAAAGCTTTATTATCAGCATCTCATAAATATGAAACTGCTGTTCATTCTGAAGATTTCGGAATTAAAGCTGAAAACGTTACTGTTGATTTTTCTAAAGTGCAAGAATTCAAAGGCGGCGTTGTTAAGAAATTAACTGGCGGTGTTGGTGCATTATTAAAAGGTAACAAAGTTGAAATCGTTGAAGGTGAAGCTTATTTCGTTGATCAAAACAACTTAAAAGTTATGACTGAAAAATCATCTCAAACTTATACTTTCAAACATGCAATTATCGCTACAGGTTCACGTCCAATTGAAATTCCTAATTTCAAATTCAACAAACGTGTAATCGATTCAACAGGTGCATTAGCATTAACTGAAATTCCAAAAAGCTTAGTAGTAGTTGGTGGTGGATATATCGGTTCTGAATTAGGAACTGCTTACGCTAACTTCGGTACTAAAGTTACAATTCTAGAAGGCGCGAAAGATATTTTAGGCGGATTCGAAAAACAAATGACACAAGTAGTTAAAAAAGGTCTTAAAGCTAAAGGTGTAGACATTGTTACTGAAGCGATGGCTAAATCAGCTGAAGAGAGCGAAACTGGTGTTAAAGTAACTTATGAAGCTAAAGGTGAAACTCAAACAATTGAAGCAGATTACTGTTTAGTAACTGTTGGTCGTCGTCCTAATACTGAAGAAATCGGTTTAGAGTCATTAGGTGTTAAGATGACTGAACGTGGTTTAGTAGAAGTAAATGAAGAAGGACGTACTTCAGTAGAAAACATTTTTGCTATCGGTGATATCGTTGCAGGACCACCACTTGCACATAAAGCTTCATATGAAGGTAAAATCGCTGCAGAAGTTATCGGTGGAGAAAAAGCAGAAGTTGATTACTTAGCAATTCCTGCAGTATGTTTCACAGAACCTGAGCTTGCAACAGTTGGTTATACTGAAGCAATGGCTAAAGAAGAAGGTTTAGAATACAAAGCTTCTAAATTCCCATTCGCAGCCAATGGCCGTGCATTATCGATTGGTGAAACTGATGGTTTCTTAAAATTAATCACATTAAAAGAAGACGGACTATTAATCGGTGCTCAAGTTGCTGGTGCTGGCGCTTCTGATATCATTGCAGAATTAGGTTTAGCAATTGAAACTGGAATGACAGCAGAAGATATTGCATTAACAATCCACGCACACCCAACATTAGGTGAAATTACTATGGAAGCAGCAGAAGTAGCTTTAGGTAATCCAATTCATACTATGTAATTTATTTTTACAAAATATTAAGCACTATTCAGAGATGAATAGTGCTTTTTTTAACGGAGGAAGCAAATGAGCTATAGTTATCCAATTAATCCAGAATGGACACAGGAAGAAATCATTGATGTTGTTAATTTTTTGGCACTTATTGAAGATGCTTATGAATCTAAAGTGAACACTGAGGATTATGCTGCAGTATATAAAGCATTTAAAAGAATCGCACCAATGAAATCAGATGAAAATAAAATTTATAAAGATTTTAAGGAAGTTTCTGACTATGACGGATATGTTGTAACGAAACGCTTTAAAGAAGCACAAACTGCTAACGAAAAAACTTTTAAAGTGTAGTTTTGAAATAAAAATTTAGTATTACTGTTGTTTTAAACCTTTTTTTCTGCTATATTTAAAACGTTATTAAACAAATTGTTTACAATTATTAAACTAAGGTGTGAATACATGGATATAGGGAAAAAAATAAAAGATTTACGACGCCAAAAGAATTTAACGCAAGAAGAACTAGGGGAAAGAACGGATTTATCAAAAGGATATATTTCTCAACTTGAACGTAATTTATGTTCACCGTCTATGGAGACATTCTTTAATATACTTGAAGTTTTAGGATCAGAACCATCAGACTTCTTTAATGAAAAGATGCATGAGCAGCGCATTTATTACCCTAAATCTGAACAGACAATATATGATGAATATGATAATGGCTATTTAATTCAGTGGTTGGTTCCGGATTCAAACGAATTTGATATGGAGCCTGTTATTATTACATTAAGACCAGATTCTGAATATAAAAAGTTTGAACCGAGTCTGTCTGACAGCTTTATTTATGTATTAGATGGTACAGCAAGTATAAGAATTGGTAGAAAAGAATATACAGCACGTCGTGGGGAATCATTTTATTTTAAAGCAAATGAATCACATCAATTATTTAACAAATATAAAAAAGATGCACGTGTATTAATCGTCGCAACTGAATCATATTTATAGGAGAGTGTCATGAAAGATTTTATACAATTTAACAATGTGTCTAAATCATATGGCGAAAACAAAGTTCTGGATAATATTAATTTTGAAATTGAAGAGGGTAAATTCTACACTTTACTTGGACCCTCTGGTTGTGGAAAAACAACAATTTTACGCTTGATTGCTGGTTTTGAAAAGGCTACGACGGGTGACATATATTTTGAAGGTAAACGTATTAATGATATTCCTGCGAATAAACGACGCGTTAATACAGTGTTTCAGGATTATGCATTATTCCCACATTTAAATGTATTTGAAAATGTAGCATATGGTTTACGCATCAAAAAAGTAAATAATAATGAAGTGCAAACGCGCGTAATGGATGCTTTAAAGTTAGTAAAACTTGATGGTTTTGAAAATCGTGAAATAAAAGATATGAGTGGTGGACAACGTCAACGTGTTGCTATTGCACGCGCTATCGTCAATGAGCCGGAAATTATCTTACTTGATGAACCATTATCAGCACTTGATCTAAAACTCAGAACAGAGATGCAGTATGAATTACGCGAAATACAGCAACGATTAGGTAAGACATTTATTTTTGTTACACATGATCAGGAAGAGGCACTAGCAATGAGTGACTATATCTTCGTTATGAACAAAGGTAGAATTGAGCAAAGTGGCACACCAACTGATATTTATGACGAACCAGTAAATCGATATGTTGCAGATTTTATAGGAGAATCTAATATCGTTTCTGGTGTGATGAAACGCGATTTTGTTGTTGAAATGTATGACAATGAATATGCTTGTGTAGATAAAGGGTTTAAAGCAAATGCTAAGGTTGATGTTGTCATTCGCCCTGAAGATATTGAAATAACTACTACTCATGCGGGTAAAGTTAAAGCAGTTGTAGATTCGCAATTATTCCGTGGCGTACATTATGAAATTTGCTGTTTTGACGAGGCTGGTAATGAGTGGATTATTCAATCAACGAAAAGGGCCACACCTGGAGAACATGTTGGTCTAACATTTGATGAGGAAGCCATTCATATTATGCTACCTGGAGAAACTGAAGAAGAATTTGATGCACGTATTGAGTCATACGAGGTGTAATATGGAAAAAGCAAAAAAATATTTTCTAATTCCCTATTTAATCTGGATTGTTATATTTATCATTGCACCGTTAGTGATGATATTCTATACAAGTTTCACAAACAACAGTGGTCATTTCACATTAGAAAATTATAAAGATTTCTTTACGATGTCATATTTTAAAATGACAATCAGTTCAATTTGGTATGCAGTAATAATCACATTGTTGTGCTTAATCATATCCTATCCCATAGCAATGGTTTTACGTACCGCTAAAAATAAGCAGTTCTGGCTACTTATTATCATTCTGCCGACATGGATAAATCTTTTATTAAAAACATATGCATTTATCGGTATTTTTAGTAAACAAGGTACTATAAACGATTTATTGAACTGGATGCATCTACCTGCTACTAGTTTATTATTTACAAACACTGCATTTATCTTTGTATCGGTGTATATTTATATTCCTTTCATGATTTTACCGATATTTAATAGCATGAACGCAATTCCGGAAAACTTAATACAGGCTTCACGTGATTTAGGTGCGAATGAAATGACAACTTTTAGAAAAGTTATTATGCCTTTATCATGGGAAGGTGTTAAAACAGGTATTCAAGTGACATTTATTCCTGCATTAAGTTTATTCATGATTACGCGTCTTATTGCAGGCAACAAAGTTGTTAACTTAGGTACAGCGATTGAAGAACAATTCCTTGTCACACAAAACTATGGAATGGGTTCTACAATAGCAGTATTCTTAATTTTAGCAATGGCTTTAGTGATGATTATTACGAAGTCGAAAGAAGGAAGTGAGGGTGTCAAATGAAACTAAGATCTAAAATATTTTTAGCATTTGCATTATTCATTTTATACTTTCCAATATTCTACCTCATGTTTTATTCTTTCAACTCAGCAGGAAATATGAATCATTTTAAATCATTTACATTGGATCATTATGCAGCAGTTTTTCAAAATAAACGGTTGATGGTCATCATTGTCAATACACTAGCTGTTGCATTAATTGCAGCAAGTATTTCTACAGTGATTGGTATTTGTGGTGCATTGGGAATACACTACATGAGAAACAAGAAATTAAAGGTTGGTTTACTGACACTAAATAATATTTTAATGGTAAGTAGTGATGTCGTTATCGGTTCATCATTCCTGATTCTTTTTACTGTCATCGGGCACTATACTGGTATGGGACTAGGATTTTGGTCTGTATTGATTTCGCATATCGCATTTTGTGTGCCGATTGTCGTACTACTGGTATTACCGAAGTTATACGATATGAATCAATCGCTTATCAATGCAAGTTATGATTTAGGTGCAAGTACTTACCAGACGATTTCAAAGGTTGTCATTCCGCATATATTACCTGGCGCTATTGCCGGTTTCTTTATGGCATTAACTTATAGTCTTGATGACTTTACAGTAAGCTTCTTTGTAACTGGTAATGGATTTAGTGTGTTATCCGTTGAAATTTACTCAATGGCGAGAAAAGGTATTTCTATGGAAATCAATGCGATTAGTACATTACTATTCATAATTGTCATGACAATTATTTTAATCTACTACTTTATCTCAAATAAACAAGATAAAAGAAGAAAAGTGAAAGCAGGTGTTGTGAAATGAAGCGATTAATGCAGTTAATTTTTATATCACTAGCAGTAGCTGTACTTTTACTTTTCTCAGCTAAATTTATCGATCCACCACCAAAAAGCGGTAAAGGTAATATACTTTATGTCTATAACTGGGGAGAATATATTGATCCTGCTTTACTTAAAAAGTTTGAAAAAGAGTACGGGATTCGCGTAATTTTAGAAACTTTCGATTCTAATGAATCAATGCTTGCAAAAATTAAAAATGGTGGTACACATTATGATATTGCAGTACCAAGTGAATATGCGATTCAGAAGATGAAGGAAGAGAAACTTCTTATTCCGATAGATCATAAGAAACTACCGAATCTAAAAAATATTAATCCGGATTTTATGAATCTTGATTTTGATAAAGGAAATAAATATTCGATCCCATATTTCTGGGGAACAGTAGGCGTTCTCTATAATCCTGATAAAACAAAAGACATTGACTTCTCAAGCTGGGAAAGTCTTTGGGATCCACGTCTTAAAAATAACGTCCTTATTGTAGATGGTGCGCGTGAGGCACTTGGATTCTCACTAAACAGCATGGGTGAATCATTAAATGAAACAAACCCCAAAAAACTTGATAAGGCAGAACAAAAGCTTGAAAAGTTAGGTCCGAATGTTAAAGGTGTCGTTGGTGATGAAATCAATACGATGATGGTTCAAAAGGAAGCGGACGTTGCAGTTGTTTGGAGTGGTATGGGTGCTGATATTATGACTGAAAATGAAAATTTAGATTTTGTAGTACCGAAAGAAGGATCGAATCTATGGTTTGATAATATGGTCATTCCCAAAACAGCTCAAAATGTTGATGGTGCGCATACATTTATTAACTTTTTATTAGATGCAAAAATTGGTAAGCAGAATACTGAATGGGTTGGTTATGCTACACCAAACACAGCAAGTTATAAATTACTTGATAAAGAAACGAGAGAAGATGAGCGATTTTACCCAAGTAAAGCATTACAGGAAAAACTTGAAGTATACGAAAATCTAGGATTTGAGAATATTAAGCGCTATAATGAACTATTTTTAAAATTTAAGATGAGTTTAAATTGATAATAATTAAGGTTATTGGCTTACTTTTTTATTTTATTTTTAAATTCATGCATATATAGGTTATAGTAGGGTATAGAATATTTAAATACAGTAATAAGGAGATGAACATATGAGTCGTAGAGAATACACACAAACAGTTAAACCTGTAAGCCGCGTTCCGGAAAAAATCTTTGGTTGGTTAGCTTGGCTACCATTACTTGCACTATCAATCTTCGGTCTTTATCAATTATTAGTGAATGGTAATAATCCTGAGTTTGTGACACAGTTAAAAGAAGCATTGAATAATGAATTAGGAAAAAATCCTGATTTGCAGAATTCATTAAATGAAGCAAATATGTCAGTTGATGAATTAGTTCCATTAATGATTAAGAGTGTATGGGGCATTATAGCATATACAATTTTACCGTTATTATTTGGTCTAATTGGTTTACTTAAAATGAAAAAGCGCATTTTAGCGGGAGTTATGTTATTACTAGCAGGATTACTTACTGCACCATTATTCTTAACTATCGTATTAGGATTTATCCCTTTATTTTTCTTTATCGCAGCAATTTTATTGTTTGCGCGTAAAGATAAAGTAATAACTAATAATGATTTTTATGAAGATCATCGTGAAGTAGAAACTGTTGAAAGAAAACGTAACGTTGCACCTGATTATGTGGAACGTGATGAAAATATCGAACGTGAACGTAATAACGAATACGTTTATGATGCAGATGTATCGAAAGAACGTGAAGTTAACTATAACAATCGTACAGTTGAAGCTGATCGTGATACAGTAATCGAGCAGAAAAATCATTCAAACGTTGATCATGATTTCAACGCTACAAATGAGCGAAACACATTTGATAACAATCATGATGGTGACCGTGACCGAGTAACTTATGTAGATAATACAAAAGATGCCGTTGACGAACGTCGTGATAATTATAATAATAATCATAATCAATAAAAAAAACGCCCTAGGGCGTTTTTTATTGATATAAAGGTAATAATTCAAAGTATGTTTTCTCAATTTCCTGAATAAATGCTTTATCCGATTTTAATGCAGCATCACCAGGATAAAACACTTTACCAAACATTAATTCACCTTTTTTGACATTAATAAGCCGATCGATATAAGCTTCGATATCTTTCTTTTTTATATCTTTAATGACATCATAATTTTCTTTCATATGATCGCCCTTAATGATATATTCATCACCTAATTCTTGAATTGTTTTGATTTGTTTCTTCCATTTTTTCGCCATACGTTCCTTATCAGGAGACTCATAAATAATTCCGAATAATACAAATGCATGACTGCCAAACAATCCAATTTGAAAATGTGGTAACATTTTATAGCCCCGTTTATTCGTAGCAAAGGCAACCCATGTATCATTTGGGGGATTAGTTTTTCTGCGTAGATGTTTGGCAACGTGCGGATAGAAAGTTTCATCTGTATGTTCACTTAAATATGCACTAAAATGTTCTCCTAGAGCTTCTAGCTTAGGACGTGTCGTTTCAATCAATGCTTCCATACGTGGTGCAAGGCCATCAATATTAAAAACATCGAAATCTTTTTTTGTAAAAGTATATTTAACCATAGAAACCTCGCTTATTTTTAATTTAAATTCATTTGAATTATGATAATTACAACATTACATGAAAAAACATAAAGATAAAACTTTTTTGCATATATTTATTCTTGTGTATAATATATGGAACAGGAGGAGTGCTTATGGAACTTTATAATTTTTTAAAAGATATCACATTGCAGGCTGGAGAAAATATCCGCAAACAATTAAATGAACCACTTTTAATAGAAACAAAATCAAATCCAAATGATCTTGTTACAAATATGGATAAAGCAACAGAAAAATTCCTTTTTAATCGTATACAAGATAAATATCCTGACCATCGAATTATTGGTGAAGAAGGTAGTGGAAAAGATATAGACAATTTAAACGGCGTCCTCTGGATTATAGATCCGATAGATGGTACATTAAATTTTGTCCATCAACAAGAAAATTTTGCGATATCTATCGGGATATTTATTGACGGTGAAAAATATGCAGGTGTTGTCTATGATGTTATGAGAGATATATTATTTGAAGCACGTGCAGGACATGGTGCATACAAAAACGGTGTAAAGTTAGAAAATCTAATAGAAACACCACTCGCGACGTCTATTATTTCTATGAACCCCAATTGGTTAACGAAAGATTTTACGCGTGATATTTATATCCCGCTTGTCAGAGATTCACGCAGTGCAAGAAGTTATGGTTCTGCTGCATTAGACTTTGCTTATGTAGCATCAAGCAAGATAAATGCATATATTACACTTCGACTACATCCATGGGATTTCGCTGGCGGATTAATTATTGTCGAAGAAGTTGGCGGTGTCGTTACTAACCAGTTAGGTGAAACGGTTAATCTATTAACTGCTAATTCAATCGTCGTAGCGAATAAGACTCTACATGCTGAAATAATGAATGATTATCTTAATCCTTTTAAAGTTGAATTAGAAAAAATACATCAAGGTAGATTTTCTAAACGATAATTTGGTTTATTTGTTTCTTTTTGGATTTCGGAAAAAGTTTTTGTAATTGATAATTCGTAAAGAAGTAATCAGAAAATCTTTGTATTTTCGCTTTAGTGATGGATTGATCGGAGTGTAATTGTATTAACGCATTCAAAGTATAGTTAAAAATTTCATCGATAGTATGTATCGTCTGACATTGACTGCAATATGCAAGTGATTTGTATTTTGAAATGTGATTTAATGCTTTACATTTTGGGCAGACGATGCCTGTATTATAAGTAGATTGTTTGATAATGATTGGCTCAATATGTGCACTTTTTAAGTACTCACTGTTCTGAGTGCTTTTTTTTTATTCATTTTGTTGATTTTTTTTATATATGGAATGATATCGTGTCTAAAAAGAAATGGATAGTGATCAGAATTGGAATCAAGTTCAAACATTTCATCCATGCACACACATTTAATATATATTGGTAAATGTTTGTATTTGGTATCTAATATTGAATATATTGAATATTTTACGCAGTTTAACTGCAATATATCCAACTGCGGCTGTTCAGTAATGTAGTGCGCAAGAATGCCTTCGTTATTAACATAATGCGGACCTGAATAATTGTTGAGTTTAAAAAGATAAATTGCAGATTCAGATACTAATATGACGTTAATTAATGCATCAACATGATAATCTGAATAATTAAATTGCCATATCATATCAAAACAATCGGCGTTTAAATGATTAAGAAAAGTTTCAAATTCAATTTCTAATCTTTCGGTATTACGCAGTAATGCTAATCTTTCTAACTGGTCTTCAGAAAATTCAATTCTTCCTTCTAAAGCTTCTAAATAAGCAAGATGTTTATTCTTTTGTCTTGGTTTTAATATCATGTTATCACCTCTATATAGAATCAATACATCCATAATATAATAGACGATTGAATTGTGTGCAAATTGCAGCATTTCAATTTTTTAATAAATATTTGTTCAGAAAATTAATTTTGATTCTAAATATAAGAAAAACTGCAAAGATTACTATGCAGTTTTACAAAATTACTATAACCAATCATTTTTTCGGTATTGACTTTTTAGTGTAAATCCATATCCAAACGTTACTGTGAATAAAATAATTGATATGACGATTAATAAATAATTTAATTCAGCTAATCCGATGCTGAAGAGAATTAACATTAACACGGCAAAAATTGCTAACATAAAAAATGGTAACTTACTTTTTTTCAAAAAAAACACCCCTTAAATTTTGAATCTGGAATTTATCGATATATAATTAACCTATAATATGTTATAATATCACAGTTACATAATAAACTCTAGTTCGATTAAGGAGAAACAAATTAATGACAAATTTTAGAGAAGATGTTCGTAATATTGCAATTATCGCCCACGTTGACCATGGTAAAACTACCCTAGTTGATGAATTATTAAAACAATCAGGTACATTCCGTTCAAATGAACACGTTGAAGAACGTGCGATGGATTCGAATGATATCGAAAGAGAACGTGGTATCACGATCTTAGCAAAGAACACAGCAATCGATTACAAAGGAACGCGTATCAACATTCTGGATACACCAGGGCATGCTGACTTCGGTGGTGAAGTAGAGCGTATCATGAAAATGGTAGATGGTGTATGTTTGGTTGTAGATGCATACGAAGGAACTATGCCTCAAACACGTTTCGTATTAAAGAAAGCATTAGAACAAAACTTAAAACCTGTAGTGGTAGTAAATAAAATAGATAAACCTTCAGCAAGACCTGAAGAAGTTTTAGACGAAGTATATGATTTATTTATTGAATTAGAAGCAAATGATGAGCAGTTAGATTTCCCTGTAGTATATGCTTCAGCTATTAATGGTACTGCTAGTCTTGATGCGTCGACTCAAGATGAAAACATGCAAAGCTTATACGAAACGATTATCGATTATGTACCAGCACCAGTTGATAACCGTGACGAGCCATTACAATTCCAGGTCGCTTTATTAGATTACAATGACTATGTAGGTCGTATCGGTATTGGCCGAGTGTTCCGTGGAACGATGGAAGTAGGACAACAAGTTTCATTAATAAAGATTGACGGAACAATTAAAAATTTCCGTGTTACTAAAATCTTTGGTTTCTTCGGTTTAAAACGTGTTGAAATTGAAAAAGCATATGCTGGTGATTTAATTGCCGTATCTGGTATGGAAGACATTAACGTAGGTGAAACTGTTACGCCTGTAGATACACCGGAAGCTTTACCGATATTACGTATCGATGAGCCTACATTACAAATGACTTTCTCAGTAAACAATTCTCCGTTTGCAGGTAAAGAAGGTAAATTTGTTACTGCGCGTAATATCCAAGATCGTTTAGAATCACAGCTTGAGACAGATGTATCATTACGCGTTGAGTCTGTTGGTCCTGATAGCTGGACTGTTTCTGGTCGTGGTGAATTACATCTATCTATCTTAATTGAAAATATGCGTCGTGAAGGATTCGAATTACAAGTTTCTAAACCAGAAGTTATCGTAAAAGAAATTGATGGTAAGAAATATGAGCCATATGAACGCGTTCAAATTGATGTACCAGAAGAAAATACTGGATCAGTTATTGAATCTTTAGGAACACGAAAAGGTGAAATGGTTGATATGGTTAACAGTGGTAATGGTCAAACACGTTTAATCTTTAACGTACCTGCACGTGGATTAATCGGTTACCGTACTGAATTCATGTCAATGACACGTGGTTATGGGATTTTAAATCACACATTTGATGAATACCGTCCATTATTAAAAGGGCGTATCGGTGGACGTCGTAACGGCGTATTAGTTTCTATGGATAAAGGAGTAGCTTCAACATATGCTATCTTAGCTCTAGAAGATCGTGGTGTAAACTTTATGGAACCGGGTACTGAAGTATACGAAGGTATGATCGTTGGTGAAAACTCACGTGATAATGACTTAACAGTAAACATTACTAAAGTTAAAGCTGCAAACAATATCCGTAGTGCTACTAAAGAACAAACAACAACGATGAAAAAACCAAGAACTTTAACGTTAGAAGAAGCTTTAGAATATTTAAATGACGATGAATTAGTTGAAGTTACACCTGAATCAATTCGTTTAAGAAAGAAAACATTAGATAAATCTCAACGTGAAAGAGAGCAAAAGAAAGCAAAAGCAGCGATACAAGAGGAGGAGTAATCAATGAATTTTATGATCGGCAATGCGCAAGTCAGCGTAGATCCTGAACAAAGAATGTCATTTCTTGCTAAACTTTTTGCAGTTGATAAACATCCAGAGAGTGGAATGTGGTATTTGCTGATTGCGATATTTATATTAAGTGCAATAGTTTATAATTTAGGATTTGCGAGAAAATTAAAACCTTGGCAAAATGTGGTCATATATATTTTATTATTCCTGGGTTGTATTATATTAAACTTCCTGGCAGTATTTTTACCTGTCGGTGAAAGTTTAATCATTGCAGCGATTGTACTTGGATTGTATCGATATCGATTGCATAAAGAGCGACAACAAAAAGAAGCTTAAGACGAATGTCTTGAGCTTCTTTTTGTGATAATAAATTTCGAATGATTAACTAAAATAATTAAATTAACGCAATACCTGTAACGTGTTTCATGATTAATTTGAGTTCGTCGTTATATAAGTAAGCATCAACCATGCCATCGTCGTATAAACGTTTACCGTCTTTAGAAAACTGGAAGTATAGTGTCTTCAATTCAGCTAAAGTAATTTGCACTTTAGTATCTTCATTCGATAATTCGACTTTTGTTGCATCGCTATCTGGTTCTGCATTAATAATAAATGAATGCATATTCATTAAGAAAGTACCTTCTAATAATGCTTGTTTCTTAAATTTCTTTTCAGAAACAAGTGTCGGAGGTTTTGAACCACCTTCTAATATTTCACGGTTCCATTCATAATTATCCTGGAAGCTTATTTTTTCTTCACCTGAAGATTCACCTTGTAAAAGCGCTTCCATTTCAACTTTGCGATCATCAAAGATAAAAGTAGATGGATCTAATGTAATATTGAATTTTACTTTCCCTTTAATCTGTATAATCATACTATCACCCTTTCATATTTATAATACCATATTCTATTTAAGTAAATGCTTGATTTTTAAGGACTTGTCATATAGAATTTTAAAGTATAAGAATAATGAAATGAAGGTGTATGCTATGCGTGACCATTTAGATTACAAACAAAAGGCATATGACCAGCTCAATCAAGATGCAGAGAAAATTTTGCAGTTGATTAAAGTTCAAATGGACAATTTAACAATGCCACAATGTCCTCTTTATGAAGAGGTGTTAGATACACAGATGTTCGGTTTAAGTCGTGAAGTAGATTTTGCAACACGTATCGGATTAATTGAAAAAGATGAAGGCAAAAAGATTTTATCTGCTCTCGAGAAAGAACTTTCTAAATTACATGATGCCTTCACAAATGTCTAAAGTCTAGAGCGTTTGCTTTAGACTTAATTTTATTTCAGGAGCGGATTCTTTTGAAACACATAAGAAATTTTATCGAATACATAAAAGATTATACAAAGTACGTGGATTTCCCTCTACTATTGAGTTATGTTTCACTCGTATTGATAGGTTTAGTGATGATTTACAGTGCGAGTATGGTCGCTGCAACGCGTGGGACGTTGACAGGTGGTATACCTAAATCACCAAATTATTTTTATATACGTCAATTAGTGACTATTATTTTAAGTTTTGGAATCGTCTTTTTTATGGCATATTTCATGTCCATAAAAATCATTAAAAATAAACGTGTCCAACAATTTTCGATCATTGCGATTATGATTCTATTACTTTTTACGCGTTTGTTTGGAATAGAAGTTAATGGTGCAAAAAGTTGGTTGCCTCTTGGTTTCATGCAGTTACAAACTTCAGAATTACTAAAAATTGTTGTAATTATTTATTTAGCCTATATCTATGATAAGAAAGAAAACCTGGAAAAGATGAGCTGGGATATTATAGCGCCACTTGTTCTGGTAGGTATATGTGCAGGGCTTGTAATTATTCAGAATGACTTTGGCTCAACGATGATAATATTAATGATTATCGGATGTATCTTTTTATATTCAGGTATCGCGTTTCGTGCCATGATGATTATGGTTGGTTTAGTAAGTGGGGCGGTTGTACTTATTATGACCGGAATGTTTTTAATCACTGGAAAGCTATTAGCGACGCATCAACAACAACGTTTTGAAGTGCTTGCAAATCCTTTTAAAGATGAAGAAGGCGCAGGTTATCATTTATCTAACTCTTTAATGGCAATTGGTAATGGAGGGATATTTGGTAAAGGTTTAGGAAATGGTGTAATGAAGCTGGGGTATCTTCCTGAACCACATACAGACTTTATTTTTGCAGTTATTTCTGAAGAATTAGGGCTCGTTGGTGTCATTATCATTATTTCATTATTATTCTTTATCGTATATAAAGGATTTATGTATGCCGCACTTGCAGATACTGTTTTCTATAAGCTTATATGTGTTGGTGTAGCAAGTTATATCGGAATTCAGACTTTTATTAATCTTGGAGGTATATCTGGCTTAATTCCCTTAACAGGTGTTCCTCTTCCATTTTTAAGCTATGGTGGATCAAGCTTGTTAAGCTTATCGATAGCGGTTGGATTACTATTAATGGCTGCAAAAGATGTGAAAAAGAAATCATTAGAACAATAAATTTTATTCAAAAAAATGAATACGTTTACAAAAATGCATGTGTCTTTTGACACATGCATTTTTGAATTAATCATTGATGTAAACACATTTTATGAGTATAACACATTATAATATTAGTATGACGCAAATGAATATTTTATGTATAATATGACTTAACAATTTTATTTCGGTAAAGGATTGTATATAATATATGTGAAAAGGATAACATAATAAGCCGAGGAGGAATTGTATGAAACACATTAAAAAGTTACTCGTAGCAAATCGTGGGGAAATCGCAATAAGGATTTTCCGCGCAGCAACCGAACTAGATATACCAACTGTAGCAATTTATTCAAAAGAAGATAAAGGTTCTCTTCATAGATACAAAGCGGATGAGTCTTATTTAGTTGGTGAGGATATTGGTCCGACTGAAAGTTATCTTCATATCGAACGAATTATTGAAATAGCAAAAAAATGTGGTGCAAATGCAATTCATCCTGGTTATGGTTTCCTAAGTGAAAATATGACTTTTGCTGAACGTTGTGCTGAAGAAGGTATTATATTTATTGGTCCAGAAACGAAACATTTAGATATGTTTGGAGATAAAGTGAAAGCACGTGCGACAGCAGAAATGGCAGAATTACCGATTATTCCTGGTACGAAGGATGCTGTTACTTCTTTTGAAGAAGTAAAGGAATTTACAGATTCATATGGTTTCCCTATAATTATTAAAGCCATTTCTGGTGGTGGCGGAAAAGGGATGCGCATCGTTAACAATCAGGAAGAATTGGAAGATGCCTATCAACGTGCCCAGTCAGAGGCATTAAAATCATTTGGTAATGCAGAAGTTTACCTAGAGAAGTATATTGAACAACCAAAACATATTGAAGTTCAAATACTTGGAGACATGCATGGTAATCTGGTTCATTTATTTGAACGTGACTGTTCAGTACAGCGTCGTCATCAAAAGGTAGTTGAAGTTGCGCCTTCTGTTGGTTTAAATGATGATTTAAGAATGCGCATTTGTGAAGCAGCTATTCAGTTGATGAAAAAGATCAATTATATAAATGCAGGTACTGTAGAATTTTTAGTGAGCGGGAATGATTTTTACTTTATAGAAGTGAATCCACGTGTTCAAGTTGAACATACTATAACTGAGATGGTAACGGGTGTTGATATTGTAAAAACACAAATATTGATTGCTGACGGTGAGAACATGCATGATGGGCGCATTGCTATGCCGAAGCAGGAGGATATTATTACATTAGGTTATGCAATTCAGTGTCGTGTTACGACAGAAGATCCATTGAATGATTTTATGCCAGATACAGGAACAATTATGGCATATCGCTCTACCGGAGGCTTTGGTGTGCGTTTAGATGCCGGTGATGGTTTTCAGGGAGCTGAAATTTCTCCTTATTATGATTCTTTACTTGTAAAAATTTCTACCCAAGCGATTACTTTTAAACAAGCAGAAGAAAAAATGATACGTTCATTACGTGAAATGCGTATCCGTGGTATTAAAACGAACTTGCAGTTTTTAATCAATGTCGTGAAACACCCTAAGTTTGTGAGTGGCAATTATACAACGAATTTTATCGATGATACGCCAGAACTATTTGAGATTAAAACACCGCGCGACCGCGGTACGAAGACGTTAGAATATATTGCAAATGTGACTGTGAATGGCTTTCCAGGTGTTGAGAAAAAAGAAAAACCTAATTTCGAGCCACTTTATATTGAAAAAATGGAACCGAGTGCAGAATCAGGAACGAAACAGTTATTAGATTTGCATGGACCTGAATATGTTAAACAATGGTTGCTTGATCAAAAAGATGTTTTAATAACAGATACAACGTTTCGTGATGCACATCAATCATTACTTGCAACACGTGTCCGTACGAAAGATATATTAGAAGTAGCACCGATGACTAGTCATTATCTAAAGGATAGTTTTTCTCTCGAGATGTGGGGAGGAGCTACATTTGATGTAGCGTATAATTTTCTGAAAGAAGATCCGTGGCAACGTCTTGAGCGATTACGTAAAGCTATACCGAATATTTTATTCCAGATGTTACTCCGTGCTTCCAATGCTGTTGGATATAAAAATTATCCGGACAATGTAGTAACAAAATTCGTAGAAGAAAGTGCGAAAGCTGGAATCGATGTATTCAGAATATTTGATTCATTAAACTGGTTAGATCAAATGAAAGTGGCAAATGAAGCGGTTCTCAAAGCCGGTAAGATTTCTGAAGGCGCAATTTGTTATACTGGTGATATATTAAACCCAGAACGTTCAAGCATTTATACGCTAGATTATTATAAAAAAATGGCAAAAGCAATGGAGCGCGAAGGATTCCATATTTTAGCGATTAAAGATATGGCCGGTCTGCTTAAACCAGAAGCTGCATTTGAGCTTGTAAGTGAATTGAAAGCAACTGTAAATATGCCGATTCATTTGCATACTCATGATACGAGTGGAAATGGTGTCATGCTTTATTCAAGAGCTATAGAAGCTGGTGTTGACGTCGTAGATACAGCACTTGGAGCAATGAGTGGGTTAACAAGTCAACCAAGTTCCAATACATTATTCTATGGATTAAATGGTAAAACGCGTCAAATGAGAGCTGACATTGATGGTATGGAAAAATTATCGCATTACTGGGAAGGCGTACGTCACTACTATAAAGATTTTGAAAGTGATATTAAATCGCCACATACAGAAATATATAAACATGAAATGCCTGGTGGTCAATACTCTAACCTAGGGATGCAGGCAAAGAGTTTAGGTTTAGGAGAACGTTTCAGTGAAGTTAAAGATATGTATAGACGCGTTAACTTAATGTTTGGGGATATCGTTAAAGTTACACCGTCATCTAAAGTAGTAGGAGACATGGCCTTATACATGGTTCAAAATGACTTAGATGAAACGTCAGTTATTGAGCGTGGGGCAACATTAGATTTTCCGGAATCTGTTGTATCGTTCTTTAAAGGTGAGATTGGCCAACCAGTGAATGGTTTCCCGGAAGCACTTAAGAAAGTAGTACTGAAAGATATTGAAAGTATCGATGTTCGTCCTGGTGAATTATTAGCACCGGTTGATTTCGATTTGTTACGCAATGAACTTGAGGAAAAACAGCATAAACAAGTAACAGAACAAGATATTATCAGTTATGCCTTATATCCAAAAGTTTATGAACAATACATTGCAACACATGAAAAGTTTGCAAATGTATCGTTACTAGATACACCAACATTCTTCTATGGAATGCGTAAAAATGAGAAAGTTGAAATAGCTATTGATGAAGGTAAAACATTGATTGTGAATTTAATTAGTGTAGGACATGTTCATGAAGATGGATATAGATGGGTTTACTTCGACTTTAATGGTATGAGTCGTAAAGTATATGTTAAGGATACAAACGTTGAACCTAGTCTAGCAACAATTCCTAAAGCAGATCCGAAAAATAGAAGTCATATCGGTGCACAAATGCCAGGAACAGTCGGTGACGTAAAAGTAAAAGAAGGTGATGTTGTAACGAAAGGTCAACCTATAATTATTACTGAAGCGATGAAGATGGAAACGACAATCCAAGCACCATTCTCAGGTACTATTGACAAAGTTTATGTTAATACGGGAGATAGTATACAAACGACAGATTTATTAGTGGAAATTTCAGAAGCTTAAAAAATAGAAAAAAATAACCTGCCGTGGCAGGTTATTTTTGCGTTGCACGAGAAATGAGAAGTAAGAAATAGCACAGCAACCCAAATAGTAAGGTAATAAATAATGCATGTAATAATGCCACATATAAATTTAGCATCGTAAATATTGACAACGCACCTGTCGTTACTTGTAAACAAATTAATAAAAATGCGATTGAGTATCCGTATTTAATAACACGATACTGACTATAATTTTTTACGGCATGGTAAACAACGTAACTTAACCATATAAATAAGATAAAAGCTAGTGTACGGTGACTCATCTGTACCCATTCAAAAAATGTTTCGGGCAAACCGATTTGTCCTTGTTTACAAAGTGGCCAGCTCAGACAAGCAAGGCTAGCTTTTTCGTGACGTACAAGGGCGCCACTATAAATTACAATATAAATAAAGCTTGTTAAAGCTATTGTATGTCTTCTTAAATGAGAATGTATCACTAATTTTGTAGCGTCGAACTTTTGATCTACTTCAAATATTAATAATGTGAGTAAAAACACAGAACTAAAACTAATTAATGAAATTCCGAAATGTAATGCTAATACAAATCCATTTTGTTGCCAGATTACAGCAGCTGCACCGATTAAAGCTTGTGCAAAAATAAAGCCGATACTCATCCAGCATAAAAACTTTGTTTCTCTTTTATGACCAATATATTTAATGCTTAAAACAACAAGCCATGTTACCGAAATCAAAGCAAGTCCAGATACACCACGATGTGCGAGTTCAATCAATGTTTCCATAGGAATATGTGTCGGTACAAACTTACCATTACAAAGTGGCCAGCTATTACCACATCCGTCAGCAGAACCCGTCTTTGTTACTAGCGCACCACCGATTTGTACTAGTATCATCAGTACGGTCGTAAACAAAGATAACCATTTTAAATTCTTTTCTTTTAACAAATACTTCACCTCTAATTATCATTATGCACGTGAAGTGTAAATGTAAACTTTATTACATCGCGACTTCAGTATATACTTAAGATATAGTATAACAATCTAACTTTAAAGTAAATGTGTCACATTCGTGAATTATTTATAATTGTAGAGAAATAGAAAAATGTCACAATTTAATTTCGAAAATGTATAGAAAATGTGACAGTTTTCATATATTATTGTTATTATATGCGTTAGTATTGTTAAAGGAGGGTGAAAATGCAAAATGAACAAGTCTTAAAGAGCGTCAAATCGGTCGAACAAACGCGATTGACATTTAAAGATGTCAAAGCAATTGTCAAACTTGGTCTCGTTCAAGGTAATTTGATACCGACGTTTGCGGGAGCATTTCTTGCTATCATGATGACACAACGTTCATTTTTAAATAGCATTCCTGAATTATTAACGATGCTTACGGGATCTACACTTATTATGGCAGGAAGTTGTGCATTAAATAATTTTTATGATCAAGATATTGACCGCATTATGCCAAGTAAACAGGAACGGCCAAGTGTTACCGGGAAAATTGCTTCTCAATCACTATTCCAGCTGAGTTTATTATTGATGTTCATCGGAGAAGTTTTACTTTTCATGATAAATATTGAAACAGGAATAATCGGATTCTTAGGGATATTTGGTTATGTGGTGATGTATTCTGTTTGGTCTAAACGTCATTTAGTGTCAAATACTATAATAGGTAGTTTTCCAGGAGCGATTCCACCACTTGTGGGTTGGGCTGCAATTGATCCTAATCTTTCAAAGGTAGCATGGATGTTATTCGTCATTATGTTTATTTGGCAACCGGCACATTTTTATGCGCTGGCTATAAAACGTAAAGAAGAATATGCTATGGCGGGGATACCGATGTTGCCATCTGTTAAAGGTTTTGAAAGAACTAGACTTGGAATGCTTTTCTGGGTTGCTTTACTTCTTCCAACACCATTTTTAATGGATGAACTAGGAACTATTTTTATAGTACTTGCCACAATCTTAAATCTAGGTTGGCTTTTGCTTGCTGTATCAGGGTTTAAGTCAAATGTTAAAGAAAACAGATGGGCAATGACAATGTTTATTTATTCTTTAAACTATTTGATGATCTTTTTTGTTATGATAGTAGTAGTTACATTAATTCAAATGATTTGATTATGAATGGTGAAAGAGGGGTTAGAATTTAATGAAAAACAAATTTAAGAATGTAAAGTTGATGGGCTTAATTTCATTATTATTAATGACTTTAGCTGGTTGTGGTGAACCACATTTATCAGCTTTACGTCCAGCAGGGGAAGTTTCAAAAGATCAATTCAACTTAATGATGTTAGCGGTTTACATCATGCTATTTGTTATTGCAGTTGTTGTCGTTATTTTCGTTTTAGCAGTTGTAAAATTCAGACGTAGTAAAGTTGGAGAGAATTTTGTACCGAAAGATGTGCACGGTAATCATAAGTTAGAGATTATCTGGACAACTATTCCAATTCTTTTATTAATAATTTTAGCAATTCCAACAGTTATGCTAACTTTTAAATTAGCTGATACGAAAGCTATGGATAAAGTAGATGCAAAAGGAAAGAATAAAGAAATCGTAGTCGATGTAACTGCAAATCTTTACTGGTGGGAATTTGAATATCCAAACCAAAAGATTGTGACAAGCCAAGAACTTGTTGTACCGACGGATACAAAAGTTTATTTCAAATTACATTCATCAGATGTTAAACACTCATTCTGGATTCCAGCAGTTGGTGGTAAGATGGATACGAATGTTGAGAACATCAATAAATTCTATTTAGTATTTGATGGTGATAAAGCTAAAGATGCTAAAAATATGTTCTATGGTAAATGTGCAGAGTTATGTGGACCTTCACATGCATTGATGGACTTTAAAGTTAAAACAATGTCTAAAGATGATTTTAAAACTTGGGTATCTAAAATGCAGGATGTGAAAAAACCTGTGGCAACAACTGATGCTAAACAAGGTGAAAAGGTATTTAAACAATCTTGTCAAGGTTGTCACGCGGTAACACCAACTGGTAAAGGAGCAAAAGGTCCTAACTTAACAACTTTCGGAGAAAGAACAACAGTTGCTGGCGTTTTAGAACATAACGAAGAAAACTTAAAAAAATGGATTAAAGATCCTGAAAAATACAAACCAGGGAATAAAATGACTGGTTCGTATAAAGTATCTGATTCAGACATCGATGCATTAACTAAATACTTAATGGAACGAAAAGTTGAAGAGTAATAAATAAAGGGAGGTTACACAATTGGCTACACAAAAAAAACGTGGTTTAATTATGGAATATTTAACAACAGTTGACCATAAAAAAATTGCAATATTATATCTTATCATGGGTGGATTATTCTTCGCCATGGGTGGTATTGAAGCAATGATTATTCGAATTCAACTTGCTGTTCCTGAAAATGATTTTGTTTCAGCAGGTCTATTTAATGAAATAATTACGATGCATGGTACAACAATGATTTTCTTAGCGGCTATGCCGTTATTATTCGCATTTATGAACGCTGTAGTACCTTTACAAATTGGTGCACGTGACGTAGCATTCCCATTCTTAAATGCATTAGGTTTTTGGTTATTCTTCTTTGGTGGAATATTCTTAAACTTATCTTGGTTCCTAGGTGGAGCACCTGACGCAGGTTGGACATCATATGCTTCATTATCTTTAGCATCACCTGGACACGGTATTGATTTCTATGCTTTAGGTTTACAAATTTCTGGTGCTGGTACATTAATTGCAGGGATTAACTTTGTGGTTACAATTATGAATATGCGTGCACCAGGTATGACATATATGCGTATGCCGTTATTTACATGGACAACGTTTGTTGCTTCAGTATTAATCGTATTCGCATTCCCACCACTTACTATCGGATTATTCTTATTAATTTTCGATAGAATGTTTGGTACAGGATTCTTCGTAGTATCACAAGGTGGTAACACAATTATCTGGGAACATTTATTCTGGATTTTCGGTCACCCAGAAGTTTACATCTTAGTATTACCGGCATTCGGTATTTTCTCTGAGATTTTCGCTACATTCTCAAGAAAACGTTTATTCGGATATTCAGCGATGGTATTCGCTACAGTATTAATTGGTTTCTTAGGATTCATGGTTTGGGCTCACCACATGTTTACAGTAGGTCTGGGTCCAACTGCAAACGCAATTTTCGCGGTTGCTACTATGGCAATTGCAGTACCAACAGGTGTTAAGATCTTTAACTGGTTATTAACAATCTGGGGTGGTAGTATCGAATTTACGACGCCGATGCTTTATGCATTAGCATTTATTCCATCATTCGTTATGGGTGGAGTTACTGGTGTAATGCAAGCATCAGCGCCAGCTGACTATCAATATCATGATTCTTACTTTATCGTAGCGCATTTCCATTACGTTATCGTTGGTGGGGTAGTATTCTCATTACTTGCAGGATTACATTTTTACTTCCCGTTAATGTTCGGTAAGATTTTAAACGAAAAATTAGGTAAAATTTCATTTGTTTTATTCGTAACAGGTTTCCATTTAACATTCCTAGTACAACATTTCTTAGGTTTATGGGGTATGCCAAGACGTGTATTCACATACTTACCTGGTCAAGGTTACGATACATTTAACTTAGTATCCACGATCGGTGCATTAACGATGGCTGTGGCAGTAATTATCTTGTTAGTTAACGTTGTGATTACTTTAGCTAAAGCGCCAAAAGTAGGTCGCGATGCTTGGGGCGACGGTCGTACTTTAGAATGGTCACTTCCACAACCAACTCCATTCTACAACTTTGCTCAAACACCACTTGTTCGTGGTTTAGATGCGTTTGATTTAGAGAAAAAACAAGGTAACGGTGAGATTTTACCTGCTGAATCTTTAGGTGATATTCATATGCCTAATAATTCAATCTTGCCATTTATGCAATCACTTGGATTATTTGTAGCAGCTTTTGGTACTTTATACTTAGCTGATGGTCAAAAATGGGCGTTAGATGCAGTAAAAGATTTACCAGCTCAACCTTGGGCTCCATTTGTATTAATTTTAGGTTTAGCGATTACAGCAGGCGCAATGATTGCGCGTTCACTAAAAGATGATTTAGGATATCATATTACTAAAGATGAGCTAATTGAGTACGAAAGAGGTGTTAAATAATGGCACATCACGAAGAGAAAATGACGGCTGAAAGATGGCCAAGTCATCCTGAAACAGCTTCTTTAGAAGGTAAAAATAAGTTATTAGGATTCTGGGTATTCCTTGGTGGAGAGACTGCATTATTCGCATCTTTATTCGCTACTTACTTAGCATTAAAAGATCGTGTCCCAAGTGAAGATCACCTTTTAGCAAAAGATTTATTCAATTTACCTTTAGCATTTGTTATGACGATGTTATTATTAACATCTTCATTAACAAGTGTGTATGCGCTATATCATATGAAAAACTATGATTTCGGCAAAATGATTACATGGTTTATCGTTACTGTAATTTTAGGTTTAAGCTTCTTAGGTTTAGAAATTTATGAGTTCGTTGAATATATCCATCAAGGTCATACTTTCAGATCAAGTGCATTTGGTTCAGCCTTCTACTTCTTAGTAGGAACTCACGGATTCCACGTAATTATTGGTTTGACTTGGAATATACTTTTAATCATCCGTAATATGAAACGTGGATTAAGTGTATACAACGCTGCGAAGTTCAATACAGCTGCTTTATACTGGCATTTCATTGATGTCGTGTGGGTATTTATCTTCACAGTAGTTTACTTGTTAGGGGTGTTAGGATAATGTCAAATGAAACTAACAACAACTTAAAGTTTAATCAGGATCGTTACAATTTCGAAAAAAGAACAAGAACTGAAGAAATGAGAATGCAGGTTACTACATTTGCTATAATGATTTTCTTGACGTTAATTGCTTTTGCTATGGTTGCAGCTGGATTAAGTAAAGAATTTGTTATTCCTGCAGTATTATTAATGGCGTTAATTCAAGTCATACTTCAATTCTATTATTTCATGCATATGAAACATCCAGGTCATGGGACAGCTAAATTAATGATGCTTTCTGGATTGTTTATTGCCGGGACTTTTGTAGTAATGGCTTTATATATCACGTGGTTAGGTGAGCCATTATTAAAATAATCAATAAAAACTGAGACGATTGTGTAGTGAACCCAAAAAGTTGAACTTTTTATTAAGCTACTTTCATTAAAGCAAGATTTCTGTATTCTACAGGAGTCTTGCTTTTTAATTTTCTCTTCTTTCTGACGAAATTATAATATTCCATATAATCATTAATTTCCTCTTCTAACTCATCATACGAATCAAATGATTCACCATAAAACATTTCTTGTTTCAATATTCCAAAGAAATTCTCCATTGGAGAATTATCTAGACAATTACCTTTTCTAGACATGCTTTGA